>CAYJNU010000074.1:4774-7991 GCA_964371005.1 uncultured Verrucomicrobiota bacterium | reverse complement strand
ATCAAGAAGGGGCTGAAGGAAGGCGAGAAAGTCCTGCTCCGCCCGCCCGACGGCACGGAACAGGACAACGGCCGGGAAATCAAACCGCCGGGTGAGAAGCCGTCCGAGCCCGCCAGCAAACCCACGCCTGCGGCTGCGCCGAAGGCAGGGAAGACGGCGGCGAACGGGAGGCTGGAAGATTCGGGTAGCAGAGTAAGCTCACAGACGTGAATTTGCGTATGAGACAGGTGGCGCAGTGGCTGGCGGTCGTATTCATAGTCATCACAGCGTTGGCGATTGCCATCTGTGCCAGCATTCCGCGCCCCGGCTCACGAACGCGCGCCTATCTCGGGATCATCAACACACTCCGGCAGATCGACGCTGCCAAGCGGCAATACGCGACTGAGCACCAGACCCGTCCGGAGACTGTACTCTCACGAGAGCAAGTACTGCAGTATTTCCCTGAGCGTTTCTGGAATCTGCATGCTGTTTACAAGATTAAGGCCGTGGACGAGCTCCCGGAGGCTGTGCTGCCCACCGCATTTGACAGTTTACCAGCCAACACAGTTGTCCGACTTCAGACAAACAACTCGGGATACGAGATCATTCCACCTCCAACGCGTAAGAGTGGGTCACGAAATTAAACCGATGCCTGACGTCTCCTTAGAAGCGAATCGCACCTGAGTTACTTCCGCCCATGCCCACCTCCATCGTCCAATTCGACAAAGTCCGCGAGCATTGCCAGATGGCCCTAGTGACGGTGGAGGCGTTGGGCGGCGTGAACGCGCTGCCGCGCGTCCTCGCCGGCAGATCACACTTCTGAAACCGTATGTCAGATCTCGCCCTGCTCCTGCTAATCTGCGCTGTGACTCTGGCCGCCGCATGGACAGCGAACTTCTTGGTTGGATTGCTCCGGGGCGAGCATCCGGGAGACACCGGGCGCGTCTGGTTGGATACACTATTGCAGCTGTTTTCGGTTTGGGAGCTTGGGGTCGTCGGACGCGCCCTCAACTACGTCAGCGCCTCATGGGCGCGTCGGATAATCACGGTCGTTGGCCTTTTCGGCTTGGTGACTTTTCTCTTTCAAGCTTGTCATGGAGACTCGCCGCACACTTTCGACCCGGACGCGCCACCGTCTCGTAGCGCAGATTTCCAATCTGCTGTATCGCAGAATTGCATTCTGCGGACGCCGCGAGGTTCCCCAGCCCTTGAGCGTTTCCAAGCCTTGCCGATTACAAATCGGCGATACGGCAGACTGCAAGTCTGCGCTACGGGGTTTCGGCGGGGCTTCCCTCTGCTTGACATCTGGAACGCGCGGGCTGGCCACTTCCCTTACTTGACCATGCCCACCTCCATCGTCCAATTCGACAACGTCCGGAAGCACTACCGCATGGGGCCGGTAACGGTGGAGGCGTTGCGCGGCGTGAGCTTCGGCATCGCGGCGAGGCCCGCGCCATGCCGCGGCGAGAACGGCGTTGCCAAGCGCTTGAAATTGGTTTGTCGGGTTTCTGCGCTGGCCCCAGGATGACGCGCGATATGAAGAAGACCACGCCTACAGCCAAGTTGCCAACGGCTGCGACCCGGGCAGTCGGTTCAACTCGTCCAGCAGCTCAGGAGGCATCCTTCCGCGAAGTCGTGGAGATGATCGAAACGGCGCGCGCGTGCGCCTACCAAGCGGTCAATGACGAGTTGATCCGGCTCTACTGGCGCGTGCGCGGGTTCATCAGCCGCAAGATCGCCGCCGCCGGCTGGGGCAAGCAGACGGTCAGCGCGCTTTCCGATTTCATCCGCGCCCACCACCCGGGACTCCGCGGCTTCTCCGCCTCCAACCTCTGGCGGATGCGCCAGTTCCATGACACCTACGCTGGCCAGCCAAAACTCGCACCACTGGTGCGAGAATTATCCTGGTCCCACAATCTGCTCATCTTGAGCCGCAGTAAGCGCCCCAAAGAGCGTGAGTTCTACCTTCGACTGGCCGCGCGCGAGCGCTGGCCCAAACGAGAACTGGAGCTTCAGCTCAAGAGCGCGCTGTTCGAGCGAACCGTGCTCTCTCCGCCAAAACTCTCAGCCGTGTTGAGAGAAATCCACCCCGCCGCAGAAACCGTTTTCAAAGACACCTACCTCCTCGATTTCCTCGACCTCCCCGAAGTTCATTCAGAGGCCGACCTGCAACGCGCCCTCGTGGCCAATCTGAAGCGGTTCCTGCTTGAACTCGGACGCGACTTCTCGTTCGTCGGCGAGCAATATGTCCTGCAAGTCGGCGGCCGGGATTTTCGCCTCGACTTGCTGTTCTACCACCGCGCCCTGCAATGCCTCGTGGCCTTCGACCTGAAGATTGACGAGTTCCAGCCGGAGCATCTGGGGAAGATGGAGTTTTACCTGGAGGCGCTTGATCGCGACGTGAAGAAACCCCACGAGCGCCCCTCCATTGGCGTGCTGCTCTGCGCCACCAAGGACCACGAAGTCGTCGAATACGCCCTGGCCCGCACGGTTTCGCCGGCGCTCATCGCCGAGTACCAGACGGTGCTGCCGGACAAGCAACTGCTCCAGCGCAAGCTGCATGAGTTCTACCAACTCGCATCGCCAGCGGCCACACCGCCCGCGGAGAAACCTCCGCCGCCACCGGCGCAGGCGGGGAAGGCGGCGGCACGCAAGCTCGCGGGCGAGCGTGCTGAAGGCTCGAACGATTCAGAGAACCAAACTTGATGTCCTCGCCCATCGTCCAATTCGACAACGTCCGGAAGCACTACCGCATGGGGCCGGTGACAGTGGAGGCGTTGCGCGGCGTGAGCTTCGGCATCGCGGCGGGCGAATACATTAGCATCATGGGGCCGTCTGGTTGCGGCAAATCCACCCTGCTCAACCTCCTCGGCTGCCTGGACCGCCCCACCTCCGGTCGCTACCTGCTCGGCGATGCGGACGTGTCGCAGATGGAAGATGATGCGCTCTCGAAGGTGCGTGGGGCGCGGCTGGGCTTCGTTTTCCAATCTTACAACCTCATCCAGCAGCTCACCGTGGTGGAGAACATCGAGATTCCGCTCTACTACCAGGGCCGGCCTGAGGAGGAGAGCCGCGCGGTCGCGAGCAAGCTGGCCGAGCGCGTGGGATTGGCCGAGCGGCTGGAACACAAGCCGTTCGAACTGTCCGGCGGCCAGCAGCAGCGCGTCGCCATCGCTCGTGCGCTGGTCAACGACCCGCTCGTTATCCTCGCCGACGAACCGACCGGCAACCTGGATTC
>CAYJNU010000074.1:0-4764 GCA_964371005.1 uncultured Verrucomicrobiota bacterium | reverse complement strand
GCCGAAGGGAAGGCCTGCGTCCCGCGGTTGAAACGCAGTCGGGCTTCCGTTTCCTGTGCGGTGGGAAGCTCCGCCAGGTTTTGGAGTGCGGCAGCCCTCTGCCGCTTTGGTCGTCATGGGCAACAGAAAGCGCCAGAGGGCTGGCGCAGTCCAAGACGCTGTCGCGCGAAAGCAAGCCCCGACATGGCCCGATGCGCGCTCTGTTAGCCGCACCCTGTCGCATGCAGCCGTGCTGGTTTCGGATTTCGAGTTTCGGGCTTCTTTCGGATTTCGGATTTCGGATTTCGGATTTCGCCGCTCCAGCCGCAGCTCGGCTCACCTCCAGCCCCCCGCCCACATGATCCTCGGCTTCTCCATCTCGCAATTGCGCCGCACCGTGCGCTTGGGCTTCAAGAGCCTGTGGCTGCATCGTCTCCGCTCGTTGCTCACTGTGCTGGGCATTGTGTTTGGCGTCTGCTCCGTGATCGCCATGTTGGCCATTGGCGAAGGCGCGAGCTACGAGGCGCAGGAGCAGATCAAGAACCTCGGCAGCCAGAACATCATTCTCCGCAGCGTCAAGCCCCCCGAGGAACAGAAAGTTTCTGACAAGGGCAGCCAGAGTTACATCCTACAATACGGCCTGACCTACACCGACGTGAAACGCATCCGCGCCACGATTCCCGGCGTGACGGTCGTGCTGCCGTCCCGGCTCATCCGCGAATATGCCTGGCGCATCAGCCGGCGAGTGGATTGCGAACTGGTCGGCACCGTGCCGTGGTATCCGGAGATGCGCAACCACCATGTCGCCGCGGGCCGGTTCTTCACCGAAACCGACATGGAGGGCAAGGCGAATGTCTGCGTGCTCGGCGCGGAGGTGGTGCCGGCGCTCTTCCCGCTGGAAACCCCGCTCGGCAAGGAAATCCGGGTGGGCGGCAACTACTATCGCGTCATCGGCGTCATGGAATCGCGGAGCCGCGCGGCCAATGAGGACAAGTCAACGGATTCGGCCAAGGGCCCGAGCGAGCGCGTGTTTATTCCCCTGGAGACCGCCCGGCTTCGCTACGGCGATTTGCTCATGCGCCGGCGGAGCGGCAGCTTCGAGGCGGAACGCGTGCAATTCCACGAGGTGACTGTGAAGGTGGCCAGCCTGGACCGCGTGATGAGCGTCTCCGAAGCGATCCAACGCCTCCTGGAATACGGCCACAAGAAAAAAGATTACGCCATTGACGTGCCGCTGGAGATGTTGAAACAAGCCGAACACACCAAGCGCATTTTCAACATCGTGCTCGGTTCGATCGCCGCCATCTCGCTGCTCGTTGGCGGGATTGGCATCATGAACATCATGCTGGCGAGCGTCACGGAGCGGACACGCGAGATCGGCATCCGTCGGGCCCTGGGCGCACGCCGGCACGACATCATCCTGCAATTCCTCGTCGAGACCGTGCTGCTGAGCGGTGCGGGTGGGATCATGGGGGTGCTCTTGGGGGTGGCGATCCCGTTCGTCGTGACATCGACGGCGGGCATGAAAACGATCATCACGCTCTGGTCGCCGTTGCTGGCGTTCAGCATCTCGGCGTTGGTGGGCGTGGTATTCGGCATCTACCCAGCCATGCGTGCGGCAGAGATGGACCCGGTGGAGGCCTTGCGCCACGAGTGAACCACCTCAGCTTTGACGGTTCGGTTTGGATCAACGAGCCGGCGGCGGGGCGGGCGGTGGACGTTGCGAGTCCGGTCGCTTGGGTGGCTTGGGTGGGTTCGGCTTGCGAATCTCGGCCAGAAAACTCCCGACGACCACGCTCTGCGCCTCGTCCGGGGTGCAAAGGTAGATTCCGCCCGGCAGCCTGCCCTTGATGGCCTGGTTGAACTCCAGCTTCATCGCGTAACCCGCGGTCACGTTCTGGGTGACTTCCTTCCCTTGGTCGTCTTTGACGCGCAACACCACGCGCGGCGCTTTGCCAGCGTAGTTCGTCTCGATGAGGAACTGCTTCCCCGCGTAGTCCTGTGGCGGTCGCGGCGGCAACAGGATCGTCACGCCCACGTCCGGAGGCCACTTCTCGCCTTGCCGCAATGCCAGCGTGCCGTTCTGAATCGTCGCTCGTTGCAGGCGGAATTCCCTCCCCTTGATCCGGCCGCTGGCGGGGGCGTCAGGAATTCGAACCGTCGCCAGGTCCAATCGCCAGCGCGCGTCTGGCGCCGCGGTTGGTCCAGGTTGTCCTACGGCGTTCGGCCGAGCTTCGTTCGCGTGGCGGGGATGCGGCTTGAGCACGCCCGACTTGACGAGCGCCAGAACCGCACCGGCCAGGACCAGCACGCCCAAGCCAGCCCAGACGAGCGGCAACCAGCGTGACGTTGGAGGCCCGGCCTGGGCGGGAAGGGCGATCTCGGTGATCGGCTTCTTCCCCGGCACAAGCGTGGCGGAAAGAATGAACTTGGACGACTCATCCGCCGGGGCATGTGGAACGACGAGCTTGCGAAAGCACGTAGGGCATTCCATCGGCGTGCCGCTATTGGCGGAATCGCACGTGATGTGCTGACCGCAGACCGGACAGGCAAATTTGAATTCGCTCATGGTCGCCCCGCCGCAACGATTCCACACCCTCCGCCCGGCGACAATGAGTTTTTCTCGGCCTGCGCCCGCTCACGGGCCGGCGCCGGCGGGCTACCGCGCCTGGCGCACGCGGATTGTGAACCGCTTCGCCTGGTCGTTCATCGAAGTGAACTTCACCTGCTCGGTGGCATTCTCCGTCACGATCACGGTCTGGAACGGCGTTTCGTCGCCGGTGGAAACGCCGTTGACGTCCTTAAACACGCAGTTGGCCTGCACCTCGAGTCGCCGGTTCTCGCGATTGCGCAGTTGCACGGTGACGGCCAACCGGCCATCGGCCAGCAACTGCGCGAACGGCTGGCTGGACGTGGTGATCGAATGCTGCACGCCCGGGTCCAAAAGGACGACCGACTCGGTGTTTTCGTGCGGCCACGTCTTGGAGGCCTCCGGCACATAGGGGCCTTTGTCGTAAGTGCTGCAACCAGCGACCAGCAGGGCCGCCGCGAGGGGAATGATCTGGGTGATGTTCAGTTTCATAATCGTGTGCGTTTGGTTTGGAACTTGGCTTGGGCAGTTGGGTCAACTCACTCGTAGGCGGCCGACGCAAGGAGGCTCGGCTCAGATGCAGGCTCCGGATTTGAAGTGAACCTCTTCACCGCGACAACTACGGACTGGAAGGACTCGTTCATTGCGTCTGGGGCGTGGTTGAAGTGTCACTGACGAAGATGACTTTGTCGTGGCCCGAGGCGGGCACAGTGAATGTGACGGTCTTGGTCAGCCTTTCCACCGGCTTGCCGTCGGCGCCGAGGAACTCAATCGTGGCCGTGTGCTGGCCGGCGGGCAGCGTCAACTGGGCGAAACTCAGGAACTGAGGGAGATTCTCCCACTGGCGCACGTCAGCCTCGGGCGTGGTCGCGGCGGAGACAATCTTGCTCAGCAACCCGGCGACCAGCAGACCCGCGCCTACCTCCTCGGTCGCATCCTTCCGGCCCCGACCCGCTCCGGTAAGAACCGCGCCGCTGATAATGGCTGCGTCGCCGAACGTGTCCGTGCCGGCTTTGAATACCGCCTTGTTGGCGAGGATGTGATCCATCACCCGTCCACCGCGGGTGGTGGCCTGGTAATTCAAATCATCCACCGGCGCGATCGGGATGTTGAGGTTGTCCAGCTTGAGCAACACCGACTTCACCGGCGATGCCGTGGTGCGGAAACGCAACTCCTCACCGTAAGCGCCGCTGGCATATTTCGTCGGGCCCGGGCCGAATTCCACGAGGAACAGCGTGTTCACCGTGGGGTCGAGCGGTGGCAAACTTGCGTTCTTGACGCTCGCCTCTGCCCGCTTGAATGCGTCCGAGCCATCGCCGCCGAGCTTGGCCGTGACGAGGGCTTCGAGATAATCGGGCAACACCCAGTCGCCGGCGAACTCCTTGTTTTCGGCGTCACTGTCTTCGAACTCGGCGCTGCGGAAACAGGCGCGGGCGTTGTCGGGTTCGCCGTCCATCCAGTAAAGAACACCACGATAGAAATACGCCATGCTCCGCTCGTAGGGCTCACCGATGAACGTCTTGCGCGACTCGCGCGAGAACAAGCGACGCGACTTCCGCGCCTCGGCATCCTTGCCGAATATGCCCTGGAGTGTCAGCAACGCGTCGTCGAGCAGCGGCTTGGCTTCGGAAAACTTGCCCTGGCGCATGGCGGCGGCGGCGGTGCGGTATTGCCAGAGGACTTTGTCCTTGGCCGGGCCTTCGGCGATCATCTTCGGCCCGTCCACCGAGATGTTGCCGGTCAACGCGGCGTGAGGTGTTGACGAGGTGGCGCAGCCTGCGAAAGCGAGCAATACGGCGAGGAAGACAGACTGACAGGATAACTTCATCATAGGTGGGGGACTGCCAATTGTAGTCGCCTTGCCTCAGCACCTGCGCAAACCCGTCTCATTTGCCTCTGCAGCGTTGAGCCAATCCTCGTGCCTGATGCCGAAATCCTGATAGGCGGATGCCTCAGCGTCCTCCAGGGTCTTATGCCAGGTGTCACCGATTTTGGGAGGGAGTAACTCGCGACGGGTCGCTGATGGTCGCGCTGCCCATGCAAGGCTGTAACCTCCATCGACCTGCAGAATCTGCACGTCCAAAACCTCGCTTTCGCACGGGGTCGCCAAAGGTATAGATGCCTCTGGTGGCAACCATCCAGAGTGCTCCTCTCCGCCGAAAGTAAACGGCCAACCCGAGATTCTCCGCACGATC
>CAYJNU010000073.1:0-23731 GCA_964371005.1 uncultured Verrucomicrobiota bacterium | reverse complement strand
CCCCTTGCCCGCGCGGGTCGGGTGTCGTCGGATGATACGCGTCGGAAGTCGTGGCGTGTCCCGCCAAACGGCCCAGACACTGGGCGCGACGGAGCAGCGCCTTCTCCATCGTCTCGATCACCCAGAAGCACGCGCCCTCGCCAATGTTAAGTCCGGGCGGCACCGAAAACGGCGCCATGCGGCCGGTGGACGTGGCCTTGAGGGCATCGAAACCCGAGACGTTCGCCACACACAGCACGTCCGCGCCGCCCACCAGCACCGTGTCGTAGTAGCCACGCCGGAGGAGCGTTTGCGCCAGTCCCAACGCAACCGTACCGGAGGAACAGGCCGTGGTCACGAGCCACGTTTCGCCGCCCAGACCCAGCACGTTGGCCAGCGCCTTGCCGAAACCGAAATACTGCGCGTGCAGGTTCATCCGCTCGTCGAAGGCTCGCGACGCCCGCCCATGCTTCCAGGCGTACTCCGCTTCGGCAGAAGCCAACCCCCCATTGCACGTGGCCAGCACGACACCGATGTCGCGCCGCACTTCCCCGCGCTCCCAAGTCAAACCCGCGTCCCGCAACGCCAACCGCGCCGCCGCGATGGCGTAGTGGAGATAGGGATCGTCAATCGCACGCAATTCGGCCTCGTTCAAATGGTCCGCAGCACGAAAGTCCTTGAGCTCGCCGCCGAGGTTCGTGCGGAAGTGGGCGGCATCGAACTTCGACACCGGCGCCAATCCGTGCCGACCGTTCCGCAGCGCCTCAGTCACGGTCGCCGTGTCCTGACCGATGGGGCTCAGGATGCCGATACCGGTCACGACCGCCTGCTGGCGGGCACCCTGTCGCTGCAGCGGCTTGCCCACCACTTGCACGCCGGCTTCATAGGTTGCGGGTTCGAGATTCGCTGCGTGCCGCGTCTTCTGTGCCCGGAAGAACTCGCGCCACACCTTGATGAACTGCTCGCGGAGTTGCTCAGGGCTCATGCTGTGCGGACGCGCGACCACGTGCGCGCCGTTGTAGTGCGACCAGTTGAAGTCAATGATCCGCTTCTGCCGCGTCATCCGCTCCCAATGCACCGAGCCGGGATACGGGGTGAAAATGAAGAACTCTGAGGTGTGGATTTGCGCGGCGTCGAACAGGTTGAGAATCCGGTCCGCAATGTCCGCGTCGTCCCAGTCGCGTCCCAATGCGCATGAGGCGAAAAACCGGATGCCGCGGTCCTCGATGGCCTTCACCAGGTCCACGAGCATCTGACGCTCTTTGCCCTCCCCTTGCAGCGCCCGGATCGAAAACGGGTCCACGTTGAGCGTGCAGTAGAAATTCCTCACGCTGGCGCGGGCGGCCAGGTCGAGGAATTCCTTGTCCGTGTTCAGCGCCATCGTCGAGGCGACGAAATACTTTTTGCCCACGGGTTCGAGCGCCTTGAACAGCGAGCGAGCGTAATCGTTGAGCTTGCGGTGCGGGAAGAACAGCGTGTCGTCGGCTAGATAGACGTTCTCGTGTTTGAGCCCGCGGATCTCCTCGACGACGCGTTCGACGGGCCGGAAGCGGATGCGCCCGCCCTGGTGCGTCGGCAACACACACATGGCGCAGTTGTAAGGGCAGCCGCGCGTGAGCTGGACGAGGTCCTCGTCCCAATCGTAGAAATCATTGCGGTAGAAAATTTCGCGGCGCGCGGCGGGGAGCGTATCGAGGTTCGTCGAACAGCCGCCCACGTAACGCGGCTTGAGGGTGCCGGCCAGTGTGTCCTGAAGGATTTGAGCCCAGGTTGGCTCGCCCTCGCCAATGTTCACGCTGTCGGCATGCTTCAGGCATTCGTCCGCCATGAACGACGGGAACATGCCGCCCAGAATGACCTTCTTGCCGTGGGCGCGGAACCGGTCGGCGATCTCGAAGGCGCGCTTAGCTTGCGGCGTGAAGCAGTTGATGGCGACGAGGTCGGTGGGCGCGGCGTAGTCAATGGCCTGCCCGCTGTTGTCGTCGAGCAGCTCGATCTCGATCTCTGGCGGCGTATGCGCGGCCAGTAGCGGGATGCCGAGCGAGGGCGGCGTGGTGAAATTGCCGAGGAAGTAGTTGACCAGGTCCGCATCCAGCTCCGGCACGCTCCCGAGGAACTTCTGAAAGCGCGGATAGACGAAGGTGACCTTCATTCAAGGCTCCCGTTCCGGATCAGAATGCCCTGCGCAGGATCGCTGGTAAATCGGGTCGCGCGCGATCGCGCGTTCATTTCGTTGCGGCTCAGGATGGCCATGCTCGGCACAGGGTGCCGCACCACCGCCGCTCGTCAAGTCTCTGCTCCGAAACCATCAGTAACGTGGGCAAATCCGGCACGCCTTACACGTGCCCGCCAACACCTGCCGGCGCCAAGCCCGCATGGGTACGCCGTTCCACGCTTCGCCGAGTTCGGTGCGGGACAAATCACCGAGCCGCGTTTGAGGAGCGCAATCGCAAGCGGCCAAGATGCCGTCCGCACGGATCACCGCCATGCGCCACGGCGCCAGGCAATGGCTGTGGGCCACCGCACGGCGGGTCAGGTCCACCGGGGACTTGACCTGCGCCCGCCGCCAGCCTTGGACGACATCCGGCGTGTCGTGGAAATGCGGGCCGACCAGCACCACGCCTCTGCGATGCGCGTGGGCGATGGCCTGTTCCAAAGCCGCCTGGACGGACTCGTTTCCCGCCAGCGAGCGGGCGCGGTTTTCGGGAAAGTTCAGGTCCGTGACCCCAATCGCCGGCAGTCCCTCCTGCGCAGCCAGGTCAACGATCCCTGACAAGGCTGCCGCGTTGTCCACGGACAGCGTCACGAAGACCGATTTGCGCAAGCCGGCGGGTACGGCGCGAAAATGATTCAGCACCAGCTCCAGCGACGCACCGCCGCGCAACTCCCGGAACAATCGTTCATCGGTCGCATCGAGGCTGAACGTCACCTCGGCCAAACCCGCAACCTGCAATTCCGCCAGCACCTCGCGGCTGGCGCGCAGTCCGTTGGTCACCAAGTGAACCTGCCGGCCCTCGTCCGCGGCCAGCGCGACCAACCGTGCCAGTTGCGGGTGCAGCAGCGGTTCGCCCAGCCCGACCAGAAAGACGTCCCTGGCGCACGGCGATTCTTCAAGAAGCTTCTTGAACAACTCCTCCGGCATGTCCGCGTCCGGCTCCGCGGCACGCCGCAATGTCCGGGCACAGGCCCGACATCGAAGCTGGCAACGCGTGGTGACCTCGACGTGCAACCGGGCCGGCGGCGGCGCGGTTTCGTCCAGACCAAGTGACGCCGCGGGCGATGCTGCGTGGCGAGCGCAGTACTCCAAACGGCTACCGGGATCCAAGCGCTGGTGCCCGGCCGTCGAATTCAGAACGTGACGCACGATCCGGAGCGCGAATCGCGGCGAGCGGTTTACGCCGTGGCCCAGGCCGGGAATGATCTCCAGCGGAAACGGCAGTCGGCGGGCGTGTCGCTCCGGCACCCAAGGATCAGTAGCGCCGGCGAAGTGAATGGCTTCCACAGTCATGGGCGCCGGTTTCGCGCAGGCCGCCAGCAGGAAACGGCCAACCCGCACCGTAGCCGAAACCGACAAGCCTGTCTCCGGCGGCGGGTCCGGCGAGAAGTCGGGAAAGAACGGCGGACAGGCGAGCAGAATCAGCCCCGCTGGCAGACGCTCGCGGGCGACCTCCATGCAAACCGCCGCGCCCAGCGAATGTCCGATGAGAATCGTAGGGCCGTCCTCAAGCTGGCTCGCCACGGCGCGACACCACGCCTCCGGCCCGGCGGTTTCGAGCGATGGCATCGCCGGTGCAACCGTCGTGACGCCGATCCGTTCCAGCGCCGCCGCGATGAAATCCCACCACGCCGGATTGCTGCCCATGCCGTGAACCAGCACGGCCTTCAGACGCGGCTTCATGCAAGGTCGCGAACCAAGCCGCTGATTGCCGCCAATGCATCGTGGGATTCCAGTACCGCACCCAAGCGGTTCAGGTTCGGCGCGAATTCCAGACGCTGCTCCAGCATCTCCCGCAGCGTGACGCGGAACCACTCGGGGTCCACCGCGTCGGCGTATTGCCGCGATTGCCCGGTGAACACAATCTCGGGCAACAACACCCGGCCACAGCCGCCTTGCTCGAAGTGAAGCCCGTTGGTGGCCTGCTCGGGATGCAGCGGCACGACCAATGACGGCACGCGGCAGCGCAAGTTCTGATAGCACACGCCGATGCCGCCGGTCGAAACCACCACGTCCGCCAGGCTCGTGGCGCGCGTGGGCGACAACCACGGCCGGCAGCAAAGCCGTTCGCCGCTCTGGCTGGCTCCCGCCTGGCCCGTGCTCGCGAGCACGCGTCCGCCCATTTCCATCACCGCGTCCATCAACCGATGCAACGCGACAGGCTGTGCGGCCAGCGTGCCGACATTGATATAAACCGTCGGCTCACCGTTTCGTGTGTTCCAGGCCGGCGCTTTGCCGAGGCGCTCCCAGCCGGACCAGAAGATCGGCCCGACGCAGCGGCAGTTTGCAGGCCGCTCGCGCAGGCCGCTCAGTTCCTGCAATTCGTAGATCAGGTTGTGATCCGCCAGGAGCAACTCGTTGGCGTGAGTCGGAACGGGAAGCCCGCGGCGCTGCAGGGCCGGCGCGAACGCACGGGCGGCGAATTCCCAGAAGCGATCCAGTGTCTGCTGCTGCTCCCGGCGTTGCGGCGATTCCGCCTCGGCAAAGCCGAGCACACCCGGATAGGCTGGCAACATGCACGCGCCGTTGATGCTAATGACGGGCCGCCCGCGTCCGCTCACCACGGAGAAGAAATCGAAGATGCCGATCACCGCGTCCGGATGCAGCCGCCGGACCAGTTCCTCTTGGGACCCGAGGCATCGCTCCACGTGGTCGCGATCCGAAAACCAGCGCAGCGTGGGATACGGCGTGCCTGACGTCTCCCAAAGCTCAGAGATTGCGTGGCAGCGGGAAAAGAAATGTGACGCCCAGCGAACCCGCGCCGCTGCCAGGCCCAGATGGCATTCCACGCCATCCGCCTCCAATCGTTCGGCGATGGCCAAGGCCTGGGCCACATGCGAAAGCGTATTGCCGCAAGGGAAGATGAGAATACGTCGGACTTGCTCCATGCCCCTACGAAAGTTCGCGCGCCTGCCCGCGGTTGCTCATGTGTGCCGGGACTGTAGCGGGAGGCTTGGGCGAAAACAACGGATTCTTGGTCGCTGGTTCTGCCCCCATCTTGCTCGAGGCGGCACGCACGACCTAGAAGCGACGGAAGCGGAAAGTCGCGTTTGACACCCGAAGAGAGGCCGCCTAGCCTCAACTCCGTCGCTGCGCAAGCAAATCAAGTCTGAGCGTCAATTCAAGCACAGGTAACAAATCAAACAACCACGCAGAAACACCATGAAACCCAGCCTCAAATCCACCGGCTTGTCCGGCCTGCTCGTCATCACCGCGTTGTTGACCGGCTGCGCTGGCCTACCCAAACACGTTGCCACAACGACGCGCGTTGCCAATCCACCGCCCGGAAAGGCGTTGGTCAACTTCCACCGACCCACGGGTTATGGAGGGATGGCGCTTTTCCCCATTTTTGATGGGGACGGAAAGTTCATTTGTGATCTCCCTGGGCAGTCCGTCTATCAATACACGTGTGATGCTGGAAAACACCTGTTCATCGGGTGGGCGGACCACGTTACCGTTTTGGAGGCAGAAGTGGACGCGAATAAGATTTACGACGTCATGGTGGATGTCGGAATGGGATGGATTCAGGCCAATATCAGGATGACCCCTTTGGCCAAGGACGATCCACGACGGGCCAGGCTGGCCGAGTTTGAGAAACGGGAGAAGAGGGTGGTGGCCATTCAGAGAGACGGCCATGTCGCCGAATACGAACAGAAGAACCAGGCCCGAGTACAACAAATCAAGAGTGATTTCTTGGGCGGAGAGAAGAGCGAGCGGACGCGATCTCTTCAGAAGGACGACTGTCGATGAGCAGATAGTGGCTTACGCTTTGCGGGCAAAGAGCAGGCGATCGGAGCCAAGCCCCGCGCTTTTCTGCTTCTCAATCTGAATGAAACCCGCCTTGCGCAGTAGTGCGAGGTGGGTTTCTTCATCTTCAAAATGCTTGCCCCGTCGAACCCGGTTCACGCCGGCCCACACCGCCCATTTTTCACCCATTCCACCCGGCGATGACCGCGTGTGGGACTGCGGGTCGCATCGCGCACCACCAGACAGCCGCCGGGACGCAGGGCAGCAAACGCCTCCCGCAGAACCCGCGCCTTCAGTTCCCGCGGCAGGTGATGCGGCCGTCGCACAACAACGCGCAGTCGCACGCCGGTGATCTCCGGCAACGGCGTCATGGCCAACATTTCGCTTTCCACACTGACACGCCGGCACTAAACATTGCGCCCTTGGTTTTACGGACAACAACATGAAAGACATCGTACCGCCGCCACCGCCCATCGTGCGCAACCAGTTCGAGACGATTCGCGAGCTGTTCACGAAGAACGTCATGCCGACCTATGGCCGCTTCGACATCGCGCTGAGCCATGGCTTGGGCAGCCATCTTTTCGACGTGAACGGCAAGCGTTACCTCGATCTCGGCGGCGGCATCGCCGTCAGTTCGCTCGGACATGGGCATCCGGCCATCACGGAAGCGCTCATCGAACAATCGCGGAAGTTGATTCACTGCTCGAATTACTACTACCAAGAACCGCAAGGCCGCCTGGCGGCGGGTCTGGTGAAGCACATTGGCCCCGGCAAGGTCTTCTTCTGCAACAGTGGCGGCGAGGCGAACGAAGGTTTGTTCAAGCTCGCCCGCAAGTTCGGCCACGACCAAGGCCGCTATGAAATCCTGACCACGTTCAACTCGTTCCATGGCCGCACGCTCGCGGGCATCTCGGCCACGGGGCAGGAGAAGGTTCGGAAAGGGTTTGAGCCGTTGGTGCCGGGCTTTCGCCAGGTGCCGTTTAACGACCTCGGAGCCATGCGGGCTGCCATTTCCCCGGCGACGGCGGCGATCCTGATCGAAGGCGTCCAAGGCGAAGGCGGCGTCACACCCGCTACGCCTCAATACCTGCTCGGCCTGCGCCAGCTCTGCGACGAAAAGAAGCTGTTGCTCCTGATGGACAGTGTGCAATGCGGTCACTTCCGCACCGGCCGTTGCCAAAGCTGGCAACGCATCCTCGAAGACGCCCAGTGTGCTGCCGACGTCCCGCCGGCAGATCCAATAGAGAACAGCCCGCAAGACGCAGGCAGCACCTTCTTGCCGGACGGCATCTCGATGGCGAAATCCCTCGGCGCGGGTTTCCCCATCGGCGCATTCTGGGTGCGCGCGCCGTATGCGGACCTGCTCAGTGCCGGGACGCACGGCACGACTTACGGCGGCTCGCCGCTCGCCTGTGCGGTTGCGCTCAAGGTGCTCGAAGTGATCGAAGGGGAACATCTCGACCAGAACGCGCGCGAAGTGGGCGAGTTCCTGAAGGCCGGCCTCCAGCGGATGGCCGATGAGTATCCCGGCGTCATTTCGACGGTGCGCGGCCTGGGGTTGATGCTTGGCTTCGAGCTGACGCCCGAGATCGCGAATTTGCCCGGTGATCCGTCCAAGAGCCAGGCCGTGCGGTTTCTGAGCCTGCTCCACGCCGCTGGCTTGCTGGCGATTCCCGCCGGCACGCAAGTCATCCGCTTCCTGCCTCCGCTCAACCTGCATCGAGCCGACGCGGAAGCGGGTCTGCAAATCGTGGAATCGGTGGTGAGGCGGGTCGCCGAGTGCGCATGAACGCCGTAGCGATCCGGCAACTCGGCGCGGCCGATCCAGTGATGCGGGGCATCATTCGCGAGTGCGGCCCTTGCACGCTCACGCCGGAGACGCGCCGCCCGCCGTTTCAATCGCTGGTTCAGGCAGTGGCGCATCAGCAACTCAACGGCACGGCGGCGAACACGATTCTGGGCCGGTTCAAGAGACTGTTCCCGCACCGCCGTTTCCCCAGACCAGCAGACGTGGCCGGTGTTTCGGATGAGGCTTTGCGCGGGGCCGGTTTCTCACGCGCCAAAGTGGCGGCCATCCGCGATATCGCCGCCAAGACGCTCGACGGCGTCGTGCCCACGGCGCGGCAAATTGTACGGCTGTCGGATGACGAGATCATCGCCCGGCTCACCGAGGTCCGCGGCGTGGGCCGCTGGACGGTCGAGATGCTGCTGATCTTCCAACTGGGCCGCCCAGACGTGTTGCCCGCCGATGATTTTGGCGTGCGCACCGGTTTCCGCCTCGCTTACCGGCGGCGCGAGTTGCCCAAGGTGAAGGAGCTGCTGGCATTCGGCGAACGTTGGCGACCGCATCGGACTACCGCCGCGTGGTATCTCTGGCGAACCGCCGACCGCGCGAAGGCCGAGAATAAGAAGTGACGCCGCGCCGAGATTGAGGTATTCGGTAGGTGTCGGGCTTGTTTCCCAAAACCAATTTGAATTGTGAAACATCTTTTAGGCATTGAACAATTGTCACCGGCGGAGATGGGAAGAATCTTCGCCGCCGCTGCGGTCATGAAACGCGAACGGGGACGGCACGCCGGCAAACCGCTGGCGGGCCAGACGTGGGCGATGATCTTCTCCAAGTCCTCCACGCGCACCCGCGTGTCGTTCGAGGTCGGTATTCGCGAGCTGGGCGGCGACGTGATCTTCCTGAGCGCGAGCGAGATTCAACTCGGGCGCGGCGAACCGGTGAAGGACACCGCGCGTGTGTTGGGCCGCATGGTCCACGGCGCCATTTTCCGCACCTTCGCGCAGCGCGACGTGGAGGAGTTCGCGCAACTCTCGAACATCCCCACGATCAACGCGCTCACCGACGAGGAGCATCCGTGCCAGATTCTGACGGACATCTTCACGATCCAGGAGAAGCGCCGCACCCCGCTGGCCGACAAGGTTGTGACGTTTGTGGGCGACGGCGCGTGTAACGTGGCCAACTCGTGGATCTTCGCCGCCGCGAAACTCGGTTTCGAGCTGCGCATCGCGGCCCCAAAGGCATTTCAACCGCCCGCCAAGCTGGTCCGCCGCGCACGCGGCAAAGTGATCTGCACCGAAGACGTGAAAGCCGCCGCCCGGGGCGCGGACGTGCTCTACACCGACGTGTGGGTTTCGATGGGCAAGGAAGCCGAATCCGCCGAACGGCTCAAGACGCTCGCGGGTTACCAGGTGAACCAGTCCCTCGTGAAGCTGGCCAAGCGCGGCGCGCTAGTGATGCACTGCCTGCCGGCCTATCGCGGCAAGGAAATTGACGAAGCCACCTTCGAGGCGCACGCCCAGACCATCTTCGACCAGGCCGAAAACCGGTTGCACACGCAGAAGGCGATTCTTGCGTGGGTCGTGGGGTGAGCGACTCAGTTGGCTTGGTGCGCGCTTGCCGTGCCGAGAGTCGGACGCTATCGTTTGGGCATGCTGGACTGGAGCGAATGCCCGGCGGTTGAACGCGTGACCGGCAAGGTCAGCGGCGCGTGGCTTTTCAAGGGCACGCGCGTGCCGGTCGCGGCGCTGTTCGAGAACCTCGAAGACGGCGCAACGGTGGACGATTTCCTTGCTTGGTTCCCCGGTGTCACGCGTTCCCAGGCCGAAGCCGTGCTGGAACACGCCGAGCGCAGTCTCGCAGTGGCGTGAACCGCGCGTCAGGTCGCCGCGTACATGAAGATTCTGTTCGATCACGGAACGCCGGCGCCGTTGCGCCGCGCTCTGGCCGGCCACGAAGTCGTCACGGCTTACGAGATGGGCTGGGCCGAATTGAACAATGGCGATTTGTTGGCGGCGGCGGAGCCGGTATTCGACGCCTTTATCACCACCGACCAGAACCTGCGTTACCAACAAAATCTCTCCGGGCGGCGACTGGCGATTCTGGTTTTGCCCACGACCAGTTGGCCTCGCCTCCAAAGACACCTCGGGGAAATCTCGGCGGCGCTGGCCAGCCTTCACCCCGGTGATTTCAGGGAGCTGACATTCGGATCGTGATCCACCCGGCTGCACGGTCGAGAAACTGTGCCATGAACGTTCCGCCGCCGCCTCTACTACCCAGCTACTTCCTGCAGCCTTTTTCCGAGAGAGAAAAGAGTTGTGGGTTTCTGCCGAGTTGGGGGGTTACTTCGCATACTCCCGCAGATACTTCACCGCCACCTTCAATTCCTTCGGCCACGGCGCGGTGATCGTCAGCGTTTCGCCGGTGACCGGGTGGGGCAACGTAATCTGGCTGGCGTGCAACGCGGCGCGGGAGATTAGCGGGCGCTCCTCGTGTCCCGGTTTCAGCCGATAACCCCGCTTGAGTTCAGAGAGCAGCAGCGGTTGACCGCCGTAAGGCGTGTCGCCGACCATCGGCAGGCCGACGTTCTGCAGGTGGGCGCGGACCTGATGTGGGCGGGCGGTCAGCAGTTCGCAATCCAGCAACGAGTATCCGCGGAAGGTCTCAACGACCGCCACCACCGTGCGCGCGCGTTTGCCGAGCTTCGGGTCCACTCGCACCAAGCCCGGGCGCAGGGGATTTGGCGCGAGCTTGCCTCCGATCTCGAAGCGGGCCTCGCGCGGCCCGCCGTGCGCCAGCGCCACGAAGTGCAAACCGGACTTCTCCGAGCCGAACAGATTCGCCAGCGTCACGAGCACGGACTTGGACTTCGCCAGCAGGAGAATGCCGCTGGCCTCGGCATCCAACCGATGGGCGTTGGACAGATAGGTGAGGCCGCGTTCCGTTGCCCACGGTTTGCCGGCGGCGATGCCGGCGTGGAGCAACTGCATGAGGCTGGGCCGCTCGAGCGCGTTGCGGTCGGGGGACGTGAGCAGGCCGGCGGGTTTGTCGAGGACGAGGAGATGCGCGTCCTCGAAGAGGGCCGGGATTTCCCAGAATTCGCGGGTGGCGGGCGATGAAAGCTTAATGGGGCTCATGGCGGGGATTTCAGTTTGCGGGTTCAAGGACGCCGGGCAGGCGCGGTCACCCGGAGCCGCGCCCTCGCCTCTCTGCTTCCCGCGGCGGGCTACTGCTTCCGCTTCACCGGAGCGCCCTTCATCTCGGACGGCTGCATGCGCGACAACGCGGTGTTGCGCAGACCGTCCTCGGCCTGTTTGCGGAACCACTCATTGAAGGCGTCGTTCTGCCGGTATTGGCGGAACATGGTGGTGAAGGCCGGCAGCTCGGTCTTCATCCGGGTTTCATCGAGCGGCATGCGGGAGTTGACGTGGATGAGCATGCCGCCATCGCGCGTGGGGACGAGGTCGCTGGTCTTGCCCACCGGCGTGTTGAAGGCAATCTGCTTGAATTGCTGGAGCGGAAGGTCCTGTTCGACTTCCGGCAGCGACCGGGTGCTCTGTGAGAACGGCGGCAGCAGCACGGGCTTGAGCTTCGCCTCGGTGCAGAGATTGGCAAATGTCTTTCCCTGGGCGAGGCCGTTGGTGAGGGAGGCCAGAAACTTCACGCCAGCCTGCCGCGCCAGCGAGACTGCCTGTTGGTAGCGGCAATCGGTGGTCACCCGCGCGCGGATGCTGTCCAGCGGTGGCACTTCGCTCGGGAGCCGGCGGTTGAAGGCCAGCACGTAAACGGCATCCTCACCGGGCACCGGACTGGAGAACGGCTCGTCGGCCGTGAGTTTGAAGGCGGTCGGCGCGAAGTTGACACCGGCGTTGAAGTCCTTGGGGCCGTCTTCGCGGTCGAACGGCTCGCTGGTCTTCACGGTCAGCACCCGCTCCTTGGCGAGCTTGTCGAGGTTCTCGGCCTTAACCGGCTCTTGATTGAAGAGCACGGTGGCGAACTCGTTCGCCACGATTCGCGCTTTCATAAGGGCCTGGCCCCGGATGATCTGCTCGCGAATCTTGGCCTTGGCCTCCTCCGGGGTTTTCCCGAAGCGGACGTAGTTCGTGCCGAGCCGCTCCAGGTTCGCGTCCACAATCTCGGTGAGGTTGGTCTTGGCCAACTCCGCCTCGGCTTCGGCCAGGTGGTTTGAGAGGCTGAACGCCACGTAATTGACCTGCACCCGCTCGGGGATGCGATAGGCTGACATCCGGTTCGTGTAGAACTCTCCCACAACCTGGTTCGAGACATTGACGCTTGCGAGATGATCCACGGCGAGGAACGGCACCACCTGGGCGGAAAGCTCCTCGTGTTCACGGGTGTAGGCGATGCGCGCTTCCTCCGGCGTCACGAGCAACCCGGAGCCGCCCACCAGCGAGGCCAGTTCCTGGATGGCGACCTCATGCCGCACAAATCGCTCGAAATCTTCGGCGGTCATGCCTTTCTCGCTCAACTTGCGGCTGACCAGCGTCTCGATCGAAACCGGACTCCCGCCGCCCAGCGAGCGCAACAAGTCATGGGCGTGCTGGGCCAGCGCCGCAGTGCTGATATGAATGCCCATCTCGTTGATCTTGTGCAGCAGCAGCAGCCGGTAAAACGTCTCGCGCTCCGCGTCGAAACCCGTGTTCCGGGCATCTTTGTCCGGCCACTCTCCGTAGCTGAAGAAGAAGCGCAGGTAAGCCTCGCGCAGGGCAGCGTCGTGTTTCTCCACCGTGATCTTCTCCTCGCCGATCATCCCATAATCGCCGGTGCGCACGTCGCCGCCGCGGCCAAACTGGGAACTTGGGTTGAAGTAGATGACGAAGCTGATGACGATAACCACGATGATGATCGCCCACAGCCAGGTTTGATGCCTACGGATTGTGCCAAACATAAAATCCAAGTCGAAACAAGGGAGCGAACCGTAACCAGCGGCACCCCGTCTGGTCAAACGCAAAAACACCAGATTGCCGACCTCGCCCGGTCTCCCAGGAGCGGCGGGAGGCTGGAATTCGACCGCGGCGGATTCCCTTGGCTCACCCGATCCGAGCCCGGACGGGTTGCGCCGCTCGCGGCCCGCCCGCGAATCGCCGGGGCGGTGTCCTGACGGTTCCGCGCGGGCCCGGCGAAAGATTTCGTTTCCGCACCGCCCAATTCTGCGGCATGCTGGAGGCATTATGGGCATGGGTAAACGCCGTGAGGCGCGTGAGCGCGCCGTGCAGTTTTTGTTTCAATACGACCTGAATCTTCCGGAGAACCTGGAGGAAGCGCTGGCGCATTTCTGGGGTTCCCAGCGCGCCGCCGCCATCGCCGAGGACAAAGGGAAGGCCACGTGGGGGCAGGCCACTGAATTGCCGCCGCCGACGGCGGAAGAAGCCGAAGTGCGCGTGTTCGCCGAACCGCTCATCCGCGGCGTCATCCAGCACCGCGAGGAGCTGGACGTCAAAATCCGCCAATACGCCAAGAACTGGGATCTCCAGCGCATGGCCGTCGTGGACCGCAACGTCATGCGCCTGGCCATCTACGAAATGCTCCATCGGGAAGACATCCCGCCCGTGGTCAGCATCAACGAGGCGGTGGACATCGCCAAGAAGTTCTCCACGCCCGAGAGCGGCAAGTTCGTCAATGGCATTCTCGACAAGGTGAAGGGCGATTTGATGCGGCCGGCGAGGATCGTGAAGTGAACCGGGTGCGCCCGTGGTTACTGGCGGG
The DNA here is from genome assembly GCA_964371005.1 of uncultured Verrucomicrobiota bacterium. Classification (GTDB taxonomy): domain Bacteria; phylum Verrucomicrobiota; class Verrucomicrobiia; order Limisphaerales; family MWDV01; genus MWDV01. The sequence continues at coordinate 10,277 of CAYJNU010000073.1, read as the reverse complement.
GAGTCGGTGGCTTGCCATTACAGCGCGACTGACTACTGACCACCGAATACTGACAATTGACTGAGGAATGTTCGCCGATCTCCATCTCCACACGCGGTTTTCTGACGGCACCTACACGCCGGAGGAAGTCGTCGCTGAAGCTCGCAAACACGGTTTGGCGGCCATTGCCCTGACTGACCACGACACGGTGGAGGGGTGCGCTTCCACTGCCGCCGCCTGCGCCGCCGCGGGAATCGAGTTCCTGGTGGGTGCGGAACTCACCGCGGAGCAGGACGGGCGGGAATTGCATATCCTCGGCTACGGCATGGAGGCGACGAACCCGGTGCTGTTGCAGGCGCTCACCCGGTTCCAAAATGTCCGCCAGCAGCGCATTCGCGAGATCGTCGCGCGCTTGAATGAGCTGGGCATCGCGCTGGAGGCGGAAGCCGTCTTCGCCCTCGCCAACTGCCGCGCGCCCGGCCGCCCCCATGTCGCGCGGGCGCTCGTCACGGCCGGCGCGTGCGAGAGCCTGGACGAGGCCTTTGAGCGATTCCTGAAGAAACACCGGCCCGCCTGGGTCCCGAAATTCAAGATGTCCGCCGCAGACGCGATTGAGCTCATCCACCAGGCCGGCGGGGCCGCGGTCCTTGCGCATCCGGCCTTGAACCGGGTGGACGACCTCATTCCTGGTATGGTGGCTGCCGGGCTGGACGGCATCGAGTGCTACCACACCAAGCACCCGCCCGCCACGCGGGACCGCTACCTCGGCATGACCAACCGCCTGGGCGCGCTGGTGACCGGCGGCAGTGATTGTCACGGCATGAACAAGGGTAAACCGCTCATCGGCACCGTGCGCCTGCCGTACGAGTACTTTGAGAAACTGAAGACCCGCATCGCCGAACGCCGCGGCAACACCCGTCAAGCGAACGCGGGGACCTCGTCAATCGTCAATCGCTAATCGTCATTCCCGCATGGGCTTGTTCGCCAAATTCAAAGCCGGTCTCCAGAAAACCCAGAGCAAGCTGGTCCACGAACTCAAGCGCATCGTCACGCGCTCGCCGAAGCTCGATGCCGGCACGCTGGAGGAAGTTGAGGCTGCGCTGCTCGCCGCCGATCTGGGCATGGCGATGACCACGCAGATCGTGGAGGCGGTCAGGCTGGCATACGAATCACAGGGAAGCGGGGGGCTGGACGTGTTCAGCGTTGCGCGCCAGGAAGTGGAGAAAAGCCTCGCGGCCAACCAGCCGGACCTGCTGCGGGCCGCCCGCGGCCCCACGGTCGTTTCCATCGTTGGCGTCAACGGCACCGGCAAGACCACCACCGCGGCCAAGCTGGCGCATCTCACCCAGACCCGCGGCCAGACGGTGTTGCTCGCCGCGTGCGATACCTTCCGCGCTGCCGCCATCGAGCAGATCAAGCTCTGGGGCACGCGCCTCAAGGTCGAGGTCGTCGCCGGCGCTTACGGGGCGGATGCGGCCTCCGTGGCCCACGACGCCGTCACCGCCGCCCAGGCGCGCAAAGCGGATTACCTCTTCATTGACACCGCGGGCCGGCTGCACACGAAGCACAACCTGATGCAGGAATTGCAGAAGCTGCACCGCGTGATCGGCAAACAACTGTCCGGCGCGCCGCACGAAGTCCTGCTCGTGCTGGACGGCAGCACCGGCATGAACGCGCTCAACCAGGCGCGCGAGTTTCACAAAGCTGTCCCGCTCACCGGCCTCATCGTCACCAAGCTCGACGGCACGAGCAAAGGCGGCATGGTGGTGGCCATCCAGAAGGAACTGGGCCTGCCCATCAAGTTCATCGGCCTTGGCGAACAACCGGACGACCTGCAGCCCTTCGATGCGAAGCAATTCGCGCAGGCGTTGTTTGAGGAAGCCTAGCAGCGACTCAGGCGGGCAGCGCACCTCTCCCACTCGGCGAACGTGGCGCTGCTGACGAAGTGTGACCTGGCGGCGGCGGGGTTCGATCGCGAAGCCGCGCTGGGCAACGTTCAGCACATTAGCCATCACGCCCGCGTGTTCGAGCTTTCGGCCAAGGCCGGCGAAGGCATGGCGGCGTGGCTGAATTCCCTCGCCCAGCAGCACGCGGCAGTGAAGCGTTGAACCATGACGTGCTGTCGGCATCCTGCCGGTAGAACCATCTAACTCGGCAGCCAAGAAGTGTGATCTTCCGGCGGGACGCCAGAAACACACTGTGGAAGTCGGCGAGGATCCGGGCGCTGAATCGTTGAGCCGGTTCACGGCCGGTTCACGGCTTGCATCGCACCGCTCGCCGCGCCTAAACTCCGCCCATGCCGGAGCGGGAGTTTCAACACGACGTCCTCCTCAGCCGTGTCAGCCACGACACGGCTTGAGAATCCAAAACGAACCAAGAAACAAGAATGCTATGAATCTATTCAGAAAAGACGCTCAGCAAGTCTTCACTCCACGTAGTCCTGAAGTGAATCTCGAGATGTACATCGCGAGACCCGGTTTGGAGGATGACCTCCAGAACGCGCTGGCGGGAACGTTGCACGTCTTGATTCATGGCGAAAGTGGGTGCGGCAAGTCATGGCTTTACAAACGTGTTCTGGCAAAGTGTGGCATCCACTTCGCCACCGCGAATCTGGCAAATGCCTCTCGCTTGGGCTCAATCACACAGGAGATGGGCAACGTTGTGGCAAGAGCGCAAAAGCCGCAGAAAACCGGATTCAACGAGACAAAGCAGGCTGAAGGTAGCCTTGGGATTCCGGGTGTCGCGGGCGCCAAAGCTTCTCTGAATCACACTTCAGAGTATGAGGTGCCGGGAAAGGACCCGTTGGAAGCTTGCCTAGAAATGGTCAACAATGACGCAGCAGGGCGATCTGCGTGCCTAGTCCTAGATAACCTCGAAGCGATTTTCTCCCAGTCCGCTTTGATGAAGGAGTTGGGGGATATCGTAACGTTGCTGGACGACCCGAATTACTCTGCGTACAAAGTAAAGCTCATCATCGTTGGAATTCCCGCCGATGTTCTTGACTACTTCGCACGCAGCCAAAACCGTCTCACGATCGCGAATCGGATATACGAACTGCGCGAGGTCGGGGCTCTGACCCGCAGTCAAACCGACGAATTCGTGCGTAAAGGGTTCCTGGATGAACTCCGGATCCAATTCGACGATGAGGCCCTGAAATCGGTTCAAGAACACGTTGCGTGGATCACGATGGGCATCCCCCAGTGCCTTCATGAGTATTGCCTGGAGGTGGCACTGCTATGCAAAGAAAATGGCTGGCGATTCCAGGAAGCGTTCTTGAGTGCCGCAGACGAGAAGTGGCTGAGAAGTGCTCTCTCGACCAACTACGCCGCGGTGACTGAAATGATGAATGAACGTGATACGAGCGCGGGTCGGCGTAACCAAGTGCTGTACTGTCTCGGGAAAATTGAATCCGACACCCTCCGCCACGGCGATGTTGAGGACATCCTGCGCAAGGAGTTTCCGAACTCGACCAGCGGCGTAACCCTCAATGTTCCAGCCGTGCTGGCCGAAATCTCTAAGGGGCACAATCCCGCCATAAAGCGGACACCCAAGGGCGATTCATACAGGTTTGTTGCGCCGCGTTTTAGAATGTGCATTCGCACGATGCTGGTTAAAAACGGCGAAAAGGTCGCGAAGATCGATTTGTCGAAACTCTGAAATCTCGCCGTTTATCAGGCCCGCACGACGACTGTGAACCAGCGAAGATCCAGCCATGACTGACCTGATTCCATCTGGGCCCGAGTCCGGCGGCGAGTTCCTCCTTTATCAAACGGAGGACGGCCAGACGCGGCTTCAAGTCCGGTTCTCCGGCGAAACGGTTTGGCTGTCGTTGAACCAGTTGGCGGAGTTGTTCCAGCGGGACAAGTCGGTCATTTCGCGGCACATCAAGAACGTGTTTGACGAAGGCGAATTGCGCGGGGAGGCAACTGTTGCAGAATTTGCAACAGTTCAAGCCGAGGGCGGGAAACAGGTTTCGCGGAACATCGAGTTCTTCAACCTGGACGTGATCATCTCCGTGGGCTACCGGGTGAAGTCGCATCGGGGCACGCAGTTCCGCATCTGGGCGACGCAGCGGTTGCGGGAATACATCGTGAAGGGCTTCGCGCTGGACGACGAGCGGCTGAAGCGGCGCGGTGGCGGCAATTACTTCGAGGAGTTGCTGGCGCGCATCCGGGACATCCGGTCGTCGGAGAAGGTGTTTTGGCGGAAGGTGCTGGAGATTTACGCGACGAGCATTGACTACGATCCGGGCACGGCGGCGTCGCAGCAGTTTTTCGCCACGGTGCAGAACAAGATGCACTGGGCGGCGCACGGCCAGACGGCGGCGGAGGTGGTCCACGCGCGGGCGGACGCCGCGAAGCCGCAAATGGGCTTGACGAACTGGCTGGGCGCGAAACCGATCAAGGCGGAGGCGGTCATCGCCAAGAATTACCTGGCGCCCGCGGAACTGGAGGCGCTCAACCGCATCGTGACGGCGTACCTGGAACTGGCCGAAGTCCAGGCGCTGAACCGCCAGCCGATGTACATGCGGGATTGGATCGCAAAACTGGACGATTTTCTGCGCCTGGGCGGACGGGAGATTCTCACGCACGCGGGGAGGATTTCGCACGAGCAAGCAGTGGCGAAGGCGGAGCTCGAATTCGAGAGGTTCCACCGCGCGCAACTCGCCGAGCCGTCGCCGGTGGAGAAGGACTTCGAGGCCGCCGTCGCCAAGCTGAAGCAACTGCCCGCGCCAGGGCGGAAGCGGAAGCAGGCGTGAGCCACTGCCTGGGAAAAGGTTTCCCATCAATGCGATGGCCGCCTAACTTTCCTGCATGAGCGAAAGCCAGTCGCCTCAAACCGCGGTCCCTACAGCCAGCGGTCGTCTGATGTCGCTGGATGTGTTCCGGGGCGCGACCATCGCCTCGATGATGCTGGTGAACAATCCCGGTTCGTGGTCGCACATTTACGCGCCGCTCGAACACGCGGAGTGGCACGGCTGGACGTTCACGGACACGGTGTTCCCGTTCTTCCTCTGGATCGTTGGCGTGGCGATTCCATTTTCGATCTTTCGCCGGCTTGAGCAAGGCCAGAGCCGCAGCCAACTCTTCTGGCACGCGTTGCGGCGCGCGGCGATCCTCTTCGGGCTCGGCCTGTTCCTGGCCTCGTTCAGCTATTTCATGGATGGCTCGCTCGGAAAGCTGGGATTCTCGGGTTGGCTGCACAACTGGCTGACGAATGTCCGCATCCCCGGCGTCCTGCAACGCATCGCGCTCTGTTACCTCGTCACGATGGCGATCTTTCTGAGCACGCGCCTCCGGGGGCAGGTTGACTGGATCATTGGCTTGCTGCTCGCTTACTGGGCGTTGATGGCCTTCGCGCCGTTTCCGGTCAATGTGCATGGCGAGACGCGCTGGGTTTCGGGGCTGTTGGAGAAAGGCGACAACTTCTCCGCTTACGTGGACAACCTGATTCTGAACGGATCGGTCATCGGCACGCACGTTTGGGCGACGGCGAAGACGTGGGATCCGGAAGGCACGGTGAGCACAATCCCAGCAATTGCGACCTGCCTGTTCGGCGTGCTCGTCGGTCACCTGCTGCGCTCGCAACGCACGCCGGCGGAGAAGACCGCGTGGATGATGGTCGGCGGCGCGCTGTTGATGTGGCTCGGGCTGCTGTGGGACCTGGCGCTGCCGATCAACAAGAGCCTCTGGACCAGTTCCTACTGTGTGTTCATGGCCGGCCTGGCGATGGTCTGCCTTGGCGTCTATTACTGGCTGATTGACGTGCAAGGGTGGCGTCGCTGGGCGAAGCCGTTCGCGATTTACGGCATGAACGCCATCACGGTATTTGTGCTGGCGGGCGTGCTGGGCCGAATCTCGCTGGCCATCAAGATCGGCGACGCGGAGCACGCCGTCGCGCTCAAGACGTGGCTCTACAGTCAGCTCTGCGGCCCGTTCTCCAGCCCGGACACCGCGCCGGTCCTCGCTTTCCTCGCCAGCCCGAAGAACGCCTCGCTACTGTGGGCGTTGCTGTATGTCACCTTCCTTTACGTCGTTGCCTGGGGCATGTACCGAAAGAAATGGTTCGTGAAGTTTTAGCGACGCATCAATGCCCGCCAGCGCCTCACGATCGGGTGAATCCCTCCAACGGTTTCCGCCGGGGCGGTGAACAGATTCGCCCTGCGTCCCGCGCTGTGAGTTCTTGTCCCGGCGTCAGCAGCTTAAACCGAATCCGCATCGTTCGGCATCGTGCGACCCAAAATGAATTGCTTATGCCACCCAGAAGGCCAGTATCCTGAAGTCAATGGAACCGCGATCGACGCTTTAACAATTCAGCATCCATGAATGACAACTTGATCCTCAACCGGCGTCAATTCCTGCGCACCACCGGTCAGGCCGCCACGACGTTCGCAGCCGCCTCCACCTTCGCTCCGGCGATTCTCTCCGCCGCATCCCCAGGCAAGACAATCGGCGTGGGCTGCATCGGCATTGGGACGCGCGGGGGAGATCTCCTCAATGCGGTGGTTCACGCGCCCAACGTCAAGGTGGTGGCGGTTTGCGATGCGTACGCGCCGCATCGGCAAAAAGGTGTGGAGCGGAGCTTGAACCCGGGGGTGAAGGCCTACGTGGACTACCGCGAACTGCTGGCCGACGAGTATGTGGACGCGGTGATCATCGCGACGCCGGACCATTGGCACTGCCAGATGGTGCTCGACGCCGTGAAGGCCGGCAAAGACATTTACTGCGAGAAGGGGTTTTCGCGGACCCTCGCCGAGGCCAAGTTAATGCGCGCCGCGCTCAAGCAGAGCCGGGTCGTATTTCAACTGGGCCACCACGCACGACAGGCGACCTGCGCCCTCCAGGCCAAGGAGCTCATCGCCCAGGACATGCTCGGTCCCATCACGTTGGTGCGCACAGGGCGCTTCAAGGCTTCCGACCCCGCGCACCCCAACTGGCGCTGGTATGGTTACTACGAGCAATGGGATCGGCCGGACCCGGCGCAAGTCGTCGAGGAACTGAACTGGGATTTCTGGCTGGGTTCGGCGCCCAAGATTCCTTGGAACGAGCGTCACTTCTGGCACTGGCGCTGTTATTACGCCTACGGCACAGGCTACGCCGGTGACCTGCTCTCGCATGAGTTGGACTTCGTCCAATACCTGCTCGGCCATGGCATCCCCGACAACTGCTACTGCGCCGGCTTAAATGCATTGCTGCGGGACGATCGCGAAGTCCCGGACACCTGGGTTGCCACCTACGAGTTCCAGAAACCCGGCCGGACGGTCACCTTCACCGGCAGCATGAACGCCACTGCCAATCAACCGGTGGAGATTTGCGGGCGGGATGCCACCCTGCGTTTCGATGGCATCGCGCACGATGTCAGCACCTTCGAGATTCTGCGGGCGCGGCACAACCAGAACCCGGCCCTGCCCAAAGGTTACGAGCGAGGCAAGACCCCCGAACAGCCCAATCACTTGGTGGACTGGGTCAACTGCATCCATAGCCGCGGCACACCAAAATGCTCGACCGACGAGGCGTTCATTGAGACAGCGACCTTCCTCATGTCGTTGAAGTCCCAACAGGAACAGCGTTTGGTGCGCTGGGATTCCGCGCGTGAGGAAATCGTGTGAGCGCCTTTCTGAAAGGTCCTCGCCAGAGTGCATCCGTCCTCGTGCGCAGCGACGCGGATTGGCCGGGCGCGCTCGAGAACGTCACACCCACGGGTCGCTCAACTTGGCTGCGCCCGAGGACGGGCGCACTCCGATCGGAGCTGGCAGCACTGCCAAAGCGACCCTCAGTCAGACTCCGAGAGGAAATCGTTCATGAATCAGGAATCACCATGAAAGCTGCGTCTGCCTCCATCGTCGGCATCGTTCTCCTTTCCTGGACTTGCGCCGGGCAAGCAACGAAGGACATCGGCAAGCGCGTGGCCGGCACGGTCACGGCCCATGCCCAAGGACTGCATGGGTATATTGGCTTCAGCGCGAGCCGCCCGCCCGCAAAGTCCGATTACAGCGCAGGCATGGGGTTCTACTCCGCCATCTGGCCGCTGATTGACCAGCCACTGGCCGATTTCCAGATCGGCTTGGCCAGCTCCTGGATCACTCCGGACAATTCCGACAACAAGGACCAACCGCTCGCTCCGGAGGCCACGCTCGCCCGGAAGTGGAAGGAACGGGGGCCAACGTGGGACAGCGTGTTCCAAACCGTAGAGGGCGGGCTGGGCTACTGGGCGGGCAACCACTTTCGCTACGGGCCGCCCAAGTTCAGCATGAACGCCACGCCGCAGTGTTATGATTACGAGGTCGGATCACCCGGGTGGTCGTTCTTCTACAGCAACGAAGCGCTGCCGGACAATCGCCTGGGCATCGCGCAATTGAGCAACCGACTGCTGATTCCACCCGATGCGCTGCCGTTCCAGGGCAATCCCAACGGCGAGTTCCTGGGCTACACCTGGATGGCCTTGCCCTTCACGGACCCCACCTCCGGCGATCCGCCGACGGGCGACCAGAGTTGGACCTGCTTTCTGAATGCCGCCAATTTCAAGGGGCCGATCGCCTATTACATTCCCGAGACGTGGAGCAAGATCGGCAAGCTCTTCAGCTATCCCTTCATTTACGGTCGCGGCCTTGATGCCCGTCCGGGCAACATGGGCGGCGGTGCCATGGAGATCAACACCGTGCCCCGGTTCGAAGCCCAGGATGCGCAGGGGGTGGTCTATTCGAAGATTCCCAAGCTGCGGTTCCCGGTGGATGGCCAGGGCAAGGCATTGCTGGTTCAGGATGTAACGTATTACTCAAAGGCTGCCCTGTACGACGCCTTCAAAACTTGGCGCGACGGTGGTCCGGAGTGCTCGGGACGGTTCAACGAAAAAGGCGCTTGGAAGTCCACACTCACCACCCGCACCACGCGCTACGATCAAGCCGGCCAGGGTATCATCGGGGTTGAGCGAGTCTTTGACACCAAGGTCTTCGAGGGCAATGTGTGGGGCGTGGAGTGGTTCACCAATGACGTCAGCCCGAAAGGATTGTTCCCGCAGTATTTCAGACAAGTGGGAACAGAACGCGTGGCCATCGCGGCCGCGGACGTGCCGGCGGAGACCCAATTGTTGAAGCAAGAATTCAAACTGGCCGAACCGGGTGTTCCTTACACTTCCCCGACCTCCGGCGCTTGGAGTCACCCCGGGCCCAAGAGTGGACCGTTCTCGGTCAAACTCACCGATGGTTCCGTCGTAACGTACTCATGGTATCGGTTCGTTGATCAGCCATCCTTTCAGCAATACGACTGGAGCAAGGACAAGCAGGCGAAGCTGCAGGCGTTGGTGGAACGGCTCCACGCCCAGTGGCCGATGGATCGGGACTACATGGCGCCACCCACACGAGGCAAGTTGGCACGCCTCGATCCAGCCCTACTCGTGAGACCGCCCCAGGGCCTGGAGGTGGGTTACGTGCCCATCGTCACGGGTCAGTCAGCACCCTGATGTCTGCGATGTCGGGTTTCGGGTTCGACCATCACCGTGCATGCCACCATGAACCCACGTCGCGTCGTGCCGTGGGTCTTGCCCAACTCACAGCACAAAGAAAGGGGCTTCTGGATGAGCCTCCTCGACAGGTGACGTTCCCAGATGATCAAGAGCATCCTGCCGGCATGATTTCCATGGTGAGACAATAGGCTCGGTAGCCAACCGCCCGCCAGAAGGCGATGGCGGCCGTGTTGTGAACCGACACGTCCACCGTGAGGCGCTTGTTGGTTGGCCAGATTCTGGAGCGCAGAATCTCGAACGCTTGACGACCGAAGCCTTGTCTGCGCCGGTCGCGCACGACGAAGAACTGCCGCAGATAGACCTCTCCCACCTGCTCGCGATACAAAGCGTAAGCGACAACTTCCTTTGCCTCCTCGAAGATGACCGCCGCGTATTCGGAGGTTAGCCAACCGCGCATCCGCTGCTCCAGCTCATGGATGATCATCCGGTTGCGGTGGCCTTCGTCCCGGATCAACTGGTGGTTGAGGTCGGCCAGCATTGTGCAGTCGGCTGGAGTGGCTTGGCGAAAGGTCATGTGTGCCTTTGGCAAAAGCTTGTCGTGGTGCGATCAAAACTAGAGAGGGCTGTGCGATCAAAGTTAGAATGATGCGGGTGCCGGAGTCGTTTTCCTTGAGGCCTCCCGTTGCCGGCAGGCAGAGTGTTCCCGCTTCAGCGGAGGATAGGGCTCTGCGGGGACGCAACCTGAGCGCCGCCTGAAGCCTGCTAGACGGCCAGTCGGGCCGCTGGAAACGGCGGTCGAAAAGTGCGGCGGGTGGCGGTCCAATAGTGCGGCACCT
>CAYJNU010000072.1:9845-23831 GCA_964371005.1 uncultured Verrucomicrobiota bacterium | reverse complement strand
ACTGGATGGACAGAGAATAACCGCTTTGGTTTCGACAGTCCCCGTCTGCCTCTGCCTACCGAAATAAGGTGGCAACACCCGATACCAAGCGTACAGGGGATTGTATTTGTCGCCCCAGTATCCCAGCGCAAATGCCTGGTTGTCGTCCTCATACATGAGCGCCGCAGCAATCAACTGGCGCTCGTTGTTCGTACAAAAGGCGGACTTCCCCTTGTCCTTGGCCTTGGCGAGGGCGGGCAGCAACATGCCGGCAAGAATGGCGATGATAGCGATGACCACCAGCAGTTCGATCAGCGTGAACGCTCTGCGGGCGTCCGGCTTGCACTCACGCTCACGAACCGGATGACGGCTTTGTTCAAAAGTCCGGCGGGTTTCAGTTGCTTGCATAGGGGTAACCAAGGATCGATTCAGGCTCGTTTGGCGTAGGGCAGATGCCAGGGCCTGCGGTACTTGACGCCCACGAGTTTGTCCGCGTCGGAATGGTTTGTGATCTTCTCTTTCACGGGATCCCACACCAGTTTGTGTCCGCTCCGGTAGGCGATGTTGCCCAAGTGCGCCACGGTCGAGACGTGATGGCCGACTTCGAGATTGAGCACCGGTTGCTGCCGCGACTTCACGCAATCCAGGAAGTTGCGGACGTGCGCGGGCCGCGGATCGCCGCTGCTCTTGTGCTTCTCGGGTTCGAGGCTCGCCTTGCGTTTCTCGATCACGAGCTCCCAGCCTTCGTCATTGAGAAGGATCGTTCCTTCCGTGCCGCTCCAGGAAATCCCCCATGAGCGTCCGTTGAGGCCCACGCCCATGCCGCTCTTGTGTTCCCAAACGAGCATGTAGTCCGGAAATTCATAAACCGCGAGTTGCGAGTCAGGCGTATCGCGCGAGTCTTTCTGCACGTAGATCCCGCCGGACGAGCAAATCGTTCGGGGCGGCGACTTGCTCATGCCCATCAGAGCCATGTTGATCAGATGCACGCCCCAATCGGTCATCAAGCCGCCCGCGTAATCCCAGAACCAGCGGAAGTTGTAGTGGAACCGATTCGGATTGAACGGCCGCTTCGGTGCCGGCCCCAGCCAGGCATCATAATCCACTCCGGGCGGCGGGTTGCCGTCCGGCAGGTTTTCCATGTCCGGCTGCCAGTCCAGCCAGGCCCAAGCGCGGACCATGCTGACCTTGCCCAGCTTGCCGGATTTCACGAAGTCCGTGGCGTCAATAATGTGCTGGCAACTCCGCCACTGCGAACCCATCTGGACAATGCGGTTGTGCTTCTGCGAGGCGGTGAGCATGGCGCGGCCTTCGTCAATGGTCGTGGCCAGCGGTTTCTCCACATAGACATCCTTGCCGGACTGGCAGGCCAGGACCGTGGGCAGGGCGTGCCAGTGGTCGGGCGTGGCCACGATCACCACATCCACGTCTTTGCGATCCAGAACGCGGCGGAAATCTTTCACCGTGTCGGGCTGCCGGCGTCCCTTCTTTTCGCAAATCGCCACCCCGCTCTTAATATGCGCATCGTCCACATCGCAGATGACAGCACATTCTACTTCCGGATTGCCGAAGAAGCAGGTCAGGTCGCCGGAGCCCATGCCACCGGCGCCGATCAGACCCACCCGAATTTTGTCATTGGCGCCAGGTTCGCCAGCGCGAGCGGAGCGAATGAATGGACTCGTCAGGCCGCCGACCGCCAGGGGCGCGACGGCAGCGGCCAGGGCGGAACGGCTAAGAAATGCTCGGCGAGAGAATGCTGGTTGGCAAGTTGGTGTTGGCATGGCACTTAATGTAACTGCTACAGACTAAGGGCGGTTAGCGCGTCAGGACAATGACGCGTTCGCGTCAGGGAGCGACGGCCTCGCGGAGATAACCGCTCTGGATCAGAATTTCCCGCCAGCGCGTCGCAGTCCGGTCCAAGGCGGCTTGTGGCGTGATCTGGCCACGGATCGCCTTCAGGAGTTCATTATCCAGGTAATCGGACAACTCTTGCGAGGGCGGGATGCGGAAGCGGGGTTGGTTGCCAGCGAGTCCTTCTGAGAGTGGCGCGAGGAAGAAGACTCGCTCCTGACACTGGGCATCGGAGTAGGTCGAAAGGCGTGGGGAGCCTTTGCCGTACTGGAGCAGCAGCCGCTTGGTGTTGGTTTGGCTGACGAAGAACTTGATCCACAGATAAGCGGCGTCCAGGTCCTTACAGGCGGGGTTGACTCCCAGCGACCAGGCACTCAACTGCGGTTGGCCGCCCGGGATGACCGCCGCCCCGATTTTGCCGGTGATCTTGCACCGGTTCGTGTCGGCCAACTGCGACCAGATCAGGCTCGGCCAGGCCATGTACATCGCTCCGCGGCCTTGCAGAAAGAGACCGTCCGCATCCGTGATGGAGCGGTCTTCGGATCGCGGCGGGGCGTATTCGTAAAGCGCGGCGAACAGGGACAGGCTTTCGACGCCCGCCCTGGAATTCAGCACCGGCCGCCACTGCTCATCCACCTGTCGCCCCCCCATGCCGTGCAGAATCCCGGACCAGATCGTGTAAGTCTGTTCCTTGCCCATGAGGATGTTGCCGTACAATGACTCCGAATTCAGAAACCTGGCGATTTCCAGATACTCCGGCCAGGTCTTGGGCGGCCGTAACGGACGACCGGTGAGTTGCTGGAATTCGGCGGAGCGCGCGGCGAAAATGTCCTTCCGGTACAGCAGCGTGATCACGTCACACGCCACGGGTAGCCCGTAGATGCGGCCTTCCCATTGGCCGCAGTTCGCTCGCACCGTGGGGATGAAGTCATCCAGGTCGGGAGCGATCTGGCCGACCACATCATCCAACGGGCGCAAATGCGGCAGGATCTCGCCTTCCCACTGATACGCCACTTGCAGGACATCGTAATTGCCGCCCCGCGTCAGCACGTCCGTGAGTTCCTTCTCCCGCAAACTGAACAGGCCGGCCTCAACAATCTCGACGTGGATTCCCGTCTGCTGCTCGAACTCCGCCGCGAGCGCCCGCGCCGCTTCCGTATAGACGCCTGTGATGTGAATGGACGTGATCGTGCGGACTGGCGTCATCGGCCTCGGCCCACAGTTCGCGAGCAGCACCACCAGCCCGCAGACCGGCAGCAGCTTCCCCAGATGGATCAGTCCGGCGTGCATTATCCGGTGGGAACCAAGTGCTCGGACAAGGCTTTGGCCACCGCCCCGCTGCGCGTGTGGACCTGCAGCTTCGTGTAGATGCTGCGCAGATGATTATCCACCGTGTGGTAGCTCAAATGCATCCGGTCGGCGATCTCCTTCTTGACCAGCCCTTGGATCATCAATTCGAGGACCTCCCGTTCCCGATCGGAGAGACCGTAGTCCTGCGTGGGCGGGGCCGAACGGGAGGCGAACATGTTCAACACCAGTCGCGCCACCCGCGGGTTGATGGGGGCGCCCCCTTGCAGCACTTCGTGAATGGCCCCGGCGATGGCGTCTTCATCGGCGGTCTTCAACAGGTACCCCGAGGCGCCGGCACAAATCGCCTTGAACACTTTGTCCTGGTCGTCAAAAACGGTGAGCATGATGACATGCGTCGCCGGTGACAGGGCCTTGAGGTGGGGGATGCCTTCGATGCCGCTCATGCCAGGCAGGCCGACATCCAGGAGGATCACGTCGGGCTTCGGATTGGTCTTGAGCGCGGCCAGCGCCTCCTCGCACGACGAGAAGGCGCAGGGGCATTGCATGGTTGAAACCCGGTTGAGGACCCGCGCCAGCACGCGCCGCGAGTCGGCGTGATCTTCGATCAGCCAGACCACCGCTTTGGTGCTGGAGGCATTTGTTCGCATGGGGTCATTGTTCGCTGTCCATCGCCCTTCGGCAAGTCTCCGCATCACGACGTGTACGCGTCATGGAGTGGCCAGTGTTAGCACGATCGTGGTGCCCTGTCCGGGTTGGCTGCGCACCTCCAGCGCGGCCTTCATTCGGCTGGCGCGCGTGCGCAGGTTGCGCAGCCCGTTCCCGCCCGTGCTCACCGCCGGATCGAAACCCACACCATTGTCCCGGATCGTGAGTTGCCAGAGGTTGCCCTGCTCTTCGATCCGGACTTCCACCACGGTGGCGTTGGCGTGCCGCACGATGTTTGTCAGCGCCTCCTTGAAGAGCAAGAACAGGTTATGCCGGAAATCGAACGGCAGCTTCCGGGTCAAATCCGCCCCTTCACAAACCATGCGATAGTCCACCCCGCGCATCGCCACGCCGGCAAAATCCTTCGTCCGGGCCACGAAATCCTGCACGGTGTCGAAGGCGGGGTTGATTAGCCAGATAATGTCGCGGATCGAGTTGGACGTTTGCACCGCGATCCGATGAATCTCGTCCACGTCCTGCCGTTCCTCGGTCCCCAGGGTGCCATGCTTGGTCAACATCCGGCTCAACAGAGTAATGCTCCAAAGGCTGGAGCCGATGTCATCGTGCAGATCGCCGGCAATCCGGATCCGCAATCGCTCGATCTCCCGGCGGCGCGACTGGCGCAACCGGTAAAGCCCACCCACCGTCACCAGCACCATCGCCAGTACCGAGATCCGAAACCAGAACGTGTTCCACCAGAAGGGCACGACGACGACCGCCACCGCAGCCCCGGTCTCGTTCCAGATCCCGTCGTGGTTGCAGGCCACGACGCGAAATCGGTAGTCTCCTGGAGGCACCTTCAGATAACGCACTTCGCGGATCGTGCTCCGTTCGCTCCACTCGGCATCGAACCCGTCCAGCCGGTATCGGAAGTTGACCTTCCCTGGTGCAGTCAGACTCAGGGCGGTGTATTCAAAACGTAGATTCCCCTTGCCGGGCGGCACCCGCACCCCGCTGTCAAAGGGCACGCTGGCGTTGTCCACGAACACCGCCTCCAGCATTACCGGCGGCGGCGTGCGGTCCCAAGGCCGCCCGGTCTGATCCACGACCACGAGTCCCTTCGTGGTCGCAAACCAGACGTCGCTCCGACGGTCTGCCCGCCCTTGGGATTGGACCCGCGGCAGACATTGAATTCCCGGCAAGCCGTCCTCCTTGCCATAGCCCACCGCGCTCACGAAGGGCGTCCTGCCTTCGACGGCGTCCTCGAGTTGCTGTTTGTTGACCCGGAAGATTCGGCTGACCGAACCCGCCCACAAGTTGCCCACCTCGTCGCTTTGCAACTGCAGGACGGGTTCCTCGGACAATCCATACTCGCTCGTAAAGGCAGTCACGCGCCCCGCCTTGACGCGGCAGAGCCCTTTGTCGGTGCCGACCCACAGCGAGCCGGCGTTGTCGGCGTGGAGCACGCGGACCTGGAGACTCGGCAATCCCGATCCCGCAGCGTAAGCCCTAAACCGGCCTTCGCTGAGGCGAAACAACCCGTCGCCCGTGGTGCCAATCCACAGATTGCCTTCGGCGTCCTGCTCGAGAGCGCAGGCACAATTGCCGGAGAACCCCCACGGCGTGTTGAAGCGCGTGGCCTTTCGATCCTTGAAATGATTCAGCCCGCCATTGCGCGTGCCAATCCACAGTCCGCCGTCCGCTGCCACGCGGAGGACTTCAATGGCGCTGTCCGAGAGGCCATCCCGCTCGCTGTACTGCCGTGCGCCGTTCGGGCCACATTCGAACAAACCATCGCGCGCGGTACCGACCCAAATCGCGTCCGCGCCTCCCTGGCATACGGCCTGGACCCCCACGCCGTTGGGTAGTGGCAACTGACTGAGCAGGACAAACCGCCCGCCCTGCCAGCCGTACAGCCCCTTGTTTCCGGCCACAAAACGCAGCTCCCCTTGCGATGACAGGAAGAAGCCGGCCGCTCCGTTCACGCCCGCAGACTCCGGCATGGCAACGAGACGCAATTGACGTCGTTTCAGCCGGTGCAAGCCGTCTCCCGCAGTACCAATCCAGAGGTTACCCTCGACGTCCTCACACAAGGCAGTCACCGGACGTTGCGTCTGCCAGATCACCTCTGCTCCCGCCGTCTGTCCACCCGGCACTGCACGGCAGAGGTTGCCCGAACGCGTGCCGAACCAGACTTCCAGATCTCTCCGCTCGAGCAGCGAGAGCACCTCACCCACGGACGTCAGCGCAGGCGACTCAGCGTTGGTGATGCCTGGCGGCGGCAGCCGATACAAACCCACTTCATCGCCCATCCATAGCCACCCATCCCGATCGTCAAGCAGGCACGAGGGCGCAGTCTGCGCGGGGATGGGCGGCCCGGTTTGAAGTGGGCCGAACCGCTCGTGGCGGTATTGGCACAACCCGTTGCCGGTGGAGATCACCAAAGGTGCGCCGCGCGGCTGGCAGATGGCATTGACCCGATCGTCCGACAAACCGTCGGTCTTGAAAAACGTTGCGAACCGGCCCGCCCGCCGGAGATTCAGCCCCGAATCGGTTCCCACCCAAAGCTGGCCGGCCTCATCTTCAGCCAAACACAGCACCGTGTCCGAGGACAACCCTTCCGCCGTTCCGGACGCGGTGAATTGGCCGTTATGATAACTCGTCAGCCCCCCGCCCTCGGTGCCAATCCACAGCATCCCTTGTGCGTCTTCAAACAGGCAGAGAATCCGGTTGCTTCGCAGACCGGGATGGTCCGCGGTTCGAAAAACCGTGAATCGCACCCCGTCGAAGCGCGTCAACCCGTTTGCGGTCCCCACCCAGAGATAGCCATCCCGAGTCTGAAGCACACTCGACACCGAGTTCTGCGGCAGCCCGTCTTCCGTTTGCCAGTTGTCCACCACCCAGTCGTTCGCGACGCCGGGTGACTGCGACCGGGCGGTCAGGCGCATCAGGAGGAGGGCCAGGCAAACCAACGCCCCCAGCCTCCGGGCTGTTCGACCAACGCCACGCCACGCCACGCCATCCAACATGCGCGTCCATTACACGCCCTGAAGGTTGCGAAAGACAAGGCGGAAAAGGAAAACGTTCACCAACAAACGCGCGCGCGAGTAACAAGCAAGACCCGCGATGAGGCGAAGGCTTGGCCCTCGCCGATCAGCAGGACTTCAGCTTGGCCGAGCATTAAGACATCGCCTTGCCGAAGCTGCCCAACTAAATTGGGCCCATGAAATCGCTCCCGGTTCTGCTCGGCTTGCTGCTCGCCCTGACCACCGCGTCGGCGGGTGAAAAACCAGCACCGATCAAACAGCTTTACCTCGTTCACTTCTCGCACACGGATTTCGGCTTCACGGATCTCCAGAGCGTTTGTCGCGAGCTGCAGGTGCGCTACCTCGACGTGGCCGTGGATGCCGTGCTCGCCACTGCCAATGGACCTGAAGAGCGGAAGTTCCGTTGGACGGCTGAGTCCACGGTGGCTGTTGCCGATTGGTGGGAACAGGCGACACCGCAGCGCCGGCAGGAATTCCTCCGCGCATTGGAGACCGGCCAGTTCGAAGTCGCGGCGATGCCGTTCAATCAAACGCCGTTCCTCAACGCCCGGCAGTGGCAGACGATGCTGCATTGGCTGCCGGAAGACCTCTGGCAGAAGTGCCAGCCGACCATCGCTGTGCAAAACGACGTGAACGGGATGCCGCGCGCCGGGGCGATGGCGCTGCTGGATCGCGGCATCAAGCAGCTCTTCATGGGCATCAACGCCGATAGCGGCGGGCCGCCGTTTTATCGTCCGTCCGCCTTTTGGTGGAGAATGTCCGACGGCCGTCGGCTGTTTGTCTGGCTAAACCACAGCTATCCTGCTGGGTTTGATTTCTTCGAGACCTACGAATGGCGTCGCGGCCCAGTGCCGCATGCCGGCGATATGCAATTCCGCCCGCCGCGTGGCGGCGATGTGTTCAAGACGGACGAGGCCTCACTCCGTGCCGCGCACGCGCAATGCCTCCGTCGCATCGAGCAACTGCGGAAGGAAGGCTACGCGCATGATGTGCTGACGATTTCCGTGACCAGCCAATGGCGCATGGACAACGATCCGCCGTTTCCGCACTTGGCTGAGTTTGTGGCCGCGTGGAACAAGCTCGGCCTGCGGCCGGAACTGCGCTTCGTCACCGCGTCGCAAGCGGTTTGCGAAATGGAAAAGGCCATCGGTGACAAGGTGCCGGAATACGCGGGGGAGTTCACCGACTGGTGGGCCAATGGCACGGCGAGCGGGCCGCGGGTGGTTGCCGCCAGCCGGTTCGCCAAACGCCTGCTCGCCGCGGCGGAGTCGCCGCTGTGGGGGGCGACGTCTCCGACGGCGCACGCCAAAGCGGAGTCGCTCTACAAGGACCTCTGTCTGTTCGACGAGCACACGTGGGGATCCAGCATGAGCGTGGCCACGCCGTGGACGCTGGATTCGCAAGCGCAGTTTGGTGAGAAAGCGGCGTTTGCCTATCGCCCGATGGCGCATGCCGAGTGGCTGTTGTCGCAACGCGTCCGCACGAAGCTGTTGCGCGAGGGCGAGGGGTTGTTCGTCGCGAATCCGACGCGGGGACCATTCAGCGGTTGGGTGCGACTCAATGCCACCAGCCTGCGCGGCGATTTCAAGTCGGTGGAATTGCCCGATGGAGGCAGCCGTCTCCCCGTCACTTTTGAGCCGGGCATCAGCCCGTGGCATCGTCCGCAGAAACCCGGGGATCTGACCCGCGAAGATTCGTCTGCCACGCACGCTGACAATGTTCCGAACCGGATCGCGAAGTTCTGGCTCGATCAACTGCCGGGCGAGAGTGTTGTTAGTCTCCACCTCAGCCCGCAGCCTGCGGAAACCAAGACTGTGCCTGCGACCGGCCCGGCGGTCACTCGTGACACGAATGGCTGGCCTGCTTCCGCTCAGTGGCCCGGCATGAATAGGTCGCTGTTCCTGCGCGGCTTCGGCGATTTCCTGGCCGTGAAAGTCAACGCCTTCGCGCCGCGCTGGGCGCTGCTCGACATTGCTTATGCTGGCGAAGCGGAACAGCGCGAGAAGCTGCGCCGGGAACGGCTCGAAGAAGTCTGGGCCAAACCTGAAGGCCCGGCTACTGTCGAGGAGAATGCCCACACGACTCTCTACTCGCAATGGCTGCAGCACCCGCGCCTCAAGTGGGCGGTGCGCAAGCTGGAGTTGTGGAAAAGCGAGCCCCGCGCCCGGATCACGCTCCGCTTTTACCGGATCTCCGACGACAATCCGGAAGTCTTCTTCGCGGCCTTTCCGCTGCCATGCGAAGGCACGCTGCCGACGCTGAGCAGCGGGGGCATGCCGTTCACGCCTTACACCGACCAATTGCCCGGCAGTTGCCGCGATTACTTCGGCATTGACGGTTGGGCGCACTACGCCACGGCCGACGGCCATTGGCTGTGGGTCAGCCGCGATGCGCCGCTGATGACTTTGGGCGGTCCGCACGTCTGGGTGCGCCGCACCACCGCACCGAAGGACGCACACCGCGTGCTGGCGATGCTGTTCAACAACCATTGGCACACGAACTTCGCCGGCGATGAGCACGGCGTCATGGAGTTTCAGTTTGACCTCGTCTGGCGCGAGAACCTGCCGGACGTTGGTTCGGTGCAGGCGCTGGCGGATTCGCTTAGCGGCGAGCCGGTGGTATTGAACAACGGCTCGGGTAGTGATGACTCCTTCATTCTCCAACGCCTCTTCCAGCCATGAAATCTCTCCTTAGCGCCTGTCTGAGAAGTCGAATCGCGCACGGCAACTGGTGTTGCGGAGGGCGCCCGTCCTCGGGCGCAGTAACTGAGGGAAAACGACCGGTGTGGCTTTACAGCGCGTCCGGCAAATTCGCACGGCTGCGCCCGAGGACGGGCGCACTCCGGGAGGGAGTGTTCAGACAGGCTTTCAGAGAAACGGTAACCTCCTTTGCGGTCCTGCTGACGTTGTGTTCGAACGCGCTGTCGGCTGCGCCGGAACCGGACTACGCCGTGGTCGTTTCGCGGGAAACGGCTGCGGACGCGGCTTGGAATCGCGTGGTGGAGACGCTGAAGGAGAAGCATCACGCACAGGTGGTCACGTATGGCACGAACATTACGGAAGCCGTGCCCCGGCTGCGCGAGCAGTTCCCTCGATATGCCTGCTTCGTGGCACGGCCTGAAGAAGCCACGCGGAGTTGCGTCGCCGAGGTGCATCGGCTGACTCGGCAGTTGGACGATGACCCGTACGCGGATTGCTTCTGGGGAATTCTCACCGGTTACGATGCGACGAACGCCCTCCGCATCGCGCGTCAGCGAGAGCCGCTGACCGTGCGCAAGGTCGCCTCCGGCACGGCGCTGGCGATGGACATGGTCGAGCAAGGGGTGTGGTTCTGCGAACTCAACAAGAACAAGATGGTGAGGAAAGTGTCGGGTCAGACGGCGGTGGAACTCAAAGGCCCGGATGACACGACGCAGGCGTTGGTGGACACGCTAAACGTTTACCGAGCCGACATGTTCGTCACCTCGGGCCACGCGACAGAACGTGATTGGCAAATTGGTTTCCGCTACAAGAACGGGTATTTCAAACATGCGGACGGCGCGCTTTACGGCGAGGACACAAACGGACGCAAGTGGCCAGTTCGCTCGCTGAACCCCAAAATTTACCTGCCGGTGGGCAACTGTCTCATGGGCCACATTGACCAACCGGATTGCATGGCGACGGCCTGGATGAACAGCGCGGGCGTTTGCCAGATGTTCGGCTACACGCAGCCGACCTGGTTTGGCTACCTGGGCTGGGGTGTGCTGGATTACTTCGTGGAGCAGCCCGGCCGCTACACGCTCACCGAGGCGTTCTTTGCCAACCACCACGCTCTCACGCATCGCCTGGCCACCTACTTCCCGGACATGCTGGCAGCACAGGCGGATGCCCAGGGCCGTGTGTCGGTCCGCCCGGAGCTCAGCGATACCGCCCAGCACGCCGGGCTTGCCGCCAACGATGCGCGGGGACTGGTGTTCGACCGCGATGTCGTGGCGTTTTACGGCGATCCCGCGTGGCAGGCGCGCATGGCGGATCGGCCAAAGGCGTTTGAACAGACGCTGACCGAGCAGAACGGGGTTTTCACCTTCACGATCAAGCCGAACCGTGCAGAGAAGAGCTTTCTAGCGATCAACACAAACGGCTCGCAGCGAGGCGGACGCCCGTTTCTGGCCTACCTGCCGCATCGCATCCAGTCGCCGAAGGTGTCCGTGGGCGCGGACCTGAATCCAGTGATCACCGACGATTTCATTCTGGTGTCGAATCCGGGCACGTGTGATCCGACGCGGGATTATCGCGTCGTGTTTACTGCGGAGGGAAATCCTTGACCCACATTTCCACCCCAGAAGCGACCCGCCAATCAACCATAAAAGTAACGTCAATCATTGCTGCCGCGATTGTAGTTACTGCGGCCCCAGGCGTCGCGTCGGCCCAGGAGCAGTGGCAGGGTTTCGCTCGCACGAACTTCGCCTTGGAAGGTCATGCTTGCTTTGTCACCCAGCCGAAACTTTCCGCACCTGGCAAGCCGTGGGTCTGGCGGACTTCCTTTCCGGATTTCCATGCCGAGGTAGACGTGGAGTTGTTGAATCAGGGCTGGCATGTGGCCTACGTGGATTGCGTGGACATGCTCGGCGCGGATGCGGCGCTGAATGTTTACGATCAGTTCTATGGCCAAGTGCGGAAAGAGTTCGGACTCGCTGCCAAGCCCGCCCTGGAAGCGGTGAGCCGCGGTGGGCTGCACGCCTACCGCTATGCGGCGCGACGGCCGGAGCGGGTCGCGTGCATCTACGCCGATACGCCGGTGATGGACTTGAAGAGCTGGCCGCTGAGCTGGCCGAGTTCAAAGAAGGAGGTTGCCGACGCGCTGAGACACTACGGCTTTACCGACGAAACCGCCTTGCGTGGCTATCGTGGTAATCCCGTGGATGAAGCCGTGCTCAAACCGATTGCCCAGGCTCGAATCCCGCTGCGGCATGTCATCAGTCTCGACGATCGAGTCGTGCCGCCGGAGCAGAACACGCTCGAAGCCCGGCGACGTTTGCAGAAGCTGGGGCACACCATGGATGTGGTGTCGGTTGTCAAGGGCACGCCGGACAGCAGCGGTCACCATTTTGCGCTGCCGGCGGTGTTCGAATCTGCCCGGTTCATCATGCGCCATTCCGCCGTGCAACCCGAAGCACGGGAATAGTCCTCGTTGCGGGGCGGATTGAGCAACAGCCGCACCGAAGAATTGACCGTTCGAGCACAGGCCGCGTGACATTCCTGGCCGGGCTTTGTCCATGTATTCGCGGGCCGCAAGGATGCGCGACAGATTACCGCGCGGGAGATGGTTTGCCCTGGGTAAACAGCTTTGTGAGCCTGCTTGAACATGAGCACCATTGAGCCGGCGCTTGGCGCCGTTGACCTCACGCGCCCCATACGACGGAAGGCACAAACCGAAGGCCGGCCGGGGGTGATTGCCGCGCTCGCTTCGTTTCGTCCAAGCTCCACCGTTCGTCCGACGATTACCCTGTCACTGGTCTTGTGTTTCGCCTCTCTGGTCAGCGGATTCGCCGCGGCCAAGCCCCGGTTCAACGCGAGCGAAATCGAAGGCCCGGGTGCGGACATTCTGTTCTGCAATCTGGATGGCGATCGGCTCAAGGACGCTGTGCTGGTTGATGGCCTCACTCTCTCCATTTTCTTTCAGGACGCCAAACGGGGTTTTCCTCGTGAGGCGCAACGAACCCATCAGCTCGACGACCAGCCGTCAACGGTGTGGGCGTCGCGGATGGGTGGCGCGACGGAAAGCCTGCTCGTGATGACGAGCGAGGGCGTGGCCGAGCTCTGCTTCACCAATCGATCTGGCCCTCCTGCGTTTCGCCAGATCATCCGGCAGCACACCATCATTCCGGAGGCCTTGAACGAACCGATGGTGATGCACTTCCCGCTGTCCGCCGGCACCAGTGGCGACTGGCCGCTCCTGCTGTTGCCGGTCGAGAACACCCTTCAAGTTTGGCAACATCGCGAGGGTTGGGCGCAGGTGCAATCCATCACCCGCGCACTGGACACCCATCTGTGGCCGTCGCTGAGCAATCCGGGATACAGCAAGTCAATCGGCTTCAGCATGAGTCTGGGCGATCTTAACGGAGACCGGCGCGATGATTTGATGGTCCTGCGCGACAACGTCACAGGTTTGCAGACGTACGTCGCCTATCTGCAACGAGCGGACGGTTCGTTCACGCCCGAGCCGGTGATGACCCATGAAACCAAGTTCAACTGGCGCGACTGGCATTGCTGGACGGACATCAACCGGGACGGCCAGGTGGACCTGGTCAAGAGCACCTGGCTGGAGGAACCGTGGTTTCTGCCGGGCACGTGGTCCAGCAAGGTGGTGGCGGGCATCTTCCTTGCCGATGGCCAGGGTCGCATTCCGACGCAGCCGCAACAGGTCCTCCGCAAGAATGATTGGATGGCCGCCATTCCGGTGGAAGACATGGACGGCGACGGCTTTCCGGACCTGGTCATGGGCTCCAGCCCGTTTGACAGCCGCGAAGGCATGCGCAAGATGGTCACGGCCAAGCAGCTTGATTACACCCTTCGGTTCTTCTTCTTCCAACCCGGGAGCGGTTATCCAGCCGAGGCGGATTGCCGGCGCGACCTGGTCATTCACTTGAATCGCCACACGCTGGAGCTCTCTTTCACTCGGCGCGACTACTTCGAGCACTTCATCAAGTTCACCGGCGATTTTGACGGGGACGGCAAGAAGGACTTGCTGGTGAAGGACGAGGGTAACCGAATTTCGGTTTACCGCTTCATCTCCCGGCAGAAGGGATTCAGTCAGGACGCCGAGGTTGGGTTCAAGTGTTCCGATCCGGTTGACTCGCTGGAGGTCGTGGAGCTCAACGGCGATGGCGTCAGCGATTTGGTCGTCAAGCTCGCCGACCGAAACGCCTTCAAGGTTTTCATCAGCGCGCCCAGGGAAGGCGCCGGTTACGGGGAGGGGAAATGAACTCGTTTCCAAAGCCGGCAGCAGGATGGCGTGCAAAGAACGAAGACGAATCTTCTATCCGCCGTCTCTCTGCGTGTTGGTTCGTGGAGAGTTTCGACCGCCGACACCGGCCGCGCAGCAGGAACATGAACCGGAGGAAGCCGAGTTCGGTCGCGCCAGCGTCTTGGAGTGCGCCAGCCCTCTGGCGCTT
>CAYJNU010000072.1:9548-9835 GCA_964371005.1 uncultured Verrucomicrobiota bacterium | reverse complement strand
CCCCCCCGCCGGGGGCCCCCCCCCACTCCAAGACCTTGCGGCGGCACGAACGGTTCTTGGAGAGTCTGGCTATTGCCGGCATTGCTGGTGGTGAGCGTGACCCGGACGGGGGCCGGCGATTTCCAGCGCCAGACAATCACTGTGCCCACTCAGTCTGTGGCGTGGCAGGTTCGGTCGCTTTTTGCGGACGTGGACGGGGACGGGCTCTCCGATCTACTTGCGGTCGGCCCGGCGGAAAACACGCTTTGGGTCTATCGCCAACGAACAACAGGCTTCCCGGTCCAGCC
>CAYJNU010000072.1:8007-9538 GCA_964371005.1 uncultured Verrucomicrobiota bacterium | reverse complement strand
AGCCCGATCAGGCCATTGAACTGTCGCCGCAAACCGCGTGGATTACCGCGTGCGACGTGGACGCGCATCCAGGTGCTGAACTCCTGTTGTCCACCGTTGCCGGGCTGGTCTTTCAGCGGCAGGATCGTGGCGTGTTCGATTCGCAACACCACGAACTCGTCGAGTCAAGGCAGGTGTTCACCAGCGGCGATCCGCCCGCTCTGGTCGCGCCCGCGCTGCTCAAGAACGGTACGAATGATGTCATCCCGTTGGTTTCCGAGCGGGGCGTTGCCTTGTTCGGGCGCAACCCGGCGTCTGATTGGAAGCTCGGGGAGCGGATGGAGTTCGCTCCCAGGCAGGCGCAGTGGACGGCGCAGGAGGACGAGTGGATGATGGGTTCAAGACGTCCAAGCGGCATGCGCATCCAACAGTTCTTCCGGGTGCGGCCGGAAGGCATCCGGGGGGCCGGCCAGAAACCGGAGAATGAAGCGATCAGACGAATCACCCAGGAAATGGAAAAGGAACGTCGTGGCCGCGAGCACGGCGTGGATCGCGTGGATGTCAACGGCGACTGTCGCCAGGACTGGATCCTCTGGGAGTTTGCGTGGGATGTGGACCCCAAGACCGACCTCTTCGTGTTCCTGCGCGGCGCGAACGGTCAGCTTCCGGAGCAACCCAGCCAGGTGCTGCACACGCGCGGATTCCCGCTGTGCGTCGGGCCGAGGCAGGACGTGTCGCCGGTGTGCGATCTCGATGGCGACGGCATCCACGAGCTGGTGCTTCTGGCGGTGAAGGCTCTGGGCATATCTTCCGGCAAAGTGCTGGAAATGGTGATCTCCCGTGGAGTGGATTGGAATCTCACGATCCGGTCATTCCGACAGGGCGAATTCGCCAGAAGCCCCGATGCCTCCATTAGCATGACGACGACGTTGCCCGGTGAGGGCGGCCCGCAGGCGCTCTTTGTCACGGACTCCGACTTCAACGGCGATGGTCGCCGCGATGTGATGGCCCGCCGCTCGCTGACCGAATGGGACGTATTCCTGAGTTCCAAGGACGGGAAGTGGTTCGCGTCTCAACCGGCCCGAACGATTGAGGTGGCGATGGACGGTGACTTTGAGATTCGTGACCTGAATAGCGACGGCATCTCGGACATCGCGGTGCGCGGTCGGGATGAGCCTCGCCTCCTGATCCTCCTGTCGCAGTCACCTCGGAAGAAAGGGCCGCAACGATGAACGACTCTGTGCCCGCGCTGGCGTTGGAAGCCGTGTCCAAGCGGTTTGGGCGCATTCACGCTGTGGAGGAGCTTTCGCTGCAAGTCGAACGGGGCCAGATGTCCGGGTTTCTCGGCCCGAACGGAGCCGGCAAGAGCACCACGCTCTATATGATTCCCCGGCTCGTGCGTCCCAGCGCGGGCCGCATCCGCCTGTTCGGCGTGGATATTTGGCAGGACTTCAAGACTGCCATCCGCCCGTTGGGCGTCATGGTGGAAGCTCCGGCCTTCTATGAATACCTTTCCGCACGCTTGAACCTGGAGCTGGCCGCTCGCGTGCTG
>CAYJNU010000072.1:0-7997 GCA_964371005.1 uncultured Verrucomicrobiota bacterium | reverse complement strand
GCGACGGGCTGCGAGACCCATGTCTTTCAGGCGTCGGGGCAACGTCGGGCCGCGGGACATCGACGGGATTCTGGAACGCATCGGCTTGGCGGAGCGGCAGCACGACCGCGTGGGCACGTTTTCCACGGGCATGAAACAACGCCTCGGGATTGGTCGGGCGATGCTGGGCCGGCCGCGCCTGCTCATCCTGGATGAACCGACCAACGGTATGGACCCCGAAGGGACGCAGGAAATCCTCTCCTTCCTGCGCGAGAAGGTCAGGAATGACGGCCTCACGATATTTATCTCGAGCCACCTGATGTCCGAGATTGAGGAGTTTTGCGACACCGTCTTTGTCATCAACCGCGGCCGTCTGGTCGCCTCGGGGAACGTGAAGGACATACTGAAACCGCGCGAGCGGATCGTGAAGGTCACCTTCCAAGGCCGGGTTCCTGGAACGGAACTCCTCGCGCGTTGCGATGGCGTCAGCCATGTGAAATCCGTGGCGGCGGACTCGCTGGAGATCACTCTGTCTCGCGACGATTCCGCCGGGCTCAACCACTGGCTGCAGCGGGAGGGATTCAGCGTTTCCGCCCTCACTCCCAAGCAGAGAACGCTGAAGGAATTCTTCCTCTCGATCACCGGAGACAGGAATCATGAATAGCCAGCTCGCCCCGCTGTTGCGTAATGAAATCTCGAAAGCGCTGCGCCGGAAGCTGCCGTACTTCGGGCTGTTCGGTATTGGGCTGCTCAGCGTGATCGTCTATTTCATCGCCGGCCAGCTCAGCACCGCGGCCACCGCGAACGCCTGGGGTTACACCGCCTTTTCAATGCAACTGGTGTTCAATGACATTGGCCCAATTTTCGTCCTCGTGTTCCCGGCCATGCTGCTGGCGGAAGAAAAGGACAGCGGCGCCATCCGCGCGGCGCTGGCCGCGCCGGTGTACCGCTGGGAATTGTACCTGGCCAAGGCCATCACCGGCCTGCTGCACATGATCGTCCTGTCAGCGGCGGCGCTACTTTTCTCCATGGCGCTGGCCAAAATCCATTTTCAGTTTGGCGCAGTGGGCGATTCCTTCGGCGTCGTCTATACCCGCGAACGAGTCGCTCACGACTTTCTGCTCGGATTCTTCCTCAGTTGGATTCCCTTGGGCGCGCTGGTGATGTGCGGCCTGTTCATCTCCGCGATCATTCGCAGCCCCGGCGCGGCGGTGGCCGTGGCCATCAGCAGCCTCTTCCTCATTGAATTCACGAAGCATCTGGTCGGGCTGGATCCCTACATCTTCACCCGCTACGTGGAGTACTCCTGGCTGATCCTGGTGCAAGCAGCGCAAGGCGTGGATTACGAATGGCATCCCGAGGTGTGGAAGATGATCAGCTTGTGCGGCGTGTCCGGGGTCGTCGCCTTCTGCGCCGGGTTGATCGTCTTCGTTCGGCAAGACCTCAATCACTAGCCGGGACTGATGCGCCCATAGTCCGTCCCGTGGATTCCACTGGCATTCTTCAGGGTCGTTGCTGTGTGGCTGCGGGGGGTTGTCCTCCGGACCCGAGTTCCGCGCTGACGTTGCGCAGCACAACCTCCGACCCGGTCGGGCCGCACTTCTCGTAAGTGACCCAATACTCGCCGTTCGGTGCTTTCTGGGCTTGAGGAAACAGGACGTTCACCGATTCAGAAATGACGGTTTCAGCCGTCGCCTGACCTCCGTTCAGGAAAGCCACCCGGCCCTTCCAGCGCTCGCCTTCGGCACGTGAAGACCAAGCGAGCAACAAACCGTTCGTGCCGGCGGCGGACAGCTCGGGCGTGGAACAGATTTCACCCGCACCGCCGAATACGTTGGCATCCCTGAATTGATTTCCAGCCTCCTCGAATTCCACCAACCGGATGGAGCGTCGAGGCTCAGAACAATCCCAAGCACACCACAACTTGCCTTGCCCGTCCACGACCGCGGACGGGAACAGGTCAACGGCGTCCCTGAGTTTCCCGGTCGCGCCCGCAAGAATCGGAGCAGACACTGCATCCGACGACTTCACTTGCGCGGCGAAGATCGTGGGCTGAGAGGCGCCCACCGGCTGCTTGAACAACTGCGGATGATAATCATAACTCCCGGCGACCCAGGCGCGGCCCTGAGGGTCGAAGGTCACGTCCGGGTCGCTGTGGTCTTCCACTTCGGGTGCGTGCGGGCTGACTTCGAGTTGAGGACGCCAGGCGCGGCGGGCAGGATCGAACGCGAACGCGAAGACGTCGCGGTCACGTGACACGCCTCGCAGCGCGTGCCAGAAGTAACAGACTACTGCGACCGCGCCATCCGGGCCGGTGGCAATACGGGGACTCATGGCGTCGTCGAGGTTCGACTTGAAGTGCTCGGTCACCGGATCGCCCTGAGCCGGGAGCGATTGCACGTAGATGTCGTAGAGCCCCTTCTCCCGACCGCACCAGGTTACCCACAGGTTGCCGGCGGCGTCCGCCGCGCAATCCGCTGCGTGGCTCTCGACGCCGAGTGCGCTCAACCGGCGATCTTCCTGCGCTTCGCCTTTGGAGTTGAACCGACGAAGAAAGACGGCGTTCGTGCCTTCGCGGTTGGAATAGTAAACCACGAGCGGGTTGCCGACGCGGTCGAAGGCCAGTCGCGGTGAGCGATCCCGCCGAGCCTGCCGGGAGGCGAGCACCTCCGTCGGAATAGCGATCCCGCGATCCATCGCCGGCTTTTCGCCCATCGCCGCGGGCTTTTGGGCGAGCAGTTGATCCAGGCATTTCCTAAGGCCGGTCAACTCGCGATCCGTGGGCGGGGCATGGAAGCGGACGACTCCTTCCGGGTCCACCACCACGAATGACGGCCAGCTTTGGGACCGGTACGCCCGGCTCATGGCATAATCAGCGTCAATGCCGATCATGTGCGGACTGCGGTAGTGAAGGAGATAATCGAGGGCGGCCCGCTCATTCTCGCCGCAGGTGATTTCCAGGTAATAAACGCCGCGCGGTGAGTAGTCTTTGATCAGGGTGTGGACCGCCTTGGCCCACTGTTGGCAACCCCCTCACCACGAAGCGCCGAACTGAATGACGAGGATGTGACCTTTGAATGCCTCAATCGAATAGGATTCGCCGAATATGCCCTGAACATGAAATGGAGGAGCCTGCCGGCTGACCATCCGCCCTTGTCGCTCCTGACTCCAGCCTTCGCGGTTGAAGCCGCAGATGCCGAGAAACAACGTTGCCGCCAGTATCCATCCTGGCAAACATGAACAAAGGCCGCACGCTCTCATACCGTTACCCATGTAGCACCTTGAGCATTTCAAGGGAAGAGAAAAGCTGCGAAGGGACTTGCAGCCAGATGGTGACGAAGGAGTGGAGGGTAGGCTGAGGTCAATCAGACTGCGGCTCGCCAGGCATCCTGCAACAGAATTGACTTGCGGCCAGCATCCACCCTGCGGTCACACTTCCCGCATGAACCGAAGTTGCCTTCGCCTTGCCTCAGCTCTCATCGTTTTGGTGGCCGCCTACACGCTGGCCGCCGCGGAGTTGACCTGGAAAGCCGGTGTGGCGCGGTCTCTCATCACGCCTGAGGAAGCCCTGTGGATGGCGGGCTTTGGCGACCGCACCCAGCCGTCCGACGGCAAGGCGATGGAGCTTTGGGTGAAGGCCCTTGCGCTCGAAGACACCGCAGGCCATCGCGGCATCATCTTGACGGGTGATCTGCTGGGTTTTCCGCAGAACATGCACCACCACATCTGCGCGGCGCTGAAGGAGCAGTACGGCCTTCTGCCAGACCAGGTCATTCTCAGTGCGTCGCACACCCATTGCGGACCGGTGTTACGGGACGCGCTCTACGACATCTACCCGTTGAATGACGCCCAGCGCACGCGGATCGAAAGCTATTCGGCCAAACTGGAGGGCCAGGTGATCGAGACCATCGGTCGGGCGCTCGCCGACCTTGCGCCGGCGACATTGGCGGGAGGGCAGGGGAGGGTGGGCTTCGCCGTGAACCGACGGAACAACCTCGAACCGAGCATTCCGAAGCTCATCGCCGACGGGGCACTCAAAGGGCCGGTGGATCACGCCGTGCCCGTGCTCGCCGTCTATCTACCGGACGGCAGGCTCAAGGCGATTTGCTGCGGCTATGCGTGCCATAACACTACGCTCCACCTCAACCAATGGTCCGGGGATTACGCGGGTTACGCTCAGCTTGCGCTTGAACAAAGTCATCCAGGCGCGCAGGCGATGTTTTTCATGGGCTGTGGCGGCGATCAGAACCCGCTGCCTCGTCGCGAACCCAGACTGGCCGAGCGCTACGGCCACATGCTCGCCGCCGAGGTGGAGGAAGTTTTGCTCGCCCCGCCGCGGAAGTTGCCACCGCGGCTGACGACGAAGATGGAGATGGTTACCCTGCATTTCGGCAACGCGCCCACGGAAACCGAGTTGGAGCAATTGAAGGACGATGCCTCGGCGATCACGCGTCGCTGGGCGGCACGGTTGCTCGCTGACTTGAAGGCTGGCAAGCCGTTTGTCCGCGAGTATCCCTTCCCAATTCAGGCCTGGAGGTTCGGCGAACGGCAATTACTCCTCACGTTGGGCGGCGAGCCGGTGGTGGATTACGCGCTCAAGTTCAAGCGCGAGTTTGGCGCGGAGACTTGGGTGGCGGGCTTCTGCAATGACGTGATGACCTACCTTCCGTCGCTGCGCGTCCTGCGCGAGGATATCCCACCGCTGGCGAACGCCCGCTGGGGTTACGAAGGCAGTTACGCGTTTATCGTCTATGGCCTGCCCGCTCGTCGCTGGGCCGAGAACGTGGAGGACCAAGTCACCGATGCGGTGCGGCGGCTGGTGCAGCAGGTCAACTCCGGCGGGCGCTGAGTTTGCCTCCAGGCACGGGAGTCGAATCGCGGCTGGTTCGTTTTGGCTTTCACCACGCGAGCCGAGTTGTTACAACCCCGCCATGCCTGCGAAGCTTACCATCGGATTTCTCGGCACGGGCAAGATGGCCACCGCCCTCGCCCAGGGTTTCATCCGCGCAAATCTTGTCACTGCGCGTCAGGTCTTTGGAAGCGATCTGCTGCCCGCGGCGCGCACCGCGTTTGGCAAGGAAACCGGCGCTCGGATTGTCGCCGACAACGCGAAGCTGGCGGAACTCGCCAGTGTGCTCGTGCTCGCGACGAAGCCCGATCAGACGGCCGCCGTGCTGGCCGAAATCCGTGATCGCTTCACCCGCCGGCATTTGCTCATCTCGATTGCCGCTGGCGTGCCAACAGCGAAGCTCGAAGCTGCCTTGCCTGCCGGCGCGCGGGTCATCCGCGTGATGCCCAACACACCTGCGCTGCTCGGCGCGTCGGCTTCTGGCTTCGCACTGGGCAAAGGCGCGACGAAATCCGACGGCGACCTTGCGCAAAGGCTGCTTTCCGCCGTGGGCGTGGCCTTCGCGCTCAAGGAATCGCTGTTGGACGCGGTCACGGGCCTAAGCGGCAGCGGGCCGGCCTATGTGTATCAATTCATCGAGGCGCTTAGTGACGGTGGGGTGGCGGCGGGTTTGCCGCGCGACGTGGCTACGAAGCTCGCTGCGCAAACCGTGCTGGGCAGCGCGAAAATGGTTCTGGAAACCGGTATCCACCCCGGCGCGCTCAAAGACATGGTCACCAGCCCCGGCGGCACCACCATCGAGGGGTTGCACGAGTTGGAGAAAGGCAAGCTGCGCGGTACCGTCATCAGCGCCGTGCGCGCCGCGGCGGAGAAATCGAAGAAGCTGGGGCAGGGGTAAGATGAAGCATCGCACCAGGAGATTTGAAGCGCGCAGCAACGGTGAGTTCCTGCGTCACGAAGATGTTTGGGGCATCCGCTATTCGTTCGCACTTAATACCTCGAATTTCGCACTTCCCCTATGAGCCTTCCTCCACCCACTGAAAAGCAAGCCCGGCTGATCTGGTTCGCCCTTTCGGGGCTGGCGTTGGCCACCATTGTGGCGCTGATCGTGGCGCTCGTCTGGGGACTGGGCCAGGTGCTGAACGTGTTGTCGCCGGTGATCTGGCCCGTGGCGGTTGCCGGCGTGCTGGCGTACTTGCTCGATCCGGTCGTGGATCTTCTGGAGCGCAAGCGCGTGCCGCGCACCCGGGCCATCGCGTTGGTGTTTCTCGTCGCGGCCTTGCTGGTTCTCGCCGTGTTTGGCAGCGTGGTGCCCCGGCTGGTCGTGGAGACGCGCCAGCTTGTCGCCAGCGTGCCGACGTTCGTGGCCAAGATCGAAACCCGCGCCGCCAAATGGATCAACCACCCGCCCGCGCCGCTCCAAAGCCTGCTGGACCGTTTCGGCGTTCATTGGCCCGGCGTCAGCGCGACCACAAACCTGCCCCCGGACGGCACCAACGCCCCGACGGCGCCGCCAGCGGACGATTCATCCACGAAGTCAGCCGGCGCCAAGTTGTTCGACCAGTTTGACTCGGACACAGTGCAGAAGGCCTCCGGGATCGCGGGCGGACTTCTGAAATCAATCGGCACGTGGCTGGGCAACCAGTTATCGCGGTTGACCGGGCTGTTCGGGATCGTGGCCGGGCTGGCGCTGATTCCGATCTACCTCTTCTACTTTCTGCTCGAAAAACGCTCGATCACAGACAACTGGACCACCTACATGCCGATGAGCGATTCGCGTCTCAAGGAGGAACTGGTTTTTGTGATCCGTTCGATCAACGATTACCTCATTGCGTTCTTCCGCGGCCAGGTGTTGGTGGCCATGTGCGACGGCGTGCTCTACGGGGTCGGCTTCGCGATCATTGGATTGCCCTATGCCATCCTCATCGGCGTGTTGGCCATGGTGCTGACGATTATCCCGTTCCTCGGCGCCATCGTGACCTGCAGTTTGGCGCTGCTGATCGCGTTGGTGACATTCGGCGACTGGCAGCATCCGCTCCTCGTGATGGTTGTCTTTGCCATCGTGCAGGGCGTCGAGGGCTACGTGCTGCAACCGAAGATTCTTGGCGAACGCGTGGGACTGCATCCCATGGCAATCATCATTGCCATCATGACCGGCACCACGCTGCTGGGCGGTATCCTCGGCGGTATCCTGGCCATCCCGCTCGCCGCGGCGCTGCGCGTGATCATGTTCCGGTACGTCTGGAAGAGGCGGGAAGGGACGTGACGCATAACGATTGATACGTAATGCGTAAGGGTGACCGGGATCGCGTGTCGCGTGGTTGCGACCTGGTTGTGCCAGGGCTGATGGCAGCCCTTGCGCAAAACCTAAGGCGGGGTTTAGAGTATGAACGATGAAACTGAGATTCGACCTGGTGGAGAAGCTGACGCCGGAGATGGTGATGGAGAGCGTGCTGGCCAACAATCACCGCTACAAGGCCGAGCCGCTTTTATCAAAAACTGGGACTGGCAGTTTGTCACCAGCCTCAACCGAGGATCGTGTGAACGAGGAAAGGCTCAGTTTGGACATAACTCAGAAGCTCATGACCGCGTCCGGGAACGATGGGAAAACCTCCGTTCCCAAGTCCTGACGCTGGGCGAAGCGCTGGAATTCCTCTTCCAGTGCCACCGTGGCGCCCCATTCCTTTTCTTCAACGGCAACACCTTCGGTGAAATTGCCCGCCGCATTGTGGATGCGGTATTCGTTGAGTTTCCTTTAGCGAGACGTCGCGAAGCGGCTTCGCTGGCCGCGCACTATGTGGCAGGCGTGCTGGACGGCCGATCTTTGGAGTCGGGGATTGCGGCGCTGGCCGAACTGGCCGACTTCCGGCTGGGCGACCGGGTGAAAACCTTGCGCGGTACGATGCACGGTGAGATTCTAAGCCTGCTGTCGGATGGCCGCGTGGTCTGGCGTGCGGATTCGGGGGCGGAACTCACCGCCTTGCCTGAAAGCCTGTTTCGGTAAGAGCAGCCGTGAACGTTATTGACGCGACCAGGAAACTGCCCGGCGAAGGTCTCAAACGCCCCTGGCCCCCGCTCATCAAGATGGAAGTCGCGGTGAGGCAGGAGGAGGTGGTGGTGGAGGTGGAGAAACTCCTTTGAGGGGTCGCGTGAATCCGCGACGTTGGCC
>CAYJNU010000071.1:8179-24018 GCA_964371005.1 uncultured Verrucomicrobiota bacterium | reverse complement strand
TGCTCAATCACCTCGAACAAGAACGTGCCCGTGCCGGTGGCGGGATCGAGGATGAGCACGCGATGGGATTCCTCCTCGATTTCTTTTTCCCCGTGCCTGCGCGTGAAGGTGAACTTGGTCTTGTCGGCCAGTCCGTCCTTCAACCCGAACTTCTCGCGCAGCAGCCAGTCCACGCTTTCGACGATGTAGGACACGACCGGTTCAGGCGTGTAATAAACGCCGCGCAGTTCGCGGAGCTTCGGGTCGTAAGCGGAGAGGAACGTCTCGTAGAAATGGACCACCGGGTCGCGCCGCCGACCGTGCGCCACGCCTTTGCCGAAGTCCTCCAGGATGGCCGCCATGTTGGCGCATTCCAGCACGGTGACAATGTCCTGCACGTAGCCCACGAAAGGCTCGTCGTCCAGCTTCGGACCGGTGATGAGCTCGAAGAAGTCGCGCAAGAACGGGTTGGTCTTGGGAATCAGCCTGGCTGCCTCGCCCAGCGTGAACTGCCGAGCTGAACCTGACATGACGCGCGCGGAAAACAAGCCGTAGGCCAATGTCTGAGCAAACATGTCGGCAAACTCAGCCGCTTTGCCTTCGTCAGCCAGTTCGGGCAGCAGCGTCTGGGCGAACACCGCACGCCAGTCCGTGAGCACTTCCGAAGCGTTCGCAGTCTGAAAGGCGGCGGCGATGCTGTCACGAATCAGATGCGTCAGGCGGGCCAGGCGGCGGGCGAGCTCTTCCGCGCCTTCAATGCGAACGGGGTCGCGGGCGAGGAATTCTCTGAGGACCTTTTCGGCGTGTGCGAAGGCGCTCGGATCGGGCGCCAGCGCGCCACCAGGTTTCTCTTCTGCCAACTGAAAGCGTTCACGTTCCGCACCGTCCACAAACCAGCGGAATTTCAGATAGTCCGTGAGCAACAGGTTGGGCATCGCCGGCAGGTAGCGCCGCAACTGTTCGGATTTCCGCGCCTCGTTGAGAGAAACACTGATGTCCTTGGCTTCGACGTTGCCGAGGAGGAGGCCATCCGTGCGCCGGTTGATTGCCAGGTCGGGTGCACCACAGGCGATGCGCCGCGGTTCGTTCGTGGCAACAATGCGTGGATCCAGCGCTTCCAACAGCGCCTTCAGCGCGGGACGATGGGTGTGTTCGGTGTCGTTGCCCTGTCGGTGCGCGGCTTCAATTCGAGAAAGATACGCGCCGAGCGGCGACGGTTTTGAGACCGCGCCGTACCCCGGTGGTTCTTCGCGTAAGAGGTCGCCGTCTGGGTTCATCGGATGTGCCCGTGCCGCACGGGTTCACATTCCCATAATCTGATAACCGGCGTCCACGTAAATCACCTGGCCGGTGATGGCCGCAGCGCCGTCGCTGGCGAGAAACAGACCCGTGGCGCCGAGTTCCTCCGGCGTGACGTTGCGCTTGAGCGGTGCGTGTTCCTCGTAATGTTTGACCATTTCACCGAAACCGCTGATACCGCGCGCCGCCAGCGTGTTCACCGGCCCGGCACTGATGCAGTTTACACGGATTTTCTTCGGGCCCAGATCGTAGGCCAGGTAGCGCGTGCTGGCCTCCAGTGACGCCTTGGCCACGCCCATGACGTTGTAGTGCGGCACGACCTTCTCTGCCCCGTAGTAGCTCATCCCGATGATGCTCCCGCCGTCAGTCATCAGCGGCGCGGCCGCGCGCGCCACTGCCACAAGCGAATAAGCGCTCACGTCATGCGCAATGCGAAACGCCTCACGGCTGGTGTTGACGAAATGACCCTCCAGCGCGTCCTTAGGGGCGAATGCCACCGAATGCAGCATCAGGTGCAGCTTGCCGAACTTCCCACCCACGGTGTGAAAAACGCTCGCGATGTGCTCGTCCTTGGTCACATCGCATTCCAGCAGGAGGGTATCTGCGCCAAATGCGGCGGCCAGTTCCTCCACATTTTCTTTCACGCGCTGGCCCTGATAGGTGAAGGCGAGCCTGGCGCCTTCCCGTGCCCACGCCTGCGCGATGGCCCAAGCGATAGATCGCTTGTTTGCCACGCCAAACACGATGCCTAGTTTTCCGTCGAGCAAACCCATGGTCGTCAAAGGGGTTGATTGGTTGAGTCGTTAAACCGTTGAATCGGGGGGCAAGATGGCGCCCTTTGGCCCGATTGGCAAGTCACGTTGGCAGCGCGGACAAGGTGGGCGGGGCATTGCCGCTCTGCCCCAGGCCGGCAATCAGAACGTTCGGGACGTCCCGGACGGACGTCACGGCGATGCCGGGCCAGGTGACAAAACCTCCAACCCACCTTCGCGAAGTGTGAATTCCACTCTCCCGCCCGGCTTCACTTCCACCGGAATCGCCTTGTTGCCGTAGCGCACAGGCGTCTTGCCTCCGAGCTTGCTCCAAATCGCCGCCTTTGTGAGCTGGCCGTCGCGCCATTCCATGCTCACCGTGAACCCGCCACGGGCGCGCAGTCCATAGACACTGCCGCTGGGCCAGACCTTCGGTAGCGCAGGCAGCAGGTCAATTTCGCCCGCGTGGGATTGCAGCAGCATCTCGCACATCGCCGCCGTGATGCCGAAGTTGCCGTCCATCTGCATCGGCGGATGGTTGCCCAGCAGGTTTGGGAGCGTGTTGTACTTGAGCAGATTCTGGAGCATCTCGTAAGCGTGGTCGCCCTGCCGCAACCGCGCCCACAGCGCGCAACGCCAGGCCCACGCCCACTCGCGCCGGCTGTCGCCACTTGTCCCGCGCGCGGCCAGCGACACCCGCGCCGCCTCGGCCAACTCCGGCGTGCGCGTCACGGAAATCTGCCGGCCCGGATACACAGCGAACAGATGCGACGTATGGCGATGCTGATCTTTCGGATCGTCGCGATCCACCATCCATTCCTGCAATTGTCCCCAGCGCCCGATCTTCAGTCCGGCGAGGCGGTCACGCTTGGCGGCAAGCTGCCGCGCATAATCTGCGTCCATGTCCAGCGCGGCGGCGGCTTCGATGGTGTTGCTGAACAAGTCCCAGATGATCTCTTGATCATGCGTCACGCCATCCTCCTCCGGGCCGTGCTCGGGCGACCAGCCGTTCGGCGCAACCAGCGTCCCGTCTGGCAGCGCCTTGAGGGAATCCTCCCAAAACTGGCAAACCTCCTTCATGATCGGGTAGCCGACGGTGCGGAGATAATTCGCGTCGCGCCCGAAGGCGAAGTGTTCCCAAACGTGCTGGGCATACCAGGCGCTGGCCGGCTTGTTCCATTTCCAGCCGTGCCCGCCGAAGATGTTTTGCGAGGTCCGGGCTGTCCAGCCGCGCACGTTGCCAAACGCCGCCCGCGTGGCCTGCCGGCTCGGTTCGCGGCTCTGATCAATGAATTGAATCAGCGGCAGATGGCACTCAGCGAGGTTCGCCGGCTCGGCAGGCCAGTAATTCATCTGCACGTTGATGTTGTTGTGATAGTCCGAATGCCACGCTGGGTTGTTGCTGTCGTTCCACAGGCCTTGAAGATTCGCCGGCAAACCGTTCGTGCGCGAGCAACTGGCGAGCAGGTAGCGGCCGAATTGGAAAAGCAGCACTTCCAACTCCGGGTCTTGCGCGCCGTCGCGATAGGCAGCGAGGCGGCGGTCGGTGGGGCGCGCGCGTTGCGCTTCCGCCGCCTTTCCCAAGTCCAGCACCACGCGATGCACCAGGCGGCAACTCAAAGCATTCTGTTGCCTTCGCAAAAAGTCCCCAAGGTCGTTTTGAGCCGCAGCGGCAGAGACCTGACCAAGCACGCGCGGCTGTGGCGGTTCTCCGCGCCACTTGCTTGCGAAGTCCATCACATAACTCGTGCCCGCTCCCAGGATGAGCGTGAGCGCGTCACATTTCTCGAATTGGACTTTCCCTGCTTCGTTGCGGACCTTGCCGCCCTCGGCAATGACCCGCAGTCGAGCCGCATACTCCAACCCATTGGGGAACTTGCCATCGAAGACCAGATCACCGGTTTCCGAAAGCGTCTTCTCATTGTGCGCGCCTCTGAGCTCGATCACACCACTGTGAGCGCCGGTCTTGTCGGCGGTGAACCGCACCAGGATCACCTCTGCCGGGTGACTGGCAATTGCCTCACGCTGAAATTTCATGCCGCCGCGTGTGTAGGTGACCGTATGCAAGCCTGACCACGTGCTGAGTTGGCGTCGGTA
Source organism: uncultured Verrucomicrobiota bacterium (assembly GCA_964371005.1). Classification (GTDB taxonomy): domain Bacteria; phylum Verrucomicrobiota; class Verrucomicrobiia; order Limisphaerales; family MWDV01; genus MWDV01. Next base: position 19,891 of record CAYJNU010000071.1, on the reverse strand, counting down.
ATCCGCCGGCACGGCTTCCTCGCCGCCAAAGTTCACGCCTCCGAGGCCGATGTCCGCGATCTGGAAATGTTCGCCGCCATGGTTCTGGCGGAACGTAAAGCGATAGAACCGGAACGCGCGGCTGTTCTCGAAGTTGAAACCGTGCGCCTGACCGCGGCGCTGGAAGGACGGGAAGTTCGTGCGCGAATCTAGTGTGATCCACTCCTTGCCGTCCGTCGAGCCGTCGAGTTCCCAAGCGCGCGGGTCGCGGTCCGGCCGGTTCTCAGGCGTGCTCACCAGCGAGTAGTTGCGCACCGCCGTCTCGCGGCCAGCGGGTAACTCCACTTCCCAAACGACCGGCTTGCCGCGCATCTCGACGCACCATTTCGTGTCCGCCTTGCCGTCCACACTCGATTCGATGCCTTCCTCGGGCACGTAGGGCTTATGCTCGCTCACGGCGCGTACGATGGGCTTCCCGACGGAGTCCGCATCACCCGCCAGCGTGATGAGCACATCGCCGAAGTTCTGGTAGGCGCCCATCGTGTCGTAGTTGCCGGAAGGATTCTCGTCGCCGGTCCAGAGGCTGGAATCGTTGAACTGAATGTGCTCCTGCGCAACGCCGCCGAAGACCATGCAGCCGATGCACCCGTTGCCGAGCGGGAGCGCCTCTGAGGCCCAATCCCGCGCCGGGCGGTCGAACCAGATACCGGAAGCGGGTGCTGGGGTTTCCGGAGCAGCGATGCTGGAGAAGGCAATGGACAGCGCAGCGAGGCAGGCGGCGATGCCACGGTGAAGAAAGCAGATCTGCAAGATCATGGATCGAGTCTCGCCGGGCGCCGCCACAGGTCAAGCTCGGGGTGTAATGATCCATGGCGATCCGGTCGGAGCTGGTAGCGCAGAGTTACACTCTGCTGGATCGCGGATTTGAAATCCGTAGCGCGGGACAAGCTCCAGAGCATTCGGTCGAGCCGCGGCATTGCCGAATGCAATTCGGCGATACGGCAGATTTCAAATCGGCGCTACGTCGCCCATCCTGCATCCAGCTTCTCGCTCAGATGCGCTCCGCCTTTACGTTCTTCGCCAACCGTTCGACGTCGGCGCGCTCGACTTCACCGGGCAGGAGCGTGAGTGCGTTGGCAGCCCCGGCGGCGCTGGCCCAGCGACAAGCTTCGCCCAGATCATCGCCGCGCAACAACCGCCAGACCAGCCCGGCCGTAAAGGCGTCTCCCGAGCCGATGGGGTTCTTCGCCTCAATGGTGGGAGGCGTGATTCGCCAATAACGCCGTCCATCGAAGGCCAGAGTCGTTTGCTTTCCCGCCGTTACCACGACGCGTTGCGCGCCGCGCTCGCGCAGCTCCCACATGGCCGACATGACCGCGGCGTCGTCTTTGAGTTCCTGCTGCATGGTTGCCACGAGTTCCTGTCGGTTGGGTTTGACCAATCCCGGCCCGGCGCGCAACGCGCTGGCGAGCGGCGCACCTTGGGCGTCGATCACCGACAACACCCCCGCCGCGCGGGCCAGTTGCGCGCAGCGGAAGTAGAAATCCTGCGGCCCGCCCGGCGTGAGGCTGCCGGACAACACCAAAGCGCGGCAGTCACCCACGCGCCGCTGGACCAGGGCTTCAAGCTTCTCGTACTCGGCGAACGGCACGTGATGACTTTCCTCAACCAGTTCGGTGTGAGTCCCGGTCGATTCGTCAATGACCGTAAGACACTGCCGGGTCTCTGCGGTCACCGGAAAGAAACTGTGTTCGATGCCTCTGCCGTCGAGTTGAGTCTGAATGAACCCACCGCGGTTGCCCCCCAGGAAACCCAGCGCTACCGGCTGTTCACCCAGCGTCTTGAGGACTTTGGCGACGTTCACCGATTTGCCGCAAGCAGCCTCGAGCGCGGTCGCCGTGCGGTTCACGGCATCCAGCGCCAGTTTATGAAAAACCATGACCCGCTGGGCGGCGGGTGTTGTGCCAAGGCAAAGGATCATGTCTCTGAATAACGAGGACATATTCAACCCGAGAGAATCAAACACGCAAGCCGCGAATCAAATGACCTCAAGATGCGTGAGCTGGGCCCCGACCCCTTGTCCACCTTGTAGCCGTGCGTCTTGGCCCGCCCGCCGGCCGCGAACAGGACAGCGCTCATTACGGAAACAAAAAGCACACCGTGGTTCCACGCTCGAAGCCACAGGCTCATCAGGCTTCATGGAGCGGGTCGAAAGGCATCATGCTCCACGTTGTTTCGCGTCAACGCTCCCGGTGGTAATAGTCGCGCACGGCTTTGACGGCGAGTTCCGGGTAGTCAGTCGAAAACGTGGCGACGCCCAAGTCCAGTAATTGCCAGTAAGCCTTCGGATCGGTGATGCCCCGCGGGAATGCCTCGAAGACGATCCCCCGCGCACGCATCTCGTCCGCTGTCGCCCTGAGGAAGGCGCGGGAAATGGTGAACGGCTCCGCGGAGGCGCTGTTGGTGTTCGCTCGCGGGTGAAACTGAAGGCGGTTGATGCCGGCGAAGCCCACCGCTCGCAGCGTGTCGAGGCGCTCCTTCAGTTTAACTTCCGGCTCGCCCATCCAAATCATGGCCGGGGCATCTGGCAGGAGGGTCTTCCACTGGCGGACGACATCATAATCGGTGGTGGCCAGAACCACCTGCTTCTCGACGCCGCTGCTTCGCACCAACTCAGCGACCCGCTTCAAATCCACGTATTTGAAATCGAGGCAGAGTTGGCGTTGTGGCTTGCCGCGCATCCGCTCGAAAACCTCCGACAGTTGGGGCACGCGCAGCCCGGCAAACTGTCGCCCCTTCCAGCCGCCCACGTCGAGCTTGGACACCTCGGCAAATGTGAGATCGCCGATTCCCTTTTTCTTGAATTCGGCGTCGGTCGTTTCGACGGTGCGTTTGAGATTGGCATCGTGGAACGTAACAATGATGCCGTCACGCGTCGTGCGCATGTCCGCTTCCGGCACCGTGCCCATTAGCCAGCCCTTCTCAAAAGCGGCCAGGGTGTTCTCCGGCACCAGTTCCCCCGCACCGCGATGGCTGTAGATGACGAACTTCTCCAGCGGGATGTGGCCGCGCACGGTCCAGCCGCGGTTCGCGGGGTTGGCCGGCGCAGATGACTCCTGCGCGATACAGCCGCAGGTGCAGAGAGCCAGGCTGAGGAGGGTTTGCGCGGTGCGGTTCACGATCTGCGTGTTTGAAATCATCAACTCAGTTCTAAATCCTCATCCGGCCGTGTCAATCGACAAGGCGGATTCCGGGGCGCATCTCGGTGAATCTTTATTCTCATCCCTGCCAAACCTGCGGGCCGAGGGCGCCGGGGAATGTTCGGATCAGTTATCCGGGCTTTCCGCGTGGCCACCCGGTGCCGGCAACAACCGCTTGGGTCGCGGCATGTCAAATGGAGTCCCGAGCAAGTGGTCGTCAGAATTGAGTCTTGCGATACCAGATTGAGATTCAGCGCTACGGTGACTGGCAGCCTGCCGTGGCAGCCTGTCCTTAACCTGTGCCCCAATTGGGGGCGGCCGGTGCTGGAGTCCAACGCCGGTTGCGCCGACTCACGGCCCCGTCGAAAGCAGCCGGACACGGACGGTGAGGAACTGGCTCTTTGTGGCATTCGGCCAGGGAGCGATCAACTGGGCTTTCACGGTTTCCGTGAGGGCGTTGCCGTCGTCGGTCACCTGGATTTCTTTCACATAATTCGTGCCCGAGTTCCAATTCACCAGATCCTCCGAGACGATGACTTCGTACGACGTGTCCGTCGGCGGCAGCCGGCGCAGGTAGGTGAGGGTGATGTGGTTCGTGCCATCGGCGACGTCGGCTTCAATGGCGGTCACGAGCGGGCTGTTGGTTTCACTCAGCCTCGGGTCACGGTTGGCGGCATACTCGACGAAGTTGACGAGGTGATCATGATCGAAATCCACCTCCTCACCGCTCAAGGTCGGGTCGGTCAATTCCTCCAGCGTGAAATGCTCGATATTCCAAACGCCGTAGGGCGAATCGTGGATGGTCACGGTGGCCTCGCCGGAAATGACGGTGTAAGCCACGTTGCTGACGATCGTGCAGACGAAGGTTTCGTCGCCCTCGGTGCGGTGATCCAGGAAGGGGGTGACGACGTAGGAGACGGATTGCGTGCCGGCGGGCAGCACCACCGAGTTGGTCAACGGGAGGATCACAAAGTCCGCGCCGTTGCTGGCGGTGCCGCTTAAGGCCAGATGGACGGTCAAATCAAAGTCCAGATCACCCTCCCGCCAGAACATGAGTTCACCGGTGTCCGGCCCGAGTTCGGCGGCCTCGCCATCGCTGGCGAAGCAGTAAATCTGCGCCGGTTCGACCACCGTGACCGGCAGGTCGGCGAACACTCTCACCTGACCGTCGTCGGCGATGAGCCGGAAGACGTAGTCGCCGGATTGGGTAAACTCCAGGACGTTGGTCAGTGCATTGGCATTGGTAAGGGCCATCGTGACCGGGCCGACGGTTTGCGTCCAGGTGATGCTGACCGCGCCGGGCGGATTCGGGCGGCCATCGTCTGTGACCAGGCCGTAGATTTCGACCGGGGTAAGGACCTGGACCGTGAGGTTGGTGGGCATCAACAGCAGCGCGCTGTAGTTCGTGGCGGTGAACGCCGCCACCTCGGGCGCCGCCAGGGCGCGCGGGAACACACGCACGTCATCCACGGCCCCCTGCCACGATCCAAGGATGTCCGCCGGGCCTTTGCCGACGACGAATTGCGTCGCATTGGTGAGGAAGCTGCGCAACGGCGCCGTTTGCTTCATGGGGAGATCAGGGTGGCCGTTGATGTACAGCAGGGGCGCGAGGCCGTTGCTCCAGGTGAGCGCGATATGCTGCCAGTCGTTGGTGATCCGGTTGCTGGTGCTGACGAGGTGGCCGTTGCCGAGGGGCGTGGCGAACGTCGCCTCGAGGGTGTTGCTGGCGGAGCCGCACGAGGCCAGCCCCCGCGTGGCCAGGGTCAACGTCCCGTTCGCAGCGCGGGTGTCGGCGGTAAACAAGCCTTGATCCTCGTTCGTCACCGCGGACCTGGCCCAGAGCGCGAGGGAGAATTGCTTCCGGCCTTGGAGCACCGCCGAATCCACGGCCTCGCGGACAAAGCTGTTCGTTCCAATCAACTCCAGCGCGCCATCCAAGGCGCCGTTCGTCAACCAGTTGGCCGGGCCCAACACGACGCCGTCGCGCGCGAAGCCCGAGCTGTCGAGCACGTTCGTGCCACTGCCATCGTCGAACGTCCAGTGCAGCACGTTGGCGGAGAGCACGGCGAACGTGTCCACGACCACCGTGATATCGGCGGTGCTGATCGTCTGGCCGTCGTCGGCGATGAAGCGGACGACGTAAACGCCGCTATTCGTGAAACTGGCCGTGGTGTTGGTTTGGTCGGTATTGCCGAAGGTCATCGGTGACGGTCCGGCGATGTTTGTCCAGGTCAGGGTGATGGGTGTGTTCGTCTCGCCATCGGCCATGACGGCCGCTTCGAGGATGATGTTCGCGTTTGTGCCCAGCAGGAAGATGAGATCGGAAGTCGGGCTCGTGAGCCGTGCGGTCGGCGCGAGATGCTCGTTGGCGTCTTCGATCGAAACCACCGCATTGCTCGGGGCGATGAGGGAGTAGGTCGGGTCCGGCACGAGGTCCACTTGGACGGTTTCGAGGCCTTCCACCGCCAGCTCGTTGGTTGGGAAGACCTCGAACGCGACGGCCATGACGCCGCAGTTGAAGAAGACGTTCGTCATGAATGGCGGGTAATCCACGCCGTAGGTGGCGGTGCCGGTGACCGCGATCCGGGCGTTGACTTCGTAATCCGGATTGCCGCGGCGCAGGATCCGAAAGACGCCCGATTGCCCGCTGCCTTCCAGGACGCTCGCGGTTTCGGCGATGATGCTGAGCATGGGCTGATCGTCCAGGATCGTGACCGTGGCGTTGGTCGGCTCGGCGAGCGCGTAGGCGGCATCCGGCAACAGCGTGAGCGTGATTTCCTCCCCCCCCTCGACGAGCGTATCGGCCAGCGGCACGATGGGCATCGTGCCCGCCAGGCTGCCAGCGGGGATGACGAAGGCGTTGGTGAGCGCGACGTAATCCACGCCGTTCGAGGCGGTGCCGCTGATCGTGAAGAAGACCTGCACGGGCGTGTTGGTCGTGCCAAAGCGGGTGAATGTGAACGCGCCACGATCCGTTCCCGGTTCGGCAGCTTCAAGGTCGCTCGGGTCCACCCGGACGTTCTGCTCGTTGTCCTGGATCGTCACGGTGGCCGACGCGGGGAACGCAGCGCGGGAATCGCCCCGCACCACCACCGAGGCAATCAACGTCTCTTCACCCTCGATCAATTGGTCGTCCACCGCGGTCACGGGCAGCGCAACCGAGGTTTCGCCCACGGGAATCGTCAAGCTGGACGGGGGCCATTGGTAATCCTCGCCGCTGGCCGTGCCGGCGAAGGTCAATCCCACCGTCAACGCGTTCGTGGCCGGGCCGCTGCGGGTGAGCACGAATTCGCCAGTGTCGCCGCCTTCGACGGCGTTCGGCTTCGTGGCGGAGGTGATGGACACGACCGGAGAAGATTGCAGGTTACCGCCGGACGCGCCACCGGATGTGCCACCCGTCTCGTCGTCAGAGATGATCACTGTGGCGGTCGCCGGCGAGGCGATTTTCGCTCCCGGCGCACTGATCAGCGTGAGGACGACGGTCTCGTCCAACTCGGGGATGCCATCGTTGACCGCGACCACCGGCACGTCCACGGTCGGAGCGCCGGCGGCGAAAGTCACGGTCGTGCCGAGCGGGGCATAGTCGGTCGGTGCGCTGGCGGTGCCGGTGACTTGGAAGTTGACGAGCAGGTTTGAGCTGGTGTTGCCGGTGCGCGAGAGACGGAAGTTGCCCGGAGCGCTGTTGGTTTCTAACGCGTTCGCCGTCGCGATCACGCTCACAGACGAGGTGTCGTCGTCCAGGATCGTGAGTGTGTGAACGCGGATGCCGTCGTGTGTGGCGCCGTCCGGATCGTAGAGCACGAGGCGAAGGGTCTCGTTCGCTTCGGCGTTCGCATCGTTGACGATTTCCAGGGGCAGGCCTTTCGCCAGCTCCCCCGGGTCGAACGTCAACTCCCCCGGGCCAAGCGTAAAGTCGTTGTTCGACGCCGAGCCGCCCAGGACTTTGTAGAAGACCGTGACCGGGGAGGAAGACGTGGCGCTGAGCGAAACGCTGACCTCCGCGGCCTCGTACTCGAACCGCGCCGAACTGAGAAAGGTGAACCCTACGGCGGGGAGAGCGCCCTCATCGTTGTCCTGGATCGTCACACGCGCCTGGCCGGGCGAGCCGATGTTGTAGTTCGTTCCGGGCCGCAAGGTGAGGATGACATCCTCCATCGGTTCAACGTGCAAGTCATCGAAGGGGATCAGGTCGAACGACACGCTGGAGGCGCCGTCCGGGATCACCACCACGCTGTCGAGCGGCAGGTAATCCGCGCCAGGCAGGGCGGTGCCGTTGATGGCGAGATAGACGGCGAGGTTGCCATTTCTCACCGACCCGCGGGCGATGGTGAAGTTGCCAAACGTCTCTCCGGGCTCAGAAGGCGGAGCTCCGTCAAATGAACTTTCCACGGTGACGTAAGGCAATTCGTCGTCGCGCAGGAACAGCGTGGCCTGGCTTGAGTTGCCCACGTTGTAGCCGGGGTTGGGGAGCAGGGTGAGGATCACCGATTCGTCGCCTTCCGTCAGCGTGTCGTCCTGCGCCGTCACCACGACGTCCGCCGAAGTTTCGCCCGCCAGGATGCTGACCGCGCCGCTCGGCGACGCGTAGTCCACGCCGCTGCCAGCCGCGCCGCTCAGGGTGTAATACACGACGAGGCTACAGGTCAGGTCTCCTTCGCGCTGGATGGTAAAGACGCCACTGGAGGACGGTTCCGCCAGGCCATCGCTCGTCGGAGAAACCGTCACGAACAAGATGTCGTCGTCCACGATGCTGGCCGTGGCGGACGCGCCTGCGCCGGTGTAGGTCGCGTTTGCGGCCACGGTCAGGGTCACGGTTTCATCTGGCTCCACGTTCTTATCGTCGGTTGGCCGGAGGGAAACCGTCGCGCTGATCCGGCCCGCGGGGATGATGACCACGCCCAGTGGAGTGGGGTAGTCGGTACCGGCCGTCGCGGTGCCGCTCTTTAAGTAATAGACCGGCAGATCGCCGGTTGGCTTGCCCGAGCGCGTGAACACGAACAGACAATCGTCCACGCCGTTCTCGGGAATGAAATCGTTGACCAGACTGAGCGAGATGTTGGGCCGGCTGGGCTGATCATCGTCCAGGATGGTGATCAACGCCTCCGCCTGCGGCGCGATGTAGAAGTCCGCATCGTCGAGAATGGTGACGCTGACGACTTCCGTCGGCTCCACCGTCGTGTTGTTAACCGGCACGAAGTCGAATACCAACCGGTTCGCGCCCGCCGGGATGACGACGGGGTTGGTTTCACCCACCAGTTCAGGAATGAACCGCAAGTCGCCCGGCACGTTGGCTGTGCCGGCGACGTACAGGGTAACCTCCAAATCCTCATTCGTGCTCCCGGTGCGCGTCAGGACCAGTTGATGGATCGTGTTGCTCCCCTCGATGACGACATTGGTGGTGAGAGCCAGGCTTACCCACGCCACGGGGCGCGCGAAAAAATCCAGGTGGAGCAGATTCGAGCTGATCTGGATGGGGTTCTCCCAGTTGCGATTAGTGAAAGCGTAGCCGTATTTCGTGGCCTCCAGCGTGATCTCGCTGCCCACGCCGGTCAGGATGAACACGCCGTCGCTATCCGTGTAGGACGAGACGTAGCCGTCCGTGTTCGTGATGCCGTTGTCCACGCGCACGCCTTCGATGGCATCGTCGTTGGCGTCGAGGATCACACCGCTGAGGCGGAAGCCGGTGGGCTGATCCACCGTGACCAGCACGTTGGCGCTGGCCACGCCGCCCTTCATGTCGCTGACGGCGCAGCGCACGACATGTTCGCCGCCAGCATCCCAGGCATGGAACGTCCACGGCAGGTTGTTCGTCGAAAACGTGCCGTCGTCGAACGACCACGCGTATGCCAACGTGTCGCCGTCAAGGTCCACGGCGGTCGCGTGGAAATGAACCAACTGTCCCGGAACGGCGCTGTTCGTTTCCCCCTCCACGTGGAGGAACGGCGGCCAGTTGCCGGGGAAATCGCCAACATTCACCTGCACGTCAATCCACGGTTCCGTGCCGCTCGCACCGCGTGCCACCGGCGTGATGTGGACGCCCGCCGGCCCGTCGCTGAAGGTGCGGCCAACGACCAGCGCCGCGTCCGCCTTCGTCACCGTGCCCGGCGTGGTGTCGAGTAAGTCCGTGCCGCCGCTGCTGGCCCACCATGGTGACCAGTTCAACAAGAGCCCGTTCTCCATCGCGACGTTCCCGGTGAAGGCGTGGCGATACTCCATCCAGTAATCGCGCCCGAAGTCCTTTCTCACCCGCGCTGCGTACAGTCGGCCGTTCTCGCGCAAGGGTGAGTCGAAGGGGTAGATGCGGTACACGCCGTTGGCCGTGATTTCCTCAATGGCGGAGTCGGGCAGCCAGCCGAGCGAGTTCTTGAACAGCGCCCCAAAGTGATTCGCGCCCGCCGCGGCTGCACCCATGGTGTCGAAGCTGTTGCCATATTCCTCGTTGTACCCCGGGCCAATGACGGTGCTGCCGTTGGTGATCGTGTCCCAGAAGTTTGCATGCATGAGGCCAAAGTTGTGGCCGAGTTCGTGCGCCGCCACGCCGGCACTGTAGCTTTGCAGCCAGACCGCCTTCCAGCCGACACCCCCCAGCCCGCCCCAGTCAAACTCCGGCACTGAGGTGTGGCTGACGATGTCGAGGTCGTAGTTGGCGGTGTCGAACCCTGCCTTGCGCGCTGCTTCCCGGGCGTCGTCGAGCAACGCCCCGGGCCCGGCGGTGGTGTACCACGCCTTGACTTGCGGCAGCGTGAGCAACGGCGTCACCGCCGTCGTCATCGAAATCGTGTCGTACGAGCCCTCGACGTAGAATCGGTTCACGTCGTCCATCGAACGGTAAGCGTCCGTTTCCGAAAGCGGCTCGGTGAGGTCGTCCGGGAAGTTGACGCGCATGTAGAGCAGCGTCTTGCGTCCTTGCGTCCAAGCGTCGCCGCCGCCGGCGGTCGCGTTCGCTGTCGGTCGGCCAGACTCGTTCAGCACCCAGCGCGCACTGACCATGGCCAGATGCTCGCCGCCGCAAAACAGCGCCGTCTCGCCACCCATGTCCCCCGCCAACCTCAGCGGGTTCGCAGTCACCGATTGCCCGCAGACACGGCAAGTCAAATCACCCGGCACCGTTCGCTGCCGGTACGCCGCTTCATCGGCGTCCAGCACGCGGATCGGCTCGGCGAGGAGCGCGAGCTTCCCATCCAACGTGATGCCATGCAGCGGGATTTGGCGGCGCGAAATCTGGGTCGTGCGCCGACCGTAAACGAATGCCTCGTAGCGTTGGCCGCCGATCACAGCCCAACGATAGACGTGGTCGCCGCCCGCACCGGGAGCATCCGCCATCGCGACTTCGTAATCGCCGCGACCGTCCACCCATTGCTCAAAGTGGCGAGTGACGTTTGGGGGCAGCTCCAGCCGCCAGCGGAACGGCGCCGCAAGCGCCAGCGCCTGCTTGGGATCAGTTTCAATCAACTCCAGCAACCCCACGCGTCGCTGCCAAGCCAGCGCCTCGCCTTGCCGGGGATCGGCCGTTGAACCGCCGGTCAGAACCGCCTCGGCCCAGCGCGCAAAGGCCGCATGCGCCGCCGCTCCCTCACGCTCGCCCGCCGGGCGCACGCTCGGAGGCGGACTCGCTGGCGGAACCGGGGAGGTTCGGTTTGCCGAGTTGAGGCCGGGTGGCGCGAGCGGAGTCTGTGGCGGGACCATCGCGGGGCGGGGTGCCGACCGATCCGTTTGGACGGTGGGCGGGTGGAGATTCAGGAGCACGGCCAGCGCGAGCGCGCCGGCCAGAAGTCCGAGCAGCAGATGGCGTTTCATATTCTCCCAGGCGCGACGAAAGTTTGGATGTCAGACCATTCCACCTTGGGCAATGAATGATTTTGCCTCGCCGTCCCCACATGACACCTTGTTGCGGGTTCGCGCACCAGCGCGCGAACATACCGACCCCGCGTCAGTCCAAACCGCCGCCGACGGGTTGACTATGCGCCATGTCGGCTGTTCTGTCCAGCCCTCCAAAGTGACAGGCTGGAAACGGCGGCTGATCAGGAAGAACCGCCCGTCAAAGATGCCGGCGCAGGTAGCTGGCGTAGAGTTCGCAGGGGACGCGGGCCTCGATCGAAGACTCCCCGGTCACCAAGCCAGCGCTCCGCAGTCGCTGAAACGCGTTTGCCTCCAGTGGCGCCGGACCAGTTAGAACGCGCCGCATCGCTGCGGCCAGAGCGTCGTCGCTGGCCAGCAGCGAACGGATCCTCTGGAGGGGGACCGCAAAGAGATCCTCATGCCAGCCATCCCTCCGACCCAACGGCGTTCGGAGGGTTTGGCGACGCCGGGCCAGTTCCAGCAAGCCATAACGGCAAAGAAATGGCTGGCCGTTGACCAGCGCGCGGAAGTCCTCCAGTTCCTCCTGCGAACCTAGCGGCGAGCCGCAGCGACGATTCAACTCGGCCAGTTCCTCCATCGAGAATTCCCGCAGCGTAATGTGCTCGCCAAAATCTGGTCGGAGTTCGGTCGGCGCGGTCAGGATCAAAGTCAACCGACCCAGCGGCCCGCCGGG
>CAYJNU010000071.1:0-8169 GCA_964371005.1 uncultured Verrucomicrobiota bacterium | reverse complement strand
ATTCGCTCCGGAAAGCCCAGTCTTGAATGCGGCACATCTCGTCCAATCCCCACACCACCCGTCCGAAGCCGTCCGACAGCACTTCCCGGCGCAGGTAGCGGTCAAGATTGGCGTTCGGGGTTCGGCGCGGATCCCAAGCCCGGCGTGGCACCACCGGCAGGTCAAGTTGATCAGCCAGGGATTCGCCCAGCGATTGATAGAACTTCTCCAGCGAGGCGAAACTGGCGGCATTGAACTTCTGAAGATCCGTGAACGCCACGCGCGCGCCTTCGCGCCGCGCCAGATGCAATGCCCGCGCCAACAATGAGGTTCGCCCTGTCTGTGGCGCGCCGGAAATAACCAGCAGCCCCGCTTGCCGCGCCAGGGCCGCTTCCAGCGCGAGGTCAGCCTCGCGTCGCACGTAAATGAATGAATGCGGCGAGACCACGCCGTAATGGGATTCCCCGGCCAATTCCGGCGGAGCCGGGTTGCTCGCCGTTGGAACGACGGAATCTGCCCGAGGCACATCCGCATCGTTGAGCGGCAGCAAAGCGCTCAACGCCTCCCGAAAGGCGCCGGCTGAGGACGGGCGGCGGTTCGGGTCCGCGTGCGTGGCCGCCTGGATGACGGCGTAGAATTTGTGCTGACGCTCGTCCTTGAGCCGCGGGCGCAAGTCGGGCAACGCGTCCGCCAGTTCCTGCACATGGACGCCGCTGAACATCTCGTACAACACCCGGCCGAAGCTGAACACATCCCCCGCAGGCAGGCCCGAGCCTTCGGGTGGATTGTATCCGATGCTGCCCACGGGTGTGTCCTTGTGGCCCGCGGTGGCGACCGTGCCGATGTCCGCGAGTTTGGGCACTCCGTCCACGTAGATCAGATTGGCCGGCTTGAGGTCCCGATGCACCAAGCCGCGCTCGTGCAATTCCTCCAGCGCCAGCAGCAGCGTCTGCCCCAGCAACAGGCATTCATTGAGCGGCAGGCGACGGCGTTGCTCCAGTTCGGCCCGCAACGTGCGCGGCACGTAGCTGGCGGGCTGAATCTGCTGCCGATGCTTCAGATCGTCCGCCAGTTCCATCACGTAGTAAAAGTGTCCTTCTGCGTCGCTGCGGCCCACGTGCAGGATATGCACAAACCCCGGGTGCGAGCGCGAGATCGGCTCAAACTGACGCACCCCTTCGAATTCGCGCTCATACTGGCGCGGCGACTTGAACGTGCGGCGCTGGACAATCTTCACCGCCCGGAAGGAGCCGAGAACATTTCTCGCCAGCCAGATGCTGCCGTAACTCCCCACGGCGATGCGCCGGATCAATTCGTGATCCGGGATCGGTGGCGTGCTGGACCCGGGCGGGGATGAACTCATGCGGTGGGTCGGGCTGCGGAATCACCGGCAACGGTGATCCGGCCAAGGCGCGATCCCAGCCACGGTTTTCGCGCACAAACGCCCCAAAAGGTGTTCTCCAGACGAACCGTTTGCAGGCGTCTGAGCGTTCGCTGCAGTGCTCTTCATGCGAATTTTGCGGAAGGATACTGTCAGTTCAACTGAATGCAAACCACAGCCCGGCAGGTCACCCAACCGTAACGAAAGATCCACGGCTGGACACCCGGCGAGCAGCCCACCGCTCGCCGGCATGGTAACGTGGAGTCAATTGGCCGGTCTTTCGTCTAATAAACCGCCGCGCCGCGTGTCAGGTTGGTAGGAACAATGTCCTTTGCGGACCAACGCGCCGGGCGGATACAATGAGCCAAGCATGGCGGTGATGCCACCAGACCAAGCCAGAGCGGAATCGCCCGGAGGCGAAACGATTCAGGAGCTGTTTACAGCCCTCGAAACGCCGCTCCTCCATTACGCCCTGCGACTCACCGGCGAGCGCGGTCCGGCGGAGGATTTGGTCCAGGAAGCATTCATGAAACTTCACGCCCAGTTTGAGGAAGTGCGCGAGCCCCGCCGCTGGCTCTACCGCACCGTCCACAACCTGGCCCTCAACCACCGGCGCGACAACGCAAAGCTGGTTTCACTCACTCCACCGCCCGACCAGTCCGACTTGTTGGACCGGTCTGCCCCGTCCGACCCCACCGACCCTCAACCCCTCCCCGACGAACAAATCGCCCGTTGGGAGAGCATCGGCCTGGTGCGGCTCTGCCTGGAAAGCCTGGACCAACGCAGCCGCGAGCTGATCCGGCTCAAGTTCAACGACGAACTCTCCTACCAACAAATCAGCGAGCGCACCGGCCTGAAGACCGGCCACGTGGGTTACCTGCTGCACCACGCGCTCAAAGCCATCGCGGCTGAGCTGGCGAAAACCGGAGTCGTGCCATGACGAAGTGCGAAGTGCGAAGTGCGAAGCACGAAAAACGCCTGTCTCGCGTAGCGGCGGCTCGGCAGAGCGCCGCTGACTTTGCCTTCTCTCTGCGTCCCTCGCGTCTCGGCGGTTCATCGTCCGCCCGCCCGGCGTCAACCGGGATGGCAACCGCGCCTATTCAGATTTCGAGCTTCGGATTTCCTTCGGATTTCGGATTTCGGATTTCGGATTTTCTCGGAGGTCTCCCATGAACCCGGATTCTCCCAAAACGCCCCGAGAGGAACTGGAAGCCCGCCTCACCGCGCTGCTGCTGGGCGAACTCTCCGCCGACGAGGCCGCCGCCGTCCGCCGCGCCCTCGCCCAAGACGCGGAACTGACAAAGCTCCACGACCGCCTGCAAGCCACCATCGGCCTCGTCCGCGAAACCGTCGCCACTCAAGCCGAACCGGCGACCGATCAGCCGCCGCTCAAGTTGTCCGACGAACGCCGGGAAAAGCTCCTCGCGCATTTCAAGACCGTTCCCCTGCTGCCGAAGCTGGCCAGTGACCAAAAGGCGAAGCGCTCCTGGCTGATCCCGATGAGCTTGGCCGCGACGCTGGTGGCGCTCTTAGGCATCGCGGCGTTGCTGCCGGGACTCTCTCGTTCCAAGTCGCGCGGGATGCTTGGGGAGGAAGACGCTTATGCCCTCAAACGTCGCAATACCATCACTCCGCTACCCTCCGCAGCGCCGCGGTCAGCAAGCGCGCCCGTTGCTCCACCGCCGAACCGGGGGGATGACTCGACTCACGGATTACCGATGATGACGTATTCGTTTGGCGCCGCTGGCGACGCTTCTCACCTCCAAGCAGCGGATGTTGTGGGTTACTTCGATGCGGCCCGGCGTGACCGTCTCAGTCATGAGACGCCAGGGCAGATCTCAGCGGGAACTCCGCCCTCGACTCCGTCCGTCACCGCCTCGGCGGGCGAACCGCTGAATACCGCCGTCGTCGCCCCGCCCGCCGCCGGAGCGTTCGCCGTCGCAACTCCGCCTCCAGCGCCCGCACGACGGGCAGGCTCAACCATCGTTCTGCCAAGCGAAGCCAAGTCCGAAGCGGAAGCGCTGGCCAAAGGCGTCGCAGGCGTGGCCGCCAGACCCGACCCGGAGGCGTCAGCGCCTTCCAAAGCGGATGATAGTGAAGAGACGGTCGTGTTCCAACGCAGGTATGGATCCGCGACCGAACGTGGATCCCAGCGCGATCAATCCGTGAAAGACCAGTTCGTGGTGACACAAGAACCAGCCGGCGGGGCGAAGTCGGTCGGAACCAAGTACGCCGTTGCAGATCCGAAATGGGAGGGAGTGCTGGACCGGCCTGATCAACGCCAGCCCGAGGTCAACCTCAGGCTCGGGCGTTACTACGAAGACAGAGACACCACAGTCGACACCCTCACCTCGGGCAAGCCTGAATCGTGGTATTTCGACACCGGCGCTAAGAGCAAGAGCGACACTTCGGGCCGAGCGGAGGGGCCGGCAGCCACGCTCTGGGACGAAAGCTCCGCGCCCCGTGGATTCTATAGCGACTTCAGTTCGCAGGACTTGTTCGCCAAAGAGGCTGGGGCCAACCGCAGTCAGCCCCACCAGAACCAGGAATTGGCCGCCAGAGGCCGCGGCGCGTTGAACATTGGCCAGACTGTCACGGGCCTGCCGGCGCAAACCGCCAATGGCGTCGTCGCGCCCGGCGGCGTGGATCACGATGGTTTCTATGGTGGTTACGCGGTGAACGCTCCCTCGCCAACCGCAGGCGCGAGGATCGTTGCGGATCCTGGCCCGGTCACCCTCGGTGAACCCGCCGCCGATAAAACCCTCGCCTTGGGCGATACACCCGAGCTTGGGAAACGGTTTTACCGGGCCACGGGTGGCGTCGGGGGCGGTGGGGCCGGAGGTCGGGCTCAGCCTCTACCCCCATCCGCGTCACCCGCACCTCTGGCAGACGCCGACGTAATCGTTTCAACAGCCACCAAAGCCAATGGAATCGAACTCGTCCCGTTTCAGCCTCAACTCCCCGTCCCGTCGTTGAAAGGTACGCCAGAAGACATGCCGCAGGGACCGAACATCGAACCTCTGGGAACAAAACCCGACAGCACGGTAGTCCTTGGCCAGCCCGAGGCGGCGCCGACACCAGACCCAGAACTCCGCGCCGCTTTCCGCCGCCGGTATGGACTCGCGTCCGACGGCGAATCGTTTGTGGGAGGTGCCGCCAAACGACCGGCGCCCGCTGCCAAAGCGCCTGCGGTTGAGGGAACGACGCTCAACTTCGGCGTCGCCGCCGTGAAGTCGCCTGCCTCGGTGGAAGCGAAGGAAGCCCCGACTGCGGTTGGTCGCGGCCTCACACCTTTGGCCAGCGCGCGCAGAGGAGACGAAACCACAGTTAGCGCCGGCGACCTAACTCTCCAATGGACGGACAAGCAACACCAAAAGCAAGGGGGCGTATCGTTCGCGGAGTTCGATCGGAAGCAAGTCGCGGAAGTGCGGGAACGGTATCTCGCCAACGGCCGCGAGCTCACCGAGGGCGAGCGCATCGCCCCCGCGGAGAAGGTCCAAAGCATGGATGTTGATGCGCTCACCGTGACGACCACCGCCGGGAAGGACGTCGGTGGCGTTGCGGCGGCAGAAGCAGTCCGTGGACAGCGGCCCGCCATCGTCTTGCCCACGACGGAAGCGGGCGTCGCCTTGGGAGTCGAGCGCGCAAAGACCGAGGAGTTGGCCCGCGCCAAGGTCACCCCGGCTCGTCCCAGCAGTGGCCCGGCACCGAGCGAAGGCGCGCGATTCACCCGGGATGGCAGACTGCTATACGAGTTGGGCAAACTCGAAGCGGCCGAGGAAGAGCTTAAGCAGGCACTCAAGGCCGAGCCCGAGAATCGTGCGGCGGCATACTATCTTGAGCTTGCCAAGGACGCACGCGAGGCCCAATCCGTCCGCAATCGTGAAAGCAAAATCAGGAAAACAACAACCTCTGTAGCTTATGAAATAGGCAAGACTTCGGACCAAGGGCGGGTTCGCGCGCCCACTGCATACGCCACCAATCTGATTCCCGCAGTCAATGGGCGTCAGGCCATGGTCAGGAAACTCCAAGATGTCCAGATGGACGGCACGAGATACGACGGCCTGCCGCTTGCAGAAGTGGTTCACCATCTGAGCGACGAAATCAAGAGACACGACCCTGAGAAGCAGGGGATCAACTTGGTTCTCAAGCCAGAGAACGAGTCGTCCGAGGCGGATTCCCCCGCAAGCATTGATCCGACAACTGGTTTACCAATTTCTCCAGGAAACGTCGAAGCAGTGGACATCAATGCTGTTGCCGTGCAAATCGACCGACCACTCAAGAACGCTCGCCTTGCCGACATACTTGACGCCATCGTCAGAGCCGCCGAGACGCCGATCAAGTATTCGATCGAGGAAGACGGAATCGTGTTCACTGTTGATACCGATAGAAGCCAAACCGTCCGGAAGCCTTCCACCAACGCCCCCGTTCCCCAACCCGAAGTCCAGACCAGCGACAACGCCTTCTCCACCTTCTCGCTCAACGTCAGCGACGTGTCGTTCAAGCTCGCGGCGGCCAGTCTGGAGAAGGGCCAGATGCCGGACGCGGCGTCCGTGCGCGCCGAGGAGTTCATCAACGCCTTCGATTACCGCGATCCCGAGCCGCCGCCGGGTGTGCCAGTCGCGTTCGCGTGGGAGCGGGCGCGATATCCGTTCGCGCACAACCGTGACTTGCTCCGCTTCTCGCTCAAGACCGCCGCGGCGGGCCGGCAGGCGGGGCGTCCGCTGAATCTCGTGTTGCTGCTCGACAACTCCGGCTCGATGGAGCGTGCCGACCGCGTGCAGATCATCCGCGAGGCGTTGCGCGTGCTCGCCGGGCAGTTGCAGCCGCCGGACAAGCTCAGCGTCATCACCTTCGCCCGCACGCCACGTCTGTGGGTGGACGGCATGGCCGGCGACAAATCGGGCGAAGTGCTGGATCAAGTCGGCGGCCTCACGCCGCAGGGCGGCACGAATTTGGAGGAAGCCATGAACCTCGCCTACGCCACCGCGCTGCGACATTACCTTGCCAGCGGCATCAATCGCTTGGTGCTGCTCACCGACGGCGCGGCGAACCTTGGCAACGTCGAGCCCGAGTCGCTCAAGCAAAAGGTCGAGGCGCATCGGAAGCAGGGCATCGCGTTCGATTGCTTTGGCATTGGCTGGGAAGGGTTCAACGATGACTTGCTCGAAGTCCTCTCGCGCAACGGCGATGGCCGCTACGGGTTCATCAACGCGCCGGAGGAAGCCGCCACGGAGTTCGCCGGCCAGCTCGCGGGCGCGCTGCAGGTCGCGGCGTCGGACGTGAAGGTGCAGGTCAAGTTCAACCCGAAACGCGTCACGGCGTATCGGCAGATCGGCTACGCGAAGCATCAACTCACCAAGGAGCAGTTCCGCGATAACACCGTGGACGCCGCCGAGATCGCCGCGCAGGAAGCCGGCAACGCGCTTTACACCGTGGAGGTGAATCCCGCCGGCGAAGGCCCGCTCTGCACCGTGCGCTGCCGCTTCAAGATTCCCGGCACGACGGATTACCGCGAGCACGAGTGGGCGGTGCCCTACAGCGGCAACGCCGTGTCGCTGGAGCAAGCGAGCCCCGCGATGCGCCTTGCCGCGAGCGCCAGCGCCTTCGCCGAATGGCTGGTGGTGAGTCCGTTTGCCGCCGAGGTCACGCCGGACGCGTTGCTCGGCTACCTGAGCGGCGTGCCGGAGATTTACGGCGCCGACGCGCGCCCGACGAAATTGGAATGGATGATCCGTCAGGCAAAGAGCCTGGCCGGAAGGTGAACATGCAAGGCCGTGACTCCAACCTTGAGGATCAGCGCGTGAAGGTTCCAGTGGCGATGGCAGCCCGAAGGCGTAGCGCAGAGTTGCACTCTGCTGTATCGCAGATTTGTAATCTGCACGGTGTCGGAACGGGTCGGAAACGTGAGGGCTTTGTGACGGTTTGCCGAATGCAATTCGGCGATACAGCAGAGTGCAACTCTGCGCTACGGGGTGGGCGGCTTTCCACGCCAAGCGATACTCCACTGCCAATCTTCGGGTGCCGCGCACAGGCCCGCCTTCACCGGGTTGTTCACTACGTAGCAGCAGCACCGCGCATGTTATTCGTCATTGCGAATCCAGTGATCAAACGGCTCCGGCTGCCAAAAGGCCTGGCCGGTGCGCCGGAGAATCTTGTTCGCTTCACGCGCCGTGAACCGCTTCCAGCTTTGGACGATCCCGCTCAAAGTGTGGTTCGGCATCGGCCAGAATACGAGGTGAACGTGATTCGGCATCACGACCCACGCGTCGAGCCGGTAGCGTTCGCCGTCGAAGAAACGAAAGGCGTTGGCCACCAGCGACGCGATCTCGGTTCGTTTGAGGCAGCATTCGCCTGCCCCTTTGTCCAAATACGCTTCCAGCTTGCGAAAGTAATCACGCTCTATTTCGTCAAGCTCCTCCGCCTTAGCAAGGGTTGCCCCAAGGTTCTTGTCGGCCTCCTGGGCTGCATGAAAACGCTGCAACCGCTCCGCCCGCTCGGCTTGAAGCTTGAGCAAGACCTCTTTGGGCAACGAATCGGCCAGGCGAAACGTGACGAAGTAACGCGCGCCTTCGCGTTTGACGTGGGGAAGGTATCCGCGGGTGTGTGTGCCCGAACGAAGCGGGTTGGCCGCTTCCGGCCTCACACCAGTGGTGCGCAGTTCAAACGCGACGCGTTCCAGCCGCGGGTTTTGCTCCGCCGGGAACATGGGCGCAGAATAGTCCAAGCCACCGTCCGATCGCAACAACGTCCCTACGCCCGGCTTCGTAGCGCAGGGTTGCACTCTGCTGTATCGCAGACTTGTAATC
>CAYJNU010000070.1:0-24337 GCA_964371005.1 uncultured Verrucomicrobiota bacterium | reverse complement strand
GGTCACGGTGTCGCCTGCGTAAGCCGCGTCGGGCGAGTAGGTGAGTGCAGTAAGCGCCAGATCGGCCACCGGGTTCACGTTGGTGAACGTTGTCAAGCTGAGACTCCAACCGCCATTGATCCTGCCCGCATCGCCGGTGGCGTCGTCGCGCACATAGAGCTTCCAGTCTCCATTCGGTTTCATGCCGTTAAACGCAGCCAATCCTGCCTCCAAGGCACCCGTCGGGGCGGGCGCGGGGAAGATGTCTCCCGCTTCGTAGTTCACGGGGCGGTAGGAGTTGTTGGTAGTTCCATCGGCGATTTGTGATGAGTCGGGCAGAGCGTCATCGGCTTCGTCGTCCAGCGTCACGGTCGCGTTCGTGAGCGCAAAACCGCCGCCCGCATCGGACATCAGCACCAGCTTCTGTCCGGTTGGCCCCTCCAACAGGAGGTCCAAGTCATCTGGGAATCCATGTGACAAGCCGTGCAGCGAGACGGCGAGCCGACTCACCCGACCGTTGACATTGGACACCACGATGGTGGAAGGATAGGGCACCGCCGGTCCGGAGTCCGGAATCGTGAGCGTGTTCGTGTTGGCGAAGGTCTTAGTGACGGGCAGTTGGAAAGTGAACGTCACAGAGGAGTCGTTGGTTCCATCTCGAAGTCTCAGCGTGGCGGTCACAAGGCCCTCATCGTCACCGCTAGCGACGAAGGTGAAGTCCCGCGAAACGGCGGCTCCGCCATGCGCGACGACGCCATATTCCAGCCTGTTGGTGATGCTCACGCTGTTGGTGATCAGCGTGACCCCGCCCGATGGTTCAAGCGTAGCCCACAGGTCCGTCGTGTCCGCCGAACCACTGTTCGTCAAAGCGAGCGAAACGGTCACCTCCTCATCCTTCTCGATCGCGCCATTGGGAGGCAAGTTACTCTCCTTGAGCAGGGCTACGCTTTCCTGCACGGCAACGATTCTAGGTGCGGGAGCAACAACGTCGAACTCTAGCTCCTTCCAGTCGTTGGTCATGACCTCATCCGTCGAAGCGGACTTTATGCCTGCGGTGTTGGTCCAGGTGCCGATGGTGGCAGCCGTGGCAACGATGGATACCTCCGCACTACCGCCGGGAGGGAGATCGCCAAGCGCAGCCGTGGCAACGGTTTTCGTGACATTAGTTGTCTCGACGGCTTTCGTGACCTCATTCGTAACGTAAACCGTGACGATGACAGGTTCGATGGTCGTGCTTCCGATGCTTGTACTAGCGCTGAGGAAACTGACCCCTTCGGGTTGAGTATTCGTCAGCACCACCTGGAGCGCCCAGCGGGGCCCCTTGTTGGTCACGGTAACTGTGAAAGTAACGGCGCTTCCAAACGTCACCGGGTCCGGCGCGATGAGTTGTTCGAGGATCCCGACGTCAGCAACGGGTAGAGGCACAGTTGTTCCGACGGACACAGTGTTGTTGACGGGATTCAGGTCCGTATCGCTGGTGGTCACGGTCGCCGTGTTGAGCAGCGGACCGACCGCCGTGGGCGACACAATGCTTGTGACGGCGGCGGTGGCCCCGGCGGGGAGAGAACTAGACTTTAAGATGGCGTAGAGATAATTGCCGGAAACGGCATTGCTGCCGGTACCGTGGTTGAACTCCGGACCAGAAAGGGGGGCGAGAAGCCGCGCGCCGACTGGCATCCGGTTCGTGAGCGCGACATTCCCGGCTGCGTTAGGTCCGGCGTTGGTGACGGTGAACGTGTAAACCAAGCTTTCGCCCACCTGGCCCGGCATCGGCGTGGCAACGCCGCTTAGTTGAAGGTCGGCCACCTGGTTGACAGGTGTAATCGTCTTGATGGTCATCTGCCAGCCGCCCGCGATGCTGCCGGCGTCTCCCAGGGTGTCATCCACGACATAGAGCTTCCAATCGCCATTGGGGTTGGCGCCCCCGAAGTTCGCCAGCGAAGCCGCATACGGGCCGGCGGGCGCCGGATTGGCGAAGGGGTCGCCCGGCTCATAATCCGCAGGGCGGTAGCGGGCGGAAAGAATCTGCGCTCCGTCCGGCAGGCTCTCCGCGGCGGCGCCATCGAGCGTCACGGAAGCGTCAAACAACGCCCCGTTCTCTCCGGCGTCTGACATGAGGAGAACTCTCTGTCCGCCGGGTGCGACAAGGAGGATGTCCAAGTCATCTGGGTAGCTGTGATTCAAGTTCGAGAGGGTTACGGTCACTTGGCCAACCAATCCGGAGAGCCCCCCTACCGTGATGGTGGAAGGATACGACGACGCCGCGCCTTCATCCGGGATGCTGATCGCAGCCGGATTAGCGAACGTGCGCAGGTTCGGGAGCGGGAAATCAAAGGTCACGGTCCCCAAATCATTCGGACCGTCCAGAAGCTGGAGCGTGACGGCAAGCGTACCGCCGTTTGTGCCGCCGGCGGTCAGCGTGAACCAACGACTCTCTGGCAGACCGCCGGGCGGCAGCACGCCGTAACTCTGGCTGAGAGTGATGGGCGTGACGCCTCCGGACGCGAGCAGCGTGGCGACGAGATTGGTGTTACTCACGTTACCGGTATTCCGCAGCCGCAACTGGAAAGTCACTGTCTCGCCAACGTCCACGGAACCGTTGACGGGGCTACTGCTCTCGCTCGTCAGGGTGGCCCCGGCGGTTTTGATGACCACGAACGGAGGTGCAACCACGGTAACGGCGCTGGCGGCGTTGTTCGCCAGGTTAGGATCGGTCTGGGCGGCGCTGACGGTCACGAAGGAGTTCAACGTGCCGAAATTGGTGCAGTTGCCCACCACGGTCATGCTCGCCGTGGCGCTCACGGCGAGGCTGCCAACGTCCCAAGCCAGCGTCCCATTGCCAAGGGACGTCGAGCCTTGCGAAACCGGTGAACTGATCACACGGTAGCCGCCACCCGGCAGCGCGTGGCTGACGACCACGTTGGTGGCAGTGTTCGGGCCGGCGTTGGTCACGGTGATGAAGTAGGAAAAATTGCTCGAAAGAACCGCCGGGTCGGGTTGATCCATCAAACTGATGCCGAGGTCGGCTGCCTGGCCGACGACGATGGCGGCCACGGCGAAGTTGTTCGCAAGGAACGGATCGTTCTGGCCGCCAAATGCATGCGCGGAAGCCCGAATGGTGCCTGCCGTGAGCGGCATGGCGACGATCGTGACCGTGGCGGTTTCACCATTGGTCAGCGTTCCGATCAAGCCCACCACCGATTCCCCACTCGTCACGGCAGTCCCCTTGGAGGAACTGGCCCCCAAGATGAGCATGGCGGAGGTCAGGTTGTTGCTTGCAACGATGCCGCTGGCCGTGGCCGGGCCGTTGTTGCGGACCACCGCCGTGTAAGTAAGCGTCCCGCCCACGGTCGCCGGGTTGGGCGCGCCGGACAGCGTGACGGCGAGGTCCGAGGACGGGATCAGGACGGACGTGGTGACCGTGACCACATTGTCCGCCGGGTGGATGTCTGGTTCGGCAGACGCCGCGTTGATGGTGGAGGAGATGGTGCCAGTGAGAACGGGAAGCACGGTGACCGTGATCGTCGCGGCGCTGCCGGCGGGCAGATTGCCGATATTGGCCGTCACGACGTTGCCGCCGTAGTTGACCGTGCCCTGGGTGGTGGTCGCGGTGACATAGGCCACGCTGCTGGGCAGCGACTGGTTCAGGACGACACCCTTGGCCAGTTTGGACCACGTGTTGGTGACCGTGATGGTGTAAACCAAGTTGCTGCCGATCACCACCGGGTCAGGATCATCCGAAACCTTCACGGCCAAGTCATTGCCGGGGCACTGGCCGCCCCCATCGGTGCAGACGGCAGGATAGAGCAGCAGCGACCAGCACTGAATCACGCCGACGTCAGGTCTGGACTGGTCCACCGCGCGCAGCATCCAATAGCCGTTGACGGCCGCGCCGGACTTGCCGACAAACGCCGCAAGCGGCTCCTCCGGCCGGTAACTGCCGACGAAGGGGGCGAAACCGCTGGCGACGAGATTGGTGGCATCATCATCAAACAGGGTCCGGCTCGAATCCGGCGAGCAAGCCACGCCATAATTGCGTCCGTTCGCGCCCGCCCGCACGGCCAGCAGGTTGGTCGTACCATCCGGGGCAATCAATTCTAGGGTCAGATCGGAGGCGAAGGTGTGCTCAATGTGCAGCGAAACCATCACCTTGCCGATGGCGCCCGCGACACCCGTCACGAGAAGCGGAGAGAAGGCTCCGTTGGTGTCCGCGTCCGGGATGCCAACCGGGAAGAGACTGTCGAACCGGGCCAAATCGCCCCGCTCCCCCGTCGCGAGGCGGAAAAGGTTCGTCATGGACGCTTGCAGGGACTTGACGACCAGGACGAAGTCAATGGGCGTGCCACAAATGAAATCCTCCGCCGTGCTGACTTTGAATGGGACCGAATTGCTCGCCGCAGTGCCGGCAGGGAGCAGCGGCACGCTGGCCGCCTGCTGCATCAATGCCACGCCCGGAGTAAGAGTGGAGAGGGTCATCTCGACGAATGAAATGTCCACGATGCCGGCGTTCGTGAGGGTCACGGTCAGGTCGTTGCACTCATTGAAATCAATGACGCCATTGCCGTTGCCCCCGGAAATCGTGGCGGAGAGGAATTTCAAGTTCGGCAGGCCGGAACCCACCCGGAAGGTCATCGTATCGCCGCTCTCGCTGAAGTCAGCGAACGTCACCTCCGAAAGCGATCCATCCCACCATCGCGCGCTGGGTGCCGTGTTGTCCGAGAACTCGTTGGCGTAACCCACCGCGGGATTGCCGGAATAATAGAGGTCCCGGGCGTCACCGTCATTGAGGTTGCGCTGAAAATGATACTGGTTGTCCGCCTGGATCAGCGAGCACTCATAATTGGCGTGTGTGGAATTGTAGCCCGTTCGCTGGTCGTCGCGATCGCCCAACTCATCCACATGCCAGATGGCGATGCCCGAGGCGGGCAGCAACGCATCACGACCAACTTGTTGGCGGTTCTCCACCAGATAGTACTCGGTGGGCACATTCGGGTTCTGGAACCGGTAGAAGTGGTTGAAGTTCGTTCCAGCGCTGGCCGTGACTTCAGCCACGAGCGACGAATCTGCGTCCAGTTCGGTGGTCGTCCCCCAGCCCGAGGCCCGCTTGAGGTAGGCGCAAATCTGCGAGGGATTGCCGCCAATCCCGCCGGAATTCATCAGGCAGAACAGGCCCGCGCCGCCTATCGAGTCGTAGTCGTAGTCGTAAATGTCCGGGTAACCGCAAAGCATGTGGCCGTTTTCATGGCAGAAGGTGCTGATCTCCAGTTGGTTGCCGATGTTCGTGATCTGATAGCGAAAGACCTTCTTCCCGCCGGGCGAAAGCTCCTGAGCTCCGACGATGTACAAGGCCGACGAATGCGGCCACAGGCCCATGGACCAGACACCTCCGTTGTCACCCGTGTAGAAAACGTTGAACGCGACGGCCTCATTGTTGTTGTCCACGGTCAGCGCATCGAACGTGGGTAGTATCTCGGTGGTGTAGTTCGGCAGCGCCTTCAACGTGTCCAGAGCATCTTTGATGAGCGTGTTGGCATTCGTGACTCCGTCTTGCGTGATAACGTTGTAGGTGGTCTTCGGATTCGGCGCCCGCACATAGACGGTTACGACGTTGGTGTAGGTCAACTGGCCGCCCGAGTTGTCTTCGAAGTACTCTTTGACCGAACCGTTGTTTCCAAATCCGGTATAGTTGTCGCTGTTGAGGTAGCTGACGACTTCCGCCTGGGTGAGCGTGGCCGGGTCATCGGAGAAATCAATCAGCAGCGTGAGGCCCACTTTCAGGCCGGTGGTGGTGAAGGGCGGCGGAGCATACTGACCGTCTTTCGACGGTTGATAGAAGGCTCGTGCGGCGGCTTTTTGCGCCTCCCAGCGCTGGCGAATCTGCATGCCCTGCTCCCAAAGCTGCCAGCGCTCAACGACCATCTTCTTGCGCGCCTCGGCGCTCATCCGCACGCCCTTGACAAGGCCCAGCGTGACCGGATTCCCCAACTGCACCTGCGTGCCGGTGGAGGCCAGTTCGCCATTCGCTGCCTGCCGGGCGTAGCAATAGGCCCGCTGGCCCTGGTCGAACACCACGGTGTAACCATCCAGCGTCTCGAACACCGCGGCGAACTCGTCACCCTTGCCATGCAGTTGGATGGGTGTGCCATCGGGCTGGGTGAAACTGATCTGCCGGTCGAAAGGCGCCGCCACCAGCGAGGCGGCCATCCCCCACGCCAGCAGGATGGCCATGGCCAGCAAACGGACCCCGCGCGCGGGGAACAACTCGAAACACCGAAAAGCATTCTTCATAACACACTTGCTCTGCAAATTAACTGCCTGACCTCTGGTTGACCGCCATCCCGGCAACCAACCGCCCGTTCCCGGCGCGTCGCCGAAATCGGTTCACTTCCACCCATCTCCGCCGAACCCGCGCCGGCAAGCTATCAGGCCGTGGCTCGCCGACACGCCGGCCCGCGTCCGTCCTGCCTGTCGCCGATCACGGCGACGGCGGGCGGATGCGGAAGAACTGGTTCACGCCCGTGATGGGCAGCTCGACCACTGGTGGCGGATTCGTCAGCAACGGCGTCCAGACCACCGGCAGCGTGAGTGAGGGTGTTGACTCCAACACCGAACCGGAAATGCCCGCGCTGACCAACCGGATGCCACCGCTGGTCCGGTAGGCCGTCAGTTGCGCTTCCACCATGGTCTTCACGGAGGCGGTGTTGTTGCCCTTCAAGGGATCCTTCGTCACTGAAGTGGCCGAGGCCGTGCTGGTGAGCGTTCCCGCCTGCATTGGGCGCACGACCAGCGTCACGGTCGCCCGGTTGCCAGCACCCAGGTTGCCCAAAGCCGCCCATACCTTATTGCCCGCCAGGCCGCTCGCACCCTGCGAGGCCGCGACAGACACAAAAGCCACCCCGGCCGGCAGGTTGTTGGTTACAGTAACGCCAACCGAGGTGGCCCGACTCCGATTGGTGATGCCCATTACGTAAGTCAGCGGATAGCCTGCCGTCACCGGATCGGGCGCGTCGTTCATCTCCATCACCAAGTCAGCCTCCGGTGTGATGACGGTGGAAACGACACTGGCGGAATTATTGCCGGTGTACGGATCGAACGTGCCACTGGACACGACGGCGCGGTTGGTGATGTCGCCGCCGGCCACCGAACTGAGGACGAGGCTCAAACTGGCGGTGCCGTTGGTGGCCAAGGAATCCACCGACCACACCATTGCGCCCCCTACGTTCGTGAAACTCCCGAGGGTGGGTGTGGCCGAGACAAAGACCGCGTTGGCAGGCACCGGGTTGCTCACCACGATCGCACTCGCGGCCGACGGGCCGTGGTTGTCCAGCGTCAGCGTGTAGGTCACGTTGCTGGTGACGATCACCGGCTCGGGGGTGGCGGTCATGGCCAACGAAAGGTCGGCCGCGGCGCCCACGGGCTTGACACTCAGGAAGGAAAGCGACCAGCCGTTCGAGATGGCCCCGCCGAACACGGCCAGGTCGTCAATGACATAGAGCGACCAAGCGCTGTTTGGATTGCTGCCGGTGAAGGTGGACAGAACATTGGTGTATGGTTGCGGCGGGGCCGGCGCCGGGAAGGGTGGCACCGCCTGATACGTCGTGGGCTTGTAGCGACCGGAGCCGAAGGACGTCCCCAGCGGCAAAGTGGCCGTCGCCGTGTCGTCGAACGTGAGAGTCGCCCCAGTCACGGGATTGAATCCGCCAGCGTTGGCCATGAGGACCGCCTTCTTGTTCGCCGGGCCGACCAGGAGCATGCCCACATCTCCCGCCGACGCGTGGGTCAGGTTCGACACCGTCACCGTCATCTGTGCAACCAGACCATCCACGCCGCTGACGTTGATGGTGGCAGGATACGGCGTCGCGCCAACGGGCGTCCCCGTGGCGTCGTTGATCGCGATCGCAGCGTTGTTCGAAAAGGTCCGGGCAGTGGTGCCGATGGTGTAGTTGAACACGGCCACCCCAAGGTCTGTAAGTCCGTCCTTGAGGCTGAGGGTCGCGGCGATGCTCTGGCCGTTGGTGCCGACAGCCCGGAAGCTGAAGGGCCGCGAAACCGCCGGACCGCCCACGGGCAGCGCGCCGTAAACTTGGGAAACGGTGGTCGGCTTCACGCCGTTGGCGTCCAGGAGGGTGGCGGTGACGTTCAGCGCGTTCGTGCCGGCACTATTCCGCAGGCCGAACAAGATGGTCACAGGCTCGCCCGGATCAATCACATCATTTCCATTGGTTTCGGACAGGAGCGCGGAACCGGCAGCCACAATCAGACTGCCATCATCGTCAAAGATCGTCAGCGTGGCGGCCCCGGGGTTGACGATGGAGGTGTCGCCCACCGGGTTGAGCAACTTGAGCAGCACCGTGCGGTTGCCTTTCACGACGTTGTCGTCCACCACCCGGACCGTGAAGGTCTTGGAGACCTCGCCGTTAGTGAAGAGCAGCGTGCCATTGGTCGGGAAGTAATCCAGGTTCGCGATCCCGGTGCCATCTTCCGTCGTGAAGCCCACCGAAACCACACTGTTGGTGAAGTTGCTCCGGACGACGTTGATGGTTGCCGCGAAGCTGCTCTCGATGAGGCTGTAGGCCGCGCTCGAGAAGCGGAGGCCCGCGTCGTTGTCCGAGATGGTCACCACCGCCTCCGCTGGCGGCATCAACTGCCCTCCGACGCTCGGGTTGAACAGGCGGATCCGGAACGCGCGGTCGTCCTGGACCTGCGCGTTGTCCTTGATCTGGATGGCCAGCGTCTTCAGCGCTTCCCCGTTCGTGAAGACCAGCGCACCGCTGCTGGAAACATAATCAATCCCATCCACCGCGGTGTCATCCTCGGTGGCGTAGTTGACGGTCGCCGTGCCGCTGTTCGCGTTCGAGCGGAGAACCGTGACCAGCAGATTAGTGGCGTTCTCGCTCACGCTGAAGGCGGCGTTGGCGAAACTGAAGCCGGTATCAGCGTCCACGATCACGACGGTGGCCGGATTCGGCGGCACGAGTTGCACGCCGCCGCTGGCGTTGGTCAGGAGCACCGAGAAGGTCAGGTTCCCCGTCACGCGCGGATCGCGCAGGATCGGGAAGCTGAGAAACTTCACCGTCTCGCCCATACCGAAGGTGAGCGTGCCAGAACTGCTTCCGTAGTTCGTCCCGGCCAGCGCCGTGCCGTTTTGGGTCGTGAAGTCCACCGTGGACACCTGGTTCGTGGCATTCAGCCGCATCACGTTGACAGACACGGCGGGCTCGCGCTCGCTGATCACGTATGCCGGGCTGGAGAAGCTGATGCCCACGTCGTTGTCCTGGATCGCCAGAATCGCGGAGGACGGGGATCCGAGGGTCGCGCCCGCGCTCGGATCTGACAACGTGATGGTCACGGTTTGTTCGCCGGTGACGAACGGGTCGTCCAACAAGCGGATGGCGAAGCTCTTGGTGAACTCACCGTCGGCGAAGGTCAGCAGGCCATTGGTGGAGAAGTAATTCAGCCCGGGCGTGGCCGTGCCCGGCGTCGTGGCAAAATTCACGGAAACCACGCCGCTACGGCCGTTGGTGCGCACGACCGTGATAACGGCGTTGCCGTCGCCCTCGCCGGCCACGAACAAAGCGGACGCGAAGCGCAACTCGCCCGGCGCACGATCCACATCAACGATCGTCAACACCGCCTGGAACGGATTGAACAGGAGCGCGTTGATCGGCGTGTTCAATTCCATCGTGACGGTCTTGTCGCCTTCGGCCACCGGGTTGTGGAGCACCGGAATCTTCACCGCCTTCCGGCTTTCACCGGGCAGGAACTGCACGAGCAGATTCGTGGTTTCCTGGTAGTTGACGCCGACCACAGCCGTGCCGTTGGTGGTCGTGGTGAAGAGAACCGCCGACGTGCCCCGCGTGCTGCCGGTGCGCACAATCTCAACGGTGGCGAAGCCGTCAATCGCATCCTCGTTCCGCGAAAGCGTGGCCGTGTCAAAGCTGATGCCGTTGTCCACGTTCATCACCTTCAACACCGCGGTGGGTTGCGGCCCCGTCTCCGCCGGGGCCGAGACGTCGGAAATCGCCAGGTTCACGGTGAGATCCGGCGTGATCTGGAAATCCTGCAGCACCGGCACCACGACTTCCGCCATCACTTCACCGAGCGGGAAGACGAGGGTATTGGTCACGCCGTAGAAATTGACTCCGTGGATCGCAGTCCCGCTTACCGCCGTAAAGGTTGCGGTCACGGGGTCCGCGCCGGTCGGTCCAGTGCCGCTGGTGCCCCCAATGCGACGCACGGTGATCACGGCGTTCGTGACGTTTTCGTCCACCACGTAAATCGGCGCATCGAACTCAAGTTGTCCCGAACCAGCGCGGGACCGGCCATAAAGGCGCGCAATGCGGTTGTGGGTCTCACCTTGAACCTGCGTGAACCCACCGCCGATGACGTACCGGCCATCCGATTGAATGGCCAGGGCAGCGATGAAGGCATTGGCGCCGGCCCCGAAGTTGATGCTGGGATCCACCGACCCGTCAGGCAGGAGCCGCGTGATGCGCGATCGGGACACGCCGCTGGCGCGGGCGAAGTCGCCCACGACGACGATGCGGTTGTTTTCCTCGATCGCGATGCCGTACACCAAGTCATTGAAACCGGAGCCCAAACCCAGCTTGAACTGCGCATCCACCGAGCCGTTGAGGTTGAATCGGGCCAGCCGGTTGAGTGCGTTTGTCTCGTTCACATGCGTGAACGCCCCGCCCGCCAACACCCGCCCATCCCGCTCGAGCGCGACCGCCCGAACCACATCGTCCGCCCCGGTGCCGGGGTTGAACGTGGTGTCCAAGGAGCCGTCCAGGTTCAGCCGCGCGATGCGGGCGCGGGGAACGCCGTTGACGTTGAGGAAGCTGCCGCCGATGACGATCTTGCCGGCGTGGATGGTGTTCGTGGGATAGACCGCCAGGGCGTAAACGACGCCGTCCGCGCCCACCCCGACGTTAAAGGTGGTGTCCACCGTCCCACTGTCATTGATCCGGACGATGCCCGGGCTGGTAACGCCGTTGAAGGTGTTGAACGCGCCCGCGGCATAGATCCGGCGCGCGCCGCCGACCGTGACATACGACTCGGCCAGGGCGTAGATCGTGCCGTCCGCGCCGGCGCCGGGGTTGAAGGTGCTGTCCAGCGCGCCGTCGTAGTTCAGGCGGCTAATGGACTTGCGGTTGACTCCGTTAAACTGAGTGAAGGCGCCGCCCACCACGATGCGCGTCCCGTTGGAGAACTGCTGCGTCAGGATCGCGCGAACCGGGGCGTTCGCGCCGCTCAAGCCAACCAGGAACTCGAAATCCGTCGTGCCGTCGGGCAGCAAGCGCGCCATGCGGTTCTGGGCTAGTCCGTTGACCGTGGTGAAATTGCCGCCGGCCAGAATCCGGCCGTCCGGCTGCAAGACCACCGAGTACACGTCATCATTCATGCCGCCGGTGAAGATGGGATCAACTGAGCCGGCGGGTTCGTTCACACTCTGGGCGTCCAGGATGTACACCGGCACGGCGGTGGGCGTGCCCAAAGCGGCACCGGCGGGGGTAAGCCCCGCGAGACCAACCGTGAAGAAGAAAGGCGAGGGATCCACCACGTCGTCGTTGAGAATCTGCACGGAGAAGCTCCTGGCCACTTCGCCGGGTCCAAACGTGAGCGTGCCGTTGGTCGGAACGTAGTTCGCCAACTGGCCGATCGGCACGGCGGTGCCCGGCACGGTGCTGAAATCCACGCTGATCGTCTCAGAACTGCCGCCGACCCGCACCACCGTCACGGTGGCGTAGCCGCCCTGCTCATGCACCGTGTAGCTGCCGGCGGAGAACTGCGGATTGCCATACGCATCCTGATTCACAATCGTCACGGTGGCGAGCGCGTTCGGACCGAGCGCACCCACCACGGTCGGATTGGAGATACGCACGCTGAACTGGCGGTTCGTGCTCACCAAACCATCCGGCACGAGGGGGATGTCAATGTCGCGCGGTGAGGAATCGCCGTCATCCCAATGGAGCGTGTTGGTGCGGCCAAGGTAATGCGTCCCGGAGAGAGCGGACCCGTTCTGGGTGGCAAATGTCACATCGAGCACGCCCTGGTTGCCGCCACTGCGGGTCACCGTCACCCGCGCCACGCCATCATATTCCTTATTGGTGTAGGTGGTGGCCGTAAGATTCAGCCGGCCGGCGAGGAAATCGTCGTCCACGATGTAGAGCGTAGCGTTGGTCAGGCCCAGCGTAGCACCGCCGCCCGGGTTGGACAGATAGAGTTTCACCGTGCGATCCGCCTGCTGAATGTCGCCGTCGTTGATGAGCGGGACCACCACGTTCGTCACCGTGACCCCACTGCGGAAGGTCACCGTGTTCGTCCGACCGGTGTAATCCTTGCCATGAATGGCCGTCCCGTTGGTCGTAGCGAAGCGGACAGTCACCTGGCCATCGCTGCCGTTCGTGCGCGTCAGCGTGATGATGGCGGAGACCGAGTTTTCGTTGGTGGAATAGGTCGCCGAGGCGAAGCCGAGCGTTCCGGGTGAGGTATCCACTTCGTTGATCCGCAACTCAGCGGTCGAACGGCCCAAGGCAGCGCCCAGCGGCACATTGTCGCCGCCGAGATAGAACACATCAACGCCACTCGGAGAATCGATCTGGAAGGCCGCCAAGCGGTCGCCTTGAATACCGAAATTGCGGGGAATTGTCACCTGGATGTCGTCCGCAATGAGCCCGGCACGGTAATCATAATAGACATCGCGGGTCAGACTATTAGTCCCGAAGCAACCGTCCGCGACGTTGCGCGTGGAGGGCCATGCTGTGGGATACGCAGGGTTGATGCGGTTATAAATGAAGTCGGTGGTCGTTTGCGCCACTCCCGGACCGGCGGTGCGCGGCGGCAGCGAGAAGGTGGTTTCGGCGTGACCCAGCGTGCCATTCTCGCGGACCGTTTTCACGAAGACGTACCCGGCCGATTCGTCAATCGAGTAATTCGCGGTGGTAAAGCCCACGTTGCCGGGGCCGTCGGTATCGCCGCCCACCAAGCGGGCCACGTTGAAGCGGTTGCGCCAAGCCTGCCGGCTGTATCCGAAAATGCCTTCAGCGACTTCGTTGGCATCGGTGGTCGCCCATTCGTTGCCGCTGGGATCGTACAAGTTCGTTTGAACGGAGGGGTTGATGCGACCGCCGCCGACCTGATGGAAACTCCCGCCGACGATCAGATTGCCGTCGGCCTGCAGCGAGATGCTGAACAAGTAACTCTTGAAGTTGATGTCCCGATCGTAATAGGCGTTGCAGAATCCCGCGAAGTGGTTGTAGGCCGGATCGAGGAAACTGGTGTCCAACCAGCCGTTGGCGAAGAGGCGGGCGCAACCCATGCGGCGGGTCTGGTTCACCGAAGAGAACAAGCCCCCGATCAGGATGCGGTTGTCTGGTTGGAGAACCACGGTATAGACGTCATCATCCGCGCCCGCACCGGGCTCGAAGGTTTCGTCAATGGTCCCGTTGGCGTTCAGCCGGGCGATGTTCTTGCGCGGCCGCAGGTCCACGGTGTCGAAACTGCCGCCGATGACGATCCGCCCATCGGGTTGCCGGGCCACTGCGAACACCGCGCCGTTCACGCCCGTGCGGGGTGTGAAGGCGGGGTCCAAGGTGCCGTCCGCCAGCAAGCGGGCCACGCCGCTGCGGGATTGCCCGGCCACGGTCGTGAAATTGCCGCCCAAGAGGATCGTCCCATCGCTGGCCACGACGATCGCCTGCACATCGGCGTTCGGCACGCTGGCGGCATTGAAGGATTCATCCACGCTGCCATCGCTATTCAGGCGGGCGAGGAAGGGCCGCGAACTGCCGCCGATGCTGGAGAACGCGCCGCCGACCAGAATCTTGCCGTCGGCTTGCGGCGTCACCGCCCAAACCGTGTTGTCCGCGCCCAAGCCCGGGTTGAAGGAGTCATCCAGTGAACCATCGGTGTTCAGCCGGGCAATCCGATAACGCTCGGTACCGTTATAGGAAGTAAAGTCACCGCCAATGAGCACCTTGTTGTTCGTCTCGAAGGCCGCGGTCCAGATGAAGGCGTCGGCCCCGAAGCCGGGATCAAAAGAGGTGTCAATCGAGCCGTCCACGTTGGCCCGCACAATACGGTTCCGATCCACCGCGTTGTACTTTTTGAACTCGCCGGCGATGATGCTCTTGCCATCCGGTTGCACGAGGGTGGTCGAGACGACATCGCTGGCGCCGGGGTTACTGTTGAGCGGTCGGTCGGTGAGGAAGCTGAAATCCCGGTTGTAAAACTCGTCCAATGACCCGGCCGGCAGGTCGTTGTGCAAAATGGTCACCGTGCATTCACCTACCATGCCGATCGCTGGTTGAGCGTCTTCGCCCGGCTTGTACAGCAATCTAAACCGCATATCCTCATTAAACTCGGGATATAGGTCATCCCGGATCGGGATCGAGATTTCCTTTGGCCCCTGATCACCCTGGCCCCATGACATTTCCCCTTCGTACGGCTCGCCGAAATCGGCCGGGGCGTCCGAGGGCCCGAGATACGCATCCACCGGATCCGGCGTGGCATAGTCCGAACTGGCGTCAAGGCCAAAAACCCGGTCCGACATGAGCGGCGAATTCCAACTCTGGGTGTTCAGCTTCCAATAGGTTTTCGCCGAGTCGCCGCCGCCCGGGCGCACCACCCGAATCACCACGGTGCCGATGTCTTCGCGCGTGCGGTAGCTGGCTCGCTCAAAATTGACCAAGCCGTACTTGTTGGTGGTACACCCGCCAATGCCGATCATCCTTGGATCCGTCTCAAAATCCAAAATGGTCATCAACGTCTCGCTGTGATCGGGATCCAGTTTCGGCGGCAGGATGTCCTGTACCTCCAACGGATCGAGCTGCGGGTTCGACAGCACAAACCTGAAGCCCAAGCCAGGATCGCAGCCACCATTATGAAAGACCGGAACCGTGATGCTCTTGCTCATCTCCCAATCGTCAAAGATCAAGTCCTCGCTGAACGGCATGTAATTCATGAACGCAGTGGCTGTGTCGTCCGCGGTTTCCAAATGCACAATCGAACGGCCAGTCGAGCCAGCAACGCGCGTCACCGTCACCCGTGCGCCAAAGACGGCCCAGCGGGTCGTACCACCGGGGTCGCCGACGGTGCTCGAATCCGTTTCCGAAACGAGATACTGGTCGGCACTGAAGCGAAAGACGCCGGCTGACCGGAATCCCCAATTCAGCGTAATCGCGCCGCCGTTCGCGCCGTAGGCACCCACCGCCAAAAAGTAGGTCTGGTCTTTTCTGGCGTTGAACTTCACGAGGCTGGGGCCAACCCAGATTTGAGCAGTGCTCACCCCATAACTGGTCAGTCGGAGCAATCCCGACCCACCCACGGCCGTTGTCGCATCGTCGTTGGCCACGACGAAGTTGAGCGCGCCCACTTGCGAGCCGGTGTACACGGCGAGGACGGAATCAAAGGCGGTGCCGAAGGTCTCGAATTGCACCGGGCCATCACCAGGGGCGGTCCACTTGAACCACGCGCTGGCCTGCGCCGGAAAGCCGGCGTGGCTGGGCTCGTTCGCTTCGGCAGTGTAGCCGGAGTTGTCCGCATTCACGGAGCCGAACTCGCCCGAGATGGTGAGGGCGTCGGCGAAGTTGTCATTGTTGGCGGCCTGCGCCCACGCCGTGGGGGCAGAGGCGACTCCAAGCCCAAAGGCCAAACCGATCGCCCAGCCTGCCGGGCGGCACAACGTCTTCAAAATCTGGCTACCGGTCGTTTTCATATCACGCACTCAAATATCTGTTCTGGCAACACCCGTCACCCGGTTCTTCGGTTTCACAGCCGCCGCGGACACCCCTCATGGCACATCCACCTGCACCCGGTAAAACCGGGGGCCAGCGCCGAGCGCCGCCCCAAAGCGCTTGGTGAGGGGCGGCCCGATGGCCGGCTCGGAGACGAAATTTGTCAGCAACTGCCAACTCGGCTCGGCGAGGTTCGTGGTCGTGTAAATCGAGTTTGTGGCCGAGCCGACGGTCCGCCAGGTCAACACGATGGCCGGCACCGGGCCGTTGGTGAGCGCGGCGCTGAGCCGGTACTGCGACGCCACCCAGACCGGCGCGGGATCAATGCAGTTCGCGCTGCCGTTGTTGTTGCTGTCCAGGCTGCAACTGGCGACGAGCGCGGAGTTGAGCCGGTGGATCGTGCCGTCGGGATAGGCCACGTTGGTGGCAGAGAAAAACCCGGCCTGGCCACTGACCCACTGCAACTGGCCGCCGTTCCGGCCATTCATGCGCTCGGCCACCGAGAACCCGTTCATGACCGCCTCGCCATAGTAAAGCTTGAAGTTCGGATCCAGCGCGATCGCCGGGAAGTTGCCGCCGGCGTCAATGTTGGTGGCGAAGTTGCGCAACTCCAGGCGGTCCACGTAGAGAGCCTTGTTCGGGCCGGTGCCAGCAAACCGGAAGTTGCTGTCCCGCCCGGCATCAAGAATGAGGTGGCCGAGGGCGGTGTTGTTCACGAAGCCCGCAGGGGTCTGACCGAGATCATCGGCGGCCCAGAGGTTGAGGACTTCACCGTCAGGGGGCGAGGTGCTGTGAACGGTGGTGCCCAACAGGCTACCTTGGGCGGGCTTCACGAGCAGATTGATGCCGGCGTTCACCGACCAGAAGTTCTTGCTTGTGACGGTGAACCCGTCGCCGAGGAGCGTGCCGTCGTCCAACCAGTTGGTGACGGTGAGGTTGAGAGCACGCCCCGCCAAGAGGACGTGGTTGCTCACCGTCAGGCGGTCGCCGCGCAGGCTGAGGTCGCCGGTGGGGGCCAGGAAGTAGCCGTCCTGCAGCCAGGCATCCGGACAGCGGAGACTGAGGAGGCCGCTGTTAGCGCGGAAGATGCCGCTGTTTCGGAAGTAATCCGCCGCAATCAAGCTCCCGGCGTTGGTCACGGTGCCGTAGTTAACGAAGGCCTCATAGGGGCGGGTTTGGTTCGTGAAGAACATCAGGTTGTAGGAGGAAATGCGGCCATAGTTCGTGAGCCGGAGCAGGCCGGGCGAAGAACTGGGATAGAAGACTTCGCCGGAGAGCAGATTGAGCTCACCCGTGGGATTCATCACGCCCGGCGCGTTGCTGACAATGGTCACGTTCTGGGCTTCCAGGGTCAGGTTGCTCAGCACGTTCAGCACGTCACTGATGTACACGTTCGTGCCCCGGAGGGAGAGATTCTGCAACTGCGGCTGGACGCTCGGCTGCAGAAAGCTGTTCACGAAGAGGACGTGGTAGCTGTTCGTCCAGTTGTCGCTGGTGACGTTGGTGAAACGGGTGCTCCACACATCCACGTAACCATCCAGCCGCGGGACCACCGGCACGAGCAGGTTGGAGATGACCAGCGAACCATTGGTCGAGCCGAGGTCCAAGTCGGCAAATGGGGTGACGATCCTGGCGCCGCCGCTGCCGGCAAAATGGTTGGTGGCCTTGAGCACAAGCGAATTCACACCGTAAATGCGGGCGCGCTGCAGATTCAGGGATGAACCTGGGCCCTGGGCGACCACCTCCAGCCGACCAGGCATGTTCGTGTAGCTACGACCAAAGTAATCTCCTGGCAGCGACATCGTCGGGGAGATCATGAGTTGGTAGGCGCTGAATTCGCGGGTGATGTTCGTGTTTGGGAACAGACCTGCAGTCGCCGCGCCCGCCGGGATAGCGAAGCCAACATTCGTGGTATAAGGCACGGTGGAAGCGCTGAAGTAGTAGTTGGTCGGAATGAAAGTCGGGCGATAGCCGGTGCGCGGCGGCCCCAGACCATTGGTGATCAGCACAATGTTGCTCACCGAGGTGATGTCGTCGAATAGATGGAGATAGGCGAGCGCGTTCGTGCCGGAAATCGGGTCGCGCCGGGCATAC
Source organism: uncultured Verrucomicrobiota bacterium (assembly GCA_964371005.1). Classification (GTDB taxonomy): domain Bacteria; phylum Verrucomicrobiota; class Verrucomicrobiia; order Limisphaerales; family MWDV01; genus MWDV01. The sequence continues at coordinate 6,527 of CAYJNU010000070.1, read as the reverse complement.
TCCCATTCCACAAGCATGTCGTTGCCGAAGTCGTAAGGGGTGATTTTGAAATCCGCGGGGTTGCTGTTCAGGATGAAAGCCGCATTCACGATTCGGTTCGACGTGGCGGGATAGCTGATGTCGCGAACATACGGGCTGCCAAATAGAGAAGTCTCGTTGGCGAGGTAACTGCGATTCGTGACCCAGTGAAGCGGTGTGCTCCCTGTGAAACCACCGAAGCGACCGGCAGGGTTGAACTCGACGTCGCGCGAGCCCCAATAACCGTCGAACTGGCCGAAGATGTAAAAGGAATAGAGGTCGGCCATGTATTCGTACGCCGCCACGTTCATCCGGCTGCGCGACAAGTTCACGTTTCGACCGTTGATCGCCATAACGCCCTCGGGGGCGAGGCTGAGCCAGCCGCGGTTGAGCACATTGGTGGCACTGACGATGAGCATGGGGGTCGGCAGATCGGGCGACGAGTAACTGCTATAAAAAATGAAACCGTTGCTCCTCGTTCCGGAATTCACCACTCCGAAAGTGTCGTTGTAGAAACTGTTCGCCCAACGGGTGAGACCACCTGAGTACGTGTCAAGCTGGAAGCCGAGGTCGGACTCCATCAGACCGAAGTTGGTGTAGTTGAGGGTGTTAAATGTGCGGTACGGCGTCAGGTCAAACGGCCTCAAGGTGTCGAGATAAACCCTGAACTCCGCGCCGTTCTCGTTGACGAACAGCGGGTCGTCAATGACAAAGTCCGGATTGATCACGATGCCTTGGTTCACGTAGCCCAGCGCGCCTTGCGCAAACAACAGGCTCAACACACCAGCCAGGAAAACTCGCTTCATAAAACGTTTCAAATGTTCGCTCCTGTGGACCCCACCGGTACGCCCTGCCCCAGCAGCCATGCCTGTAACAGCAGCCCGGAACCGCGGAAAAGGTCGGATTCGTTCATGTCCAGTGTGGGGAAGTTCAATACCCCTCCATGATCTGCCGCTCGAGGTCCTGAATGGTCACTCCATCGGGATAAATCACAGGCGCGTTCGTGGTGCCGTCAAAGGACCCCCACACAAAACCGGCGGTTCCAAATTGTTCGTCCAGATTGCTCTCCTCCGAGTTGTAGATGAAAGCCCCCACCTTGCTGAAGGCAATGACCACCGTCGGCAGGATGACCCCCGGACCGGCCAGAGCCGCTTGACCGTTCAAAGCGCTGTTGTTGGCCCAGTCGGTTGTTTCCGATCGTCGAATCCCGATCGGAGAACCCCCGTCGGTGAACCCCAAGTCCTCAGCGGTGAACATAATATCCGGCTGAGTCAAGACCCGCTCCGTACTCTGGGTCATCCAGCCGCCATTCGTGGAGTCAAAGTAGTCGTCTTGGTACGTGTTGGTGATGGTGAGGAAGTTGCCAAGCCCACCGGCATTGGCGCCCAACACAAATTCGATCTTGTCCACCCCCTTGCGCAAGGCCACTCCTGCCGGCTCGCCGTTTGTGACTCCAATCGTTCCGGGTGGATCCCACGGATTGCTACTGCCGCCGGCCCTCAATGTGGTATCGGGCACCAAGTCCTCCGTGTTCCAGTTGGACGACCGGTAAATGTAACGGAGTCCACCCACGTCGTCACGAGTCAGGCCGTTGAAATACTCGCCATAAAACAGGACCCCTCCGATGGTGGCCGCATCCCCTTCGGCTGCGGAAACCGCCGCAAAACTGGACGCCTTTGGATCCGTTGAGTGTTCGGCGGCCTCATAGTACACTGTCCCATCAGAAAGTGTCCGCGACTCCACGGCGTAGGTGTACAAAACGCCATTCACGAACTTCGAAGGGCTGAACGTGACCGGGTCAAAATTCCGACTGATCACCGTGTACCAAACCACGTCCTGGATGGTACGACGATCGCGCAAGGTCCAGACGTAGCGCTCCGGACTGGCTAGTCCCATTTCTTCCATCAGGATCGCGAGTGCGTAGGACTTCAAGTCCAGCAGGTGCAGAGCGCCGGCCTGCCGGTTGTTCCCTTTCGCCTGCAGGGGGAACTCGGAAAGATTGGAACTCATCTGCGACATCGCCGGCAGCGCGTTCAGCACCGCCACCGCTTGCATGACGGCCGCCGTGCCTCGCGCCCCGAAGTAGTTCAGAAACGAGGCATCGAATCCGTAGGTGATCTTGCGCACGTTCCAGCGATATTCCTCGCCCAGGTTCATCGGTCCCCCGATGTCAAAACCGCGCGGATTGTACCCCAACTCAGCGGTCTGCCATGTATCGAACGGCCCGAGCATGGAGAAAGCGGAAGCCGAAGACACCACTCCGGCCACAGCCAGAGCCAAACAAGCGCTTTGAAAGCATTTTGTCATACACAACTCAATTAATTCGCCACCCGGATGACGCGATAGTAGGCCACGCCGTTGGCCGCGCCCAAGTTGACAGCATCGCTCAACCGATCTGCCTTGCGCTGGGAACCGAGCGTCCGCCAAGTCACACCATCGTCGGAGACCCAGACCTGATAAAACCAGCCGGGCTGAGTGTTCCATTTGAGGACCAGCCCCTGCGTGGTAGAGGGCATCTCCACCCGGATCAGGGCATACACTCGAGCAAAGAGATCGAAGCTGGTGCCGGCCTGAAAGGAGGACCATCCAACCAGGAAACGGTTCGCGCCGTCTGAACTAACCGTGGGGTCCACCTGGCGGCTGATCGTGGCCGTGTTGATCTGGAATTCCACGCCGGACAGAGCGCCTTCACTGGTGAGGAACTGACCGAAGACACCTTCCCAAGAGTGGTCTTGACCCAGACTGGTCCACACCACGAGGTAATCGGCGCCGAACGCGCTGACTTTCGGACCGTACTGGTCGCCGTAAACACGGGTGTTCACACGAACGGGTGCTCCAGAGGGCGTGCCGTTCGAGCTGAAGAGGCGGGCAAAAACGTCCCAACTCTTCTCCGAGCGTTGCGTGGGCTGGAATCCAGGGTTGGTATTTCCCACCGCCCGCAGCAGGTTGTCATTCTGACTCCACACCACCGAGAAGCCGCCCTGGGGCGCACCGGCCACCGCCGGATTGGCACACACGTTGGTGCTGCTGAGGTTGGCGGGAAACTCATTTCCCACGGCGACTCCCGAGGCATCGAAAATCCGCGCGTACACATCTACGCTGCCGGACGCCCGTTGGAGTTCCGAAATCCAAACCGCCACGAAGCCGCCGCCGGCCAGCGCCGCGATCGCCGGAGTGCGCTGGTTGTTGGCCGTAAACTGATTGAGCTGGAACTCCGAACCCAGCTTGTCTCCGGTCGCTGTGAAACGTTGCCCGAAAATACCCTGATAGCTCGCATCCTGTCCGAAGCTGGCCCAGATCACCACCACGCTGCCATCGGTCAGTGCGGCCACCGCCGGGTTGATTTGAAACTCGTTGGTGTAGGTGTTGACCCGGATCTCGCTGGTGAGGAACCCGCCGCTGGCGTTCAGGAAACGCGCATAGACCTTCTGGAATCCAACCCGGCCATCCTGCCAGACCACCACGGCCCCGCCTCCATTCAGCAGGGACACTTGGGGGTTCTCTCGATTCCCGGCGCGTTGCGCATCAGTGCTGACGACAAACGAATTGCCGTTCGCCTGCAGGTTGCCGTCCAACCGCGCGGCGCGAATCCGGTTGCCGCTGGTGGTCACCGCATTGTCCTGCCACACCAGGTACCCGCCGTTCGCGTTGATAACGGCGTGGGGGCTGGTTTGATCGCCTGCCAGGGCGCCGACAATCGCGTAGTCACTCCCACCCGGAGAAAAAGCATTCTGTCCGCTGGTCAAGACAGGGCTCGCCAAAAGACATCCCCCCAGGGCGATTTTCTTCAGTACTCGCAGCATTGATGACATAAAATTCTCGCCAAAAAACCTAACAGAAACACCATTCTTGTCCACGCTTTCTTTCGCTCGGCGCACCTCGCACGAGCAAACAAACATGGCCCCGCATCACCGCGCCAACGCGGCCTGGTCCGCCCGCTAAAACAACGTCGCCTGCCGAGCCGGGCCCGACTCGAGTTCCGCCAGCAGCGTCCGAAATCCCCAACGCTGATACAGTGCGCCCAACGCCTTCGGGTCCGGCGCCCGCACCGCCAACTCATCCACTGAAAACGAACACGGCAGCTCGGCTTTGAGCCGCACCAACTCGCGGTTGCGACGCACCTCCGGCTCCGCCGCCGCCAACGCCGCCCGCAACCGATCCGACTTCACCTCGGGCAGCCGCGCGTAAAGCCCGTCCACCGAGCCGAACCGCCCCAACCACTCCGCCGCCGTCTTCGGCCCCACCCCGGGCACGCCGGGAATGTTGTCCACGGCGTCGCCCACCAAGCTAAGCCAGTCCACGATCTGAGCGGGCTCGACCCCGGACTTGTCGCGCACCTGCTCCGCCGTCCAAACCGTCTCCGACTTGTCGTTCGGGTTCCACAACCCGACCCGACCCGAAACAAGCTGCATGAAATCTTTGTCCGAGCTGGCAATCACCACCGCCCAACCCTCACGCTCCGCCCAACCGGCCAAGGCCGCGATCCAATCATCCGCCTCCACGCCGTCTCGACACCACGACGCGACGCGCAGAGCCTCCAACCACGCCACCAACTCGTCCAGTTGCTGCGCCAGCGCCGCCGGCATGGGTGGCCGTTGCGCCTTGTATTGCGGCAGCACCGCCACGCGCTCGGCGGCCAGTCCGCCATCCCAGATCACCGCCGCGTGCGTCGGTTGCACTGCCGCGCACAGTTTCGTGACCATCTTGATGAAGCCGAAGATGGCGTTGGTGGGCTGCCCCGCCGGTCCTTTCAACTCGCGAATGGCGTGAAACGCGCGATACGCGTAGGCATGGCCATCAACGATCAGCAGGCGCGGCATGACTGCTCCAGTTCCATCGCTTCAGCACGACTTCACAAAACCTGACCCCTGACCGCCCCCGGCACACACGCACACACCGAACCGCACTGTATCGCGGCGGTTCCGGCCTTATTCCGCCGCCGCCTTCGGCTGGGTGGGAATAGTGGTCTGCGCGAACGGCATCTCCTCATCCGAGTGCTTCCGGTTACCTGACGGATCAATGATGGTCGGCGTGACAAAGATCAGGAGGTTGCTCTTCCGGGCCACCTTCGATTCGCTGCGAAACAGCCGGCCAAGGAACGGCAGGTCACCCAACACAGGCACCTTGTCCCGGATGTTGCTTACGTTCTCGGAAATCAGACCGCCCAGCACCACGGTCTGGCCATCCCACACGTTGACCGTCGAAATAACCTGACGCACCCGGAACCGCGGGAGCACCGTGGGCACCAACACGGAGCCCTGCGGCAGGACGCCCGAACTCAGCACCTCGCTGGGGTTGTCATAACCCACAAACTCAGTCAGCGTCGGAATCAGGGTGAGGTTGATCGTGACACCGTCTGACAATACATGCGGCAGCACGTCCAAAACCGGGCCCAATTCCATCTGCTCAGGAATGGGATACACCTGCGGAATCTGCTGGGCCTGATTGACCACCTGGCCGCGGACAGCCTCAGGGCTGGCCACCCAGATCAAAACCAAACCTGCCAGCAACGATCTGGCGAGGAACAAAGAGGGATTCAGAATCTTCATAGTCTTACGAATTGGTTGCCCGCTGCCAGCTAGAAACCTCCAGTCCCAGTGCCGCCGCCGCCCTGGTTAAGCTGGTCCGAGTCAAACTCGGTGATCACGGTCTTGACTTCGGTTGCCTTCATTTGGGCCTGCCGCCCGCTGAGGGTCGTCACTTCCGGGGCGCTCAGAATCTCGGTACCGTCCCGTTGTTCCAACGCATGAATCACCCAGCGAAACTGCGGGTCCGTGAGGATGCCCGTGAGCGTGAACAGCGAATCCGATGAATTGCGCAGGCCCTTGGTAAGCAATTGATCCGAGGAACTGGGGGTGATGGTCGTGCTTGGCGTGACGGTGCCGTCGGTTAAAGTGCGGCTGAGGGACCCTGGGAATACGGTGCTCGGACCGGTCAAACCATTGGGATCGCTGCCGTTGAATGAGGGAGCCGTGCCTGCCTGCCCGCCGATCCGGCCGCCGGCCATCTGGACATTCCCCAAATAGTAGTCGAAGCCCAACGCCTTGTTGTCATTCTGGGAGACCTCAATGAACTTCGCTTTGATGTTCACCTGGTCCGGTTGCACGTTGAGAACTTGAATCGCGGCCTGGATGGTGTCCAGTTCATCCGTCGTGGCGCGCACCAGCAGCAGACCCTGCCGGTCGTTGAAGAACACCGATTTCCCCAAAGCGGGATCCAAATTAACACCCAGCACGGAGAAATAATCACGGGCCAGCGCGCTGACAAAATCAGTGCTGTTCGTCGAGGTGACGAACGCCAAGCCGCCGCCAGTAGTGCCGCCGCCTTGGCCATTACGACCACCACCACCACCGCCGCCACCACCCGCAGGGCTAACCCGGGCGATGTCGGCGCCGTATGATTCCTGACCTCCGCCTCCGCTACTACCCCGACTGCCGCCTCCGCCTCCTCGACTACCCCCCCGGGGGGGGGGGGGGGGGGGGGGGGGGGGGGGGGGGGGGGGGGGGGGG
>CAYJNU010000069.1:0-24427 GCA_964371005.1 uncultured Verrucomicrobiota bacterium | reverse complement strand
TTCATAAGGTTGTCTCGTGTTTTTTCGGTATAGCGGCTGGGCAGGTTAGACTTTTAGTAAACGCGGTGCTCGCTTGCTCGGTATTCTCTTTGGTCTGTCTGTTGCTGCACATCCGGAAGAATTGCTCCGGCATCTGCCGGACGCGGGGGCAAGCTCATGCATGGGCGGGATGCTGACTCTCGATCACTTTACGAATGCTGTCCTTCCAACGGACTTGGGGATGGTGTCCCAACCGGCGCACCAGCTCAAGCATGGCCGAGTCACACTGGAGCACCCGAATATAGCGGCAAGCTGACGCGATCCCTGGGTCAGCGAAGCCCCACCGATTCAAATGATTCATTCGGCCAATCCAGATCGTTTCGCGCACAAACGGAATGAGCCTGTAAAAGGTGTGAACGGCGTCTTCAGTCCCAGCAAGCAGCGGCTCCATGGACACACTGGTTGTATAACCACACTTCCAGGCGTGTTGCAGGCAAGCGACACGCTCGGACGGGGTCGGGGCACCTGGTTCCCAGAATTTGGCGAGCTTCCGGTCGAGGCTGCTGATAGTAGACCGAAATACCAACTGCCCCTTGAATTGGGCCAGTTCAGAACAGAGTTTTGAGATGCATTCCAAGCCAGGCTTGCTAACAACGAGAACGTGATTGCCGAGCGCGAGGAGGGCTTTTAGCTGTTGCAGTACAACTGGCAAATAGAACGGGGTGATGTCGTGGCTTGAGGGAAACATGACGCGGCCGCCAAACAACCGAACCCGGGGCAGGGACTGCTTGAGTGACTCCTTGGACCAATCATGACGTGTCTTCACTCGCTTGAATCGCATCGCGCAGCCGCGGGCGTAACAGTACGCGCAGTTGTGCGAACACCCAACGCCGACATTGTAGCTGTGGTCCGCCCATTCTGCGACGCCGGACTTTTGTTGCATTATCGATTTCTTCATATTGATTCCTTGTTTGTTGATTGAATCGAGCGGATCAGGCCACTTTGGGCACGTCCGTCTCGTGCTGAATCACAATGATTTTGCCGCTCTCCTTGGCCTTTCGATTGGCCTCCTCGTAGTCCTCCAGGGAGGGGAGCTGGCCTTGGGCCTTCTTGGCGTAGGCCCGGTGAACGATTTTGGAATTCTGGCCGAGCACGCGTTGCGCGTAGCGTTCGGGATAGCCGTTGTTGGCGGAGCGTTCCGCCCACGCATAGCGGTAGGAGTGCAGTGTTACGCCCGTAATGCCCAAACCGTCGCAGCGCTGCCTGAATTCTGTGGCCCGGTCCGCTTCCCTCACGGTGATCAAGTACGGAAATAGCGGTCCCGTGCGCGGGCGTCGCAGAATCACTTCCCAGGCCTTGTCGCCAATACGCATGCCGCCCATGGTGCCGGTTTTCAACCGGTCATACGCAAAGCCGCGGTTTTCATAATCGAAATCCCCGGCGTCGAGGCTGGCGATGTCGGATTGCGAGCCGCCAAAATACCAACAGAGTTCATAGAAATCCCGGCGCTCCTCATTTCCCTCCCGTTCAATGATGCGGCAGTGCTCCTCCCACGTGATGGCACGCTTCTGCTTGTGCTTGATCTTCGGAAACTTCTTCTTCGGCAGGATGGGGACCGGCAGCCAGCCCATGTCGAGGGCATGGTTCTGGATGCGGCGCAGGTACACATTGGTGCTGACGGTGCCGCCGCGCAGCACGGCCATGAACTCCTCGGGCAGCGTGGCCACCACGATCCTTTTGCGGATCAAATCGAAGGCGGAATCCCGGATCGCAATGTCCCAACGACGGAGATTCGGTCCGGTCTTGTCCTGGATGATGTCCTGCATGACGTCGGCCCAGATGCGCGTCACGAGGTTGGGATCGACGGCCGACAGGTAGGCCATACCGATCTTGCGGTTGATGTGGGGATTCTCGAGTGCTTCGTTCTTTGCGTTGACCAGTCGCTCGGCTTCTTCCTCGTCCTTGGTGAACAGACTTTTGCGAATCCCGGTCCCAGTGTCCTCGTAATAAAACGTGCCCCCGCGGCTTCCTACCTTCACGGTGCGGTATCGTTTTTGCATGTTGTCCATTCGCCTACAGTCTTATAGCGATGGACTCCGAAGGGGTAACGAGTAGTGGGCGCCTACGCGCCCAAAGGTTCGTCCTTACCCCGGAACACCGTTTCAGGTGTGCATTTGGGTGTGCGTTGGGGCGTTTTGCCCCTCCCTGAGTCTCTGAATTCGCGGGATCCTGAAGGATCGCGGACTGGAGGCGAGGGTCGGAATCGAACCGACGAATGAAGCTTTTGCAGAGCTCTGCCTTACCACTTGGCTACCCCGCCGCCATCCCTTGAAGCTTAGTTGCCCAGCTAAAACGCGCAAGTTCAAGTTTCAGATCGTTCTCATGCTCGGGAGTTCAACCGGTTCTCAGTCGGTGGGAGGAACCATCAAGCGGCCAGCCTTGGTGCGCCCACTATGGGAATCCAGCGCTCGGATTGCAGTCAGGGTGCGCAGGGTGGCTAACAAAACAGCTTGCGCATTCTGATCGCTGGGAAAGGGCAGCAGGCCCGAACCATGCACTTGCGGAAGCTTGGCGGTTTTGGTCACCCAGCGGCCCTCCTCGTCGCAATGCGGTTAGCGCACCATGAGGACTGCGTAATAACGTTGGCCGGAAGCTCCGCCAGTTTGATCGAGCCACGAAAGGGTCGCGCCAACCGCGACAACGTTCGGGGAAACCGGCAGCCAGCAGGAATCCGTAAGCGCGTCTCTGTAAACCAAGCGATAGAGCGCGCCGGTCGCGCTGCTCCAAGTGAGCCGTATCCCGCCGGTGTCGGGCCGCAATCCCGAGATCACCGGCGGAATGGGCGCAGTCACCCCCTCCGAAGGGACGAAGCTGCGGTCGTTGGTCACGATGAACTTGTCCAGTAACACTCCGGCATCGCCGCCGGTAACCGTAATGAGATGCGAGCCCGCCTCGAACATGAACACGCGGGGCCGGGGCATCGCCATGGAGGGCGCGGCGATTCCAAACCGTCCACTCCGACTCCTGGCCGGGAGGCGAATCCACTGCCAAGCGTTTACAGGGTGGGTCGTGATATCACCCGCCAAGACATCAGCCAACGCGGCATCGCAGGAAACGTAGAACGAGGTACTCGCGCCATTGGGTACGAAGAGACGCGCCCAGAGCACGTACGCGCCAGCTTCCGGCACTTCCAGCCCGCAAGAAGATGTTCCCTGTTCTGCGGAGCGCGTGGAAATGTAAACGGTCGCGGCGTCTGCATCGCCCGTGTTCGCATTGGTGCCCACCTGCATCGGATCGGACAACCAGCCGTTCTCGGCCTCAATTACGAGGCCGAACGGATACTGCGGGAGGTCCGGAACGACGGTCACGGTGAGGTCGTCAGTGGTGGATAGCTCTCCGTCGCTGGCGGTCAGGCGGATGCGATAGGCGCCGGGGTTGGAGAAACTGGCCGTGGTGAAGGTTGCGGTCGAAGATTCGAACGTGACGTGGCCCGTGCCGCTGACGACCGACCACTCCGTGATCAACGTCCCAGGGGAGGACGGCCGTCCGTCGTCGGAAACCGTGCCGGCCAGGAGCGCGGCCGCCGGCAAGGCGATCAGTTGATTCTCACCCGCGACCACGAGCGGCGGCTGATTGGTCGGGTCAACCGGCGGGCTCTCAGGAACGGTATAGGAAACCTCGTTGGACGGCAGGCTTTCCTGACCGTCGGAGGTGTAGGCCGTGGCGACGAAGTAGTAGGTCGTGCCGGGCGTCAGATTCGTCAGGGTTGCGGACGTGTGATTGCCCAAATCCAGGCGGACTGTGTAATTGCTGCTGGTCGTGCCATAGTGGATCGCGTAACCGGCCACCCAGGCATCGGGGCTGGGATCCCACTCCAACGTGACTCCGCTTACGTTCGAGAGACTGCTCTCCAATGCAAACAAGGCCAGCAGCCCTCCGACGAGCTTCTGGTGGTGCAGCGATTCAATAATGCGTCTAGCCAGCTCGTGTTCATACGTGTCAGCGCTTCACATGCAGCAGTGCCCAATGGTGACCGACTCAATCATTGACCCATTTCGAATACCCTCTGCATCCTGTAAAGGGCGAACACTCACATCAATGGATTCGGGGCGACCTTACACCAATAGCAGCGATTGTTTCAAACGGAAGTTGAGAATCCGGAAAAGAAGAAGAGAACCTGTAAATTCCCGGCTCTCGGAACTTGATTGCCATTGCGTTGGTCGTACGGGTACGGGGTTCGAAGATTCCCGTGTTCGGCAGGATGGGTGGCCCTCGCAAGCCCTGCCAAGCCCCCTGGCTTCTCTCCCGGCGCTCAAGGGTTGGCTGCCAGTCGGAGGTGGGAGATTCGGAAGATGGCGCCGCGCGGCTGGTTGGGCAGGCATTCGATTTCCCAGCCGTGCGCGAGGACGATCTGCTGCACGACGGCGAGGCCAAGGCCGGTGCCCTTTTGCGTGGTTGTGAAGTAAGGCTTGAATATATCCGCGCGATGTTCGGCGGGAACGCCGGGGCCATTGTCGCGGATTTCCAGCACGGCTCCGTCCGCGCCGCCGCGGGACGCGGCCACTTCGATCTGGCCATTGCGTTCAACCGCCTGGGTGGCGTTGAGCAGGAGGTTGAAGAGGGCCTGGCGGAGGAGTTGTTCGTCGGCCTCGATGCTGGGCAGGTTCTCGGCCACGCTCATGCGGAGGGCCTTGTCTTCGAGGTCGTGGCCCAAGGCGCGGACGACTTCACCGACGGCGGCGGCGAGTGATACGTTCGCACGGCGGACCTCCCGCGGCTTGGAGAAATTGATGAACTCATTGAGCTGCGCGGCCACGCGATCGGCTTCGTCCACGATGCCTCGCGATTTCTGGCGCACCTCGTCCGAGGCGTCATCGCGCTTGGAGATCATCTGAGCGAGGCCGCGGATGATGTTGAGCGGGTTCTTGGTCTCGTGGGCGAGGCCGGCAGCGGCGAAGTTCATTTCCTTGAGCCGCGTGTTCAACTCGGAAGCCCGGACGAGACGGAGTTCGAGTTCAGCGGATTTGCCGATATTGCGCCACGCGAGGCTCAGACCCACGACCGACAGCGACGCCAAGGCCACGATCACGAGCCGCAACCACAGATCGCGCCGAATCGCGGCCTGCATGGATTGGGTGGGAAGCACGATAACGAAGCTATGCACCCCCTGCTTCTGGATCGCAGCCTTGTATTCGGTCTCACTCATCCAGAATGGGCGGCCAAACGGTGGGCGGCGTTCGCCATCGCCACGGCGATCTCCCTCACCGCGGCGGCCGCGCCAGCGAGGCGGCCGGTTGGTATCGCCCATCTCTCCGGGCGGGGGCGGTTGCGGTGAGCCGAAGCCAGGGGAACTGTCGCTATCAGGACGCTTGGCTTCACCGGGCAGCGGGCCCTCCGGAGGTGGTGGGCCAGCGGGCCGGTTGGTGCCGCGCCTGAACATGTCGCTCAGGACAATGACCGGTTCGGCGTGTTCCCCTTCAGGTGGGGGGCAGCCGCCGGGGTTGACAATCTGGTTGGTGCCGAGCTCGACGAGATTCATCAGCGTCACGCTCTGGTCTGTCCAATACGCCGCGCCGCTGGGCACCAGCGTGGTCAGATCGGCCGCAATGGGTTCTCCCACAAGCGCCACCACCTCCTCGGAGGCGTTGAGCAAGGCGATGGAATTGACATCGCCGGGTTTGATGAGCGGCCGGAGCGCGGGTTCGAGCCGCTCGCGCGGCACCACGCCGAAGAACCGTAGCGCGTGCATGACGTTGCCCGCCGTGTTGGAGATGTCTTTGGCGTGGTTGATCAACTCATCGCGCGCCGACTGGCGGACGCGCAAGTGCTCGAAGCCCTGCCAAACGAGGATCAGCGCCCACACTGCGGTCAGCAGGGTGTAGAGATATCGTCCGCGCAAGGTCATGAGTTTCGGCGGCTCCGCCGTTCCGAGTGGGGGCTCAGTTTTGGATCTTCGGTGCGGGTGAGAGGTCCTTGAATTGGGGGCCGACCGGCTGGTTCAGGTAGCGGTTGAGCTCCTCCTTGTCGAAGCTCTTACCCGACATTTCTGTCTTGGCACGTTCGCTTTCGGTCTGGGCAGCGAGTTCGGTGGGACGATTCACAATGTGCGGCGTCAGGAAGATGAGCAGTTCCTTCTTCGCGTCGTCGGTCGTCTTGTGTTTGAAGAGCATGCCCAGCAGCGGAATGTCGCCGAGGAGGGGCACTTTCTTCTCCGATTTGGTCTTCACGGTCTGCATCAAACCGCCGATGGCGACCGTCTGGCCGTCCGGCACCACGACGACGGTGTCGGCGCGACGCCGGTCGATGATGGGCGCGGAGGGAGCGTTGGCGTTGTTGGTGCCGCCGGAGGCGAAGCTGACGGTTGAATCGGACACGGAGGAAACTTCCGGGGCGACGATCATTTCCACCATGCCGTCCGAGGTGATGAAGGGCGTCACTTGGAGGATGATGCCGACGTCCTGGTAGGAGATGGCGTTGCGCTGGTTGCCGAAGCTGTCGTAGGTCACCCCACTGATCAGCGGCACCGACTGGCCGATGGTGATCGTGGCCTGCTGGTTGTTGCGGGCGAGGATGGATGGGCGGGAGAGGATTTCGGTTTTGCCGGCTTTCGCGAGGGCCGAGAGCGTCACGTTGAGGTCCTGACCCACCAGGTTGTAAAGCCCACCCGAACCGGCGGTGGTGCCAAATGTCCGGGCGAGGTCAAAGGCGGTGGAGGCCGTGTTTTGCGACCCGGCAGGCGTGTTGATGGCTCCCACCGAACTGCCGCTGATCGTGTGCGTGTAGGTGCCATTCACGCCCAAGTCCGAGCCTTTCGTGTACGTGGCTTCCATGAAGACGCAGTTGATCAACACCTGCGGCGTGGGCCGGTCCAACTGATGCACCACATTGGTGATGTGCATGGCGGTTTCCTCATCCGCGACCACGATGATGCTGCGCGTTTCGGCGTCGTAGGTGATCCGTGCTTGGCCGATGTCGGTACTGCTGGGGTAAGTGGTGGTGCTGCTGGAGCGCGAAGAACTGGAGCGCTGGCCGCCGAAGCCACCGAAGCCGCCGGGCTGCGCATGCAGCGCGAGTTCCGCGAGCACACAGCTCGCCAACATCAACCCGGCGAACCGCCGGCAAGTTCTTTGTTTCATTGAAAGTTTCATGTTCATGTGGTGTCTGGAGTTACCCGCCCTGGGCTCAGCGTCCGGTGGTGCGTGAGCCGCTATTGCCAAAACCGCTCGAACTGCTGCTGCTGCCCGTGTTGCGGAGGTTGTTTTGCTGCCGCGTGTTCAACTGACTGCCCGACTGTTGCGACGAGGAGCGCGTGCTGAAATTGCCGCCGCTGGTGTCCGCGGCGATCACGCTTTGCAGATCCTCCACCACCTCTTGTGGATCGCGGTTTTCCACCTTGATGACATAGACCTTCTTCTTCTTAGCCGGATCGGAGTCGAGCTGTTCAACGATGCTTGAAATCTGCGCCATCAGATCGCGCGACGCGCTGACAATCACCGAACCGGTGCGCGGATCGGCCACCGCCGTCACGCGGGTCTGCTGCAGTTTGCGCGAACTGGTTGTGGTGCTACTGGTGTTGGCCTGCATGCCCGGTGGGCCGCCGAACATAAACCCGCGGAAACCACCACGGGTGTTGTAACTTTGTTGCGTGGTGTCCGGGAACAGGCTGCTCAGTTGGTCGGCCGTTTCCTGCGGGTCTGCATAGCGCAACCGGAACACTTTCAACTCCGTAATGTCATCGACGTTCACGTCCATTTGGTTGACCAACTGCCGGACCAGCGCCATCTGTTCGTCCGATGCACTGACGACGAGCGAATTGCTGCGGTCATCCGCTACGGCCATCACCTTTGCCGCCGCCACGCGCCCCGACTGCGTGCTACTGCTTGAGCTCTCGCCCCGCCCTCGATCACCACCAAAACCCGGAAAGCCCGGGAAGCCACCAAATCGGCGTGCGCCACCTTGGTTGCTGCTGCTCGTGTCCTGCTGGAACACCTGCTGGACGACCGTTGCCAGGGTGGTCGCGTCGGCGTATTGCAGCGGGAAAACCTCGACGGTTGAGGCGCTGACGCTCGCCGTATCCAGCGCCTTCACCAGTTGCACCATGCGCCGGATGTTGGCTTTGGTGTCGGTAATGACGATGGCATTGGCGCCCTGGTTGGCCGTCATCGAGGTGCCTGCCGGCATGAGCGGCTGCAGCGTGGAAATCAACTGACTCGATTCAACATTGCGGACATAGACGATTTGCGTGACCAGTTCCTGCGTGGGGGGGACTTTGGTGTAGTCGTTGCCCTCCACGCCAGTGAAGATCTCCGTATTCGACGAATCCACGACGTAGATGTTCAGTAGGTTGCCCTCCACCGTCGCGGCGTAATGATACTCCCCGAGCGCCTTGTCCAAAACTGCCACGGCCTGTTCGCGAGTGAGCGGTTGGTTGGACCACACCGTCACCGCGCCCTTCAAATCCACCTTGGAATTCGGGCTGATGGTGAACCCGGCGGCTTCGCTCAGGTAATCCAGCACCAAGCTCAGCGGTGCGTTCCGGAAATTGAGGCGCAACAAGTTCGTGTCCCCCGCGGTGTGGTTGGTGGACTGCCGGGCCACGAAGGCGGTCAGGGAGATTGCGTTGGTGGAGGTGCCCATGGTGCCACGTGCGCCCTGGCCACGGATCGGGCGGGACACGCTTTGGCCCGCCGGCAGATTGGTCGTCTCCTCGCCTCCGGACACCGCCTGCTGCGCCTCCACGACCGCTTGGATCAGTTCGCCAACCATCTGTTGCTGGTCGTCGGCGTTGGTTTCAGTACCGCTGTATTGAGGTGCAGCGGTGTTATCTGGTGTGGGGTCATTCGGCTCCTGGGCAAAAGCCCCCAGCCCCAGCGCCGTCGCTGTGAGCGCCACGATGAGTTTGGTCATAATCGTTTTCATTGAGATTCCTTTAGTCTTTTTCCCGACGTTCCATCAGTCGTTTCAAAACTTCAGCTTGATCGGCACTGGACGTTGAACTGGAAGGCGCACCACCGGAACTGGCGTGATCCCGCGATTCCGACCGGCCATTGCGTTCCTCTCGGCCGCGCGAAGGAGCGGCAGCTTCCTCCTCGCCACGCGGCGCACTGCCGCTGCTGCCGGCGACGGGGTCGCCAGGATGCCACGCGCCCTCGTCTTCGCGGCGCATCGCCGAGCCCACCGGCAGGTCGGTGATCTTGCCATCGGCCTCCAGCTTTACGCCATTGACGAGAATGTCCACCAGCTTGTGGCCGGCGATCACCCCGTCCGCCTTGAGGACCTTGGTCAGTTCGGAGCTTGAGCCCTCGAAGAACGCGTATGCGCCCTTCTCGTAGGCCAGCGTGCCGACGAGCGCGAAACTCTCGACCCGCGGCGCACGTCGCGACGCGAGCCGCACTTGGCCGCCAGACCGGTTCGCGTCGAAAATGTTGCGTTCGCTGACGATCCGGAACGCAGACTCATCCAGCCGCGATGGGGTGGATTCAGCGCGCGGAGGGGGGGCCGCATCCGGAGACGGCAGCGTTTGCGCTGAGGCCGACGCGGGGGCGTTGGTTGCCGCAGGCGCGTTTGTTTCTTCCTGCGCTACGGCGGCACCGCCGGTCACCGCCAGCCACAGGGCAACGAGACACACCTGCGCACTCTGACGTGCTGCCTTCACACCGGTACCCTCGCACGAATCGCCTGTCTTTGTCGCGCTCATCGTTTCGTTTGTTTGGGCGGGTTCAGCAAGAGCCCGCTGACTTGAATGACCAGGGCCAACTGCGAGCCTTCGGTATTCCGGGTGGTCAGTTCCAGGGAATCCACCTTCACCCCCAGAGGGTCGCGTTCGATCTGGAACAAGAAACGGGTGATGGCCGAGAGGCTGCCCGCCACGTCAGCGCGGCATTCCAGCGTCCGGTAATCGTCCTCGGCCTCTTTCCATTGCGGGCGGATGGAACTGACCGACACGCCGCCCGCCTGCGACCAGCGCTCAAAGGCTTTGAGCATCTGGCTCTCGGCTTCCGGCTTGGCCCCCGCCAGCGTGTTGGTTCGCATGGCGTCCCATTGTTCCCGCAAGGCGCGCTCGCGTTTCAGGGTTTCCGTCCCCTCGCGCACCGCTTCCTTCAGCGTGATGACGTGTTTCGACCGTTGATCCCAACTGCGCAGCAGCGGAGAGAAGACGAGTTTGTCGGCGACGAACAGGCCCACCATCGTGATGGCCAGGATCGCCAGGAGTTGTTGTCGTTTGTTCAGGTTCATTGTCCGCCCGGGCCTCCCCATTGAAAGTTGAAGGTGAACTCCAGCGGCATGTTGCCGCGCGTCATTTCGATGTGGACCTCGGAAACTTCCTTCGTGGCGCGCAGCCGGTCGAGCGTTTTGATCAGCGCGTCGCGGTTGCGCGCCGTCCCGGAGCACGTCACGCGCGCCGGCTCACGCAACTCCACCGTCTTGGCCGAAACCGCGCCGTCCTGCGGGAACGCTTCCGTCAACCGCTTCAGCATGCTCAACGTCCGCACCGATTCGTCGTACCAAGGGCGGTAACGGCGGATTTGATCCCGCATCGCGGTGAGCTCGGTCACCTTCGTCTCCATCGCGGACCACTTCGACTGCCAGTGCCAGATGATGATCTGTTGGACGAGGAAGGCGAGGGCCACGACAAGGGCCGCCGCCCCCGCCGCCACTCCGGCGTAAGCCAGTTTTCCGGAAGAATATCGCTCCGTAAACTGTTTCCACGCGCTGATCTTCGGCGGCAGGAACTCCATCCCGGCTTCCCCCGCCAGCCGCCGCACCGCCACACTCAGGGCCGGGGAGATGGCCGTGTTGCCGGGAAGCTTGATGCCGTGTTCCTGGGCGCCGTGTTCGCGCACCTGTTCGATCTTCAGCCCCCAATCCTCCGCCGACCCGCGCAGTTCCTCGACCAGTTGGGTGGCGGCCTCGGTGCGCCCGAAGACCCGCACGCGCTTCATCCCGTCACGCACCGCCGGCAACAACTGGCCCAGCGTGATCCGCAGCTCGCGGGCGATGTGCTCCGTCTGCAGTTCGCGGGACGCGCCCACCTGTTCGTAGGCCCCATCGAGCGTCCGGAGGTTGATCACCCCGCCGCCGCAGGAAAGCTGCATGCCCACCGTGCTGTCGCCGGGCAGCAAGGCCAGTGCGCCATCCGCACTCTCCGGGGGCTGCAGCGCCGTCAGCCCGAGCGAGAAGGTCACCGGACGCAACAGCGCGGTGTGAAGCACCGCTTCGAGCCGGGCGACATGCTCGCGCGGAATCCCGACCAGGGTGGCGAACTGCTCCCCGTTGCTCGCGCGGAAACGGGAATGCGCCAGCATCAATTCCTCCGGGCCGTAGGGGAACCCGCGTTCGGCCTCGATCTGCAGAAAATCGGCCACGTCTTCCTCCGCCAACTCCGGCAGCTTCACCGTGAGCGTCAATACCCAGTTCAGCGGCAGGCAAACGGCGCACCAGCGCTCGCGGATTTGTTCCGCGTCGAGCTGCTTGCGGATTTCGCGCCCGGCCAATTCGACCTCGGCGGTCAATGGGTCGAGGGACAGCGACGCCGAGAAGGCCTTTTTAATTTCCACCGAGCCGTTCGTACGGCGCACCCAGACGCCGTCGAGCCGACTGCCGTCGAACGCCAGCCCGAGCAGCGAGTTGCCGGGCTGCCGTTGAAACAGTCTGTCCAGTTGTTTCCAGTCCATCATCGTTTCTCCTTCGAAGCCAGAATCTGCGTGCGAATATCTTTCCCCAAGGCCCAGCCCAGATGCGTGAGGTCTTCCCGGCGGAGGATGATCGCGTTGCCCTCGCTCGTGTCGAAGACGAACCGGGCCCGCTGGTAACCACGATCGTGATGGCCCAGCGCGGCGACGTCCGCGGTGGATTGATAGCTGCGCGTCGTGATGTAGGGTCCGGCGGTCAGCGCGTTCGTCTCGCCGACGACATTCAGCACCCAGGCCACCGTCGTCAGCTTCGCAGGGTTCGACTCACGATAGGTGATCAGTTGCTCCGCGTAATCCAACCCAATGCCCGGGATGCACTCCAGCACCGGCTGGCTGGCGGTGTTCACGTTGACCAACCCTTCGGTGAAGGCGTTCGTGGTCGCGGTCAGGTAATCGCTGACCAGGGCAAACTCGTCCTCAGTCATCCCACTGTTCAAATAGAACTGCATCAGATTCGTCCTCTGCGGCGGCGTCACGCCAGCTCCGGCTCCGGAGCTGCCACTACCAGGACCGGGACTGCCTCCGCTGGCTTGGAAGAGCTCGCGGATGATCTCCGTCACGCGCGACTGGCTGAGGGCGGTTTCCAGCAGCGCCTGCACGTCCGCCTGGGTGTTGATGTTCGTGCCAACGCCCCCCGGCTCGCGGCTGTAAACCGTGAAGTACTCCATCAGCCCCGGATCCAGGCGACCGTCACGATTGTCGTACGGCGGAGCCTGGTCGCCGTCGTTTTCGTTCACGTCGAGGATGCCGTTCAGGTTGGCATCCTCACCATACAGAATCTCCGCGGTCACGCCCGCGACCAGGCGCAATTCTTCAACCGATTCAAACGCGCCGTTCTTCGCCTTGTACGGCTGCGGCAAGCGGCTGTAGGTTTCGTCCTCCGCCCCATTGGTGGAGATGTCGCTATCCGAATCGCGCCAGTCCATGATGGCTTCGGCGATCTCCAGCGTCATGCTGGGGAGGTACTGGATACTGTCCGCGGTGAGCCAGGGCGCGTTGAGATTGATCTTGGAGGCCTCATCCACGAGGCCAAACGACGGGGTGGTAAGGTTGATTTCCCAATCGTTCGTGTCGCGGCCGATCAACCAGAAAGTGGCGTCGCCCACGGGAACGGCCTCGCACCAATAGTCCGCCGGGCTGGGGGCGATCCCCGGGTAGACCACGGTCGTCAGGATGTTGCTGAGGTAACGCGCCGCTCCATCGATTGCCTGATCCGCCTCCATGGCCGCCACCCGGTTGTCCGCGGCGCGCAGTTCCAGGCTCATCGAGTGAGCGAAATACAGGGTGAGCGCCACCAGCCCGAAGGCAATCCACATCACGATGATGAGCAGCGAGCCACGCTCACGGGGGCGGAGACGCTCCATTTGCCTTGCCCCCGCGTTGCCATCCGCAGCTTGTGTCTCGCGAAGCGTTTTGGATTGCGGCAGACCTTTGCCGCTTCTTGGGCACGCGAGCCAAAACGGCAAAGGACTGCCGCAGTCCAAAACGCGGGCGCGCCGCGGCAAAGTCCTTTCCCAGAGCTTCATTGCTCACCTCCCGTGGTTGCCGCCGCAATTTCCGCCGCTGCGTTGGTGCGCGCCAGAACGCAGATCGGGACGACGAGTTCCACGGGCGCGGAGACGCCTAATGACCGGTTCTCCTGATAGAGCTGGAGCTGGAACTTGATCGCGGTCGGCAGATTGTTGCTCAGGCCGGTCGCAGAATCCACCTGTGTCGAGTCCCACGTGTCTTGCCACGCCGTCCCGCTGTAATACTGGAAGTTGATGGCCTCCACGCCGCTCATCAGGAACTGGTCGTCCGTTTGGTCCTGCGACACCGGGAGCAGATTCCGGGCAGTCGAGCGAAAGAGGTCCAGGCCCGGCGTGTTATTCGTAGGCGCGGCGAGATGGTAGGAGACGCGCTCGATCTCACCCCACGGTGCGTTGTCATCTATGATGCCCACGGTGGTATAGAACAGCGGGCCATTCTGACGATTCAGCAGGCCCGAGAAGCTGACGCCGCTGACATTGGTCGTGATCGTTGGCGTGCTTTGTAGCGCTCCGGTCAACATCCCGCCCGGCGGCACCAGGTTCGCCAGATCCCGCTTGATGATGCCGAGCGCCTGTTGCAGCGGGAGCGAACGCTCGATGGCGTCGATGGTCCGTTTCCGCAGCTTAAACGCGCTGAAGAAGACGGTGTGGATCGCCGCCAGCACGATGGAGAACACCAGGACGGCGAGCAACAACTCCAGCAGGGTGAAGCCCTGCCGGCGAAATCCGAAATCCGAAGTCCGAGGTCCGAAGGAAGCCCGAAGTCCGAAAAGCGAAGATGAAACCTCGCTGATTCCGATTCGGCGTTCGGCCCTCGGATTTCTTTCGGCTCTCGGACTTCGGATTTCGGTTTTCACTATTGCGTCGCATCCACCAGCGTGCTGATCGGCACGTCATAGCTCTGTCCCTGCACCGGCACGCTCACATGCACGGTGACCAGCCGCATCGCGCCATCCTCGCTCCACGGTTCGGAGGCCAGATACCAGGTATAACTCTGCAGCCCTTCGTAAATCGTGCCTTTCGTCGCCGAGGACTGCCACTGACCCGTCACGATCAGCTCATTCAGCTTGTTCTCCGCGAGCCGGGCCGCCAGCGCCTTCCGCTCGCTCACCACGCCCGCCCGGCTCGCAATTTGCAGCCCCTGCATGGCCACCGGGATGACGATGGCCATGAACAGCATGGCCGCCAGCACCTCGGCCAGCGTGAAGCCGGCGCGCGCCCGGTTAACGGCGCGCGATTTGCCTGCCGGCTTGAATCTCATAATTCAAACGGTTGCGGCTCTGTGCGACCCACAACTCGGCGTCCTTGCCCTGACGAAAGACCACGGCTTCCGGGCTGCTCAGGCTGACGAAGCCGTCCGGATTGAAGTGCAGCAGGTACAGCCCGCTGGTGTCCAACTTCTCATTCTTGAACTCCGTGGTCTGGTGGGCGAACGACGCCTCCGACGAAAACCGCGCGTCCATTTCCAGCGTCGTGTCCAACGTGAACTCCAGGGCGTTCGGATCGTCCTCGACGTACGATTTGTCGGCGTTCAACCCGTAAGTACGCTCCTTGATGTCGAACCAAACCACCATGGGCACGCCTTCGGAAACCGCCCGGCTCTGTGCGGCGCGAGTCAACGCCAGGAACCGCTGCGCCTCGTTGTCGAGTCCGCGTCCCTTGAAGAAGCGCGACAGCGACGGTGCGGAAACCGCCAGCACGATGCCCAGCAACGCCATGACGAGGATCAACTCGATCAACGTGAAGCCTGCGCGGTTTCGCCCCGCGTCGCAGCGCCATGCACTCTGCCGCATCGCCGATCTGCAATCGGAGAAGAGCCCGAGGTTCCCATGCACTCGAGGCAGGCGGGCGCTCCGCAGAATGGAATTCTGCGATCCAGCAGATTGAGAATCTGCGCTGCGTGCTGGATGCCCCGTCAACATGGTGTTCCTGGAGAAGGCAGCGGTTACTTCCCAAGCTGCCAGTTGGTGACGTCGTCCTCGGTGCCTTCGCGGCCATCGAAGCCCGCCGAGGAGATGTCGTAGGAATTCACGTTGTGTTTGCCCGGGCACTCGTAGAGGTAGGGCCGGCCCCACGGATCGTTGGGGATGCCACCCTTCTCTTCCAGATACGGTCCGCGCCAGTTCTGGGCGTCGTTCGGCTTCTGGATCAGCGCCTGCAAGCCGTCCTTGCCGCGCGGGTAATAGCCGTTGTCCACCTCGAACGCGCTCAGCGCAGTGGAGAAGTTTGAGATTTGCGTCCGCGCGGCCGTCTGGCGCGCCTGCTCGCCGCGACCGGCGAACTTGGGCAACACGATGGCCGCGAGGATGCCGAGGATGACCATCACCAGCAGCAGCTCGA
The DNA here is from genome assembly GCA_964371005.1 of uncultured Verrucomicrobiota bacterium. GTDB lineage: Bacteria > Verrucomicrobiota > Verrucomicrobiia > Limisphaerales > MWDV01 > MWDV01. Next base: position 8,886 of record CAYJNU010000069.1, on the reverse strand, counting down.
CGAGCGTGAAGGCTGCGCGACGGTTTCGAGTTTCGAGTTTCGAGTTTCGAGTCTTGAGTTTGAGTGTCATACGCGTTGGCGAGGTTGATTACTTGATATAGTCCTGCAAAGTGAAAATCGGCAGCACCATGCCGATGAAAAGCGTGCCGATGAACGCGGCGATCAAGAACAGCAGCAGCGGTTCGAACAGCGAGACAGCCGTCTTGAGTTGGCGATCAAGGTCGCCCTCGGTGACGGTAGCAATGCGGACCAGTTCCTGGTCCAGCCGGCCGCTCTCTTCCGCAACGGAAACCATTTCGAGCACCGAGCCGGCAAAGAGAGTCCGGCAACCCGCCAGACTCACGCCCAGGGCCTTGCCTTCTTTCACGAGGTCAATCGAGTTTGTCACGGCGTCCACGAGAATCTGATTCCCGATGGAGCGGCGGGCGACGTTGAGACTGTTAATCAACGGAACGCCGGCACCGAGCAACGTCCCCAGCATTCGGCAAAACCGTGACATGGCGAACTGCGCCACGAGAGTTCCCAAGATCGGCAGGCGGAGGATCAGCCCCTCCCACGTTCGCCGGCCCACGGGCGAAACGATCCAGGCACGCGCCAGCAGGACCGCGATGATGATGACCACCGCAACGAGCAGTCCATACGAGCGGATCGCTTCGCTGAGACTGATGATAATGCGCGTCAACAGCGGCAGTTCTCCGTGAACGCCGACAAACATCTTCTGCATCTGGGGAATGAAGAAGACCAGCATCGCCACCAGCACGCACAGGGCGAGCCCCATGAGAATGATGGGATAAAGCATGGCCGCCATGACCTTGGCGCGCATTTCCTTTTCGCGCTCCTGGAAGTCCGCGATCTGGCCGAGCACGACGTCGAGGAAGCCGCCCGTCTCGCCCGCCTCGACCATGGCCACATACACTTTGGGGAACGTGTCCGGCGATTTGCCCATCGCGTCCGCCAGCGACATGCCGTCCACGACGGAATCGTGAACTTCCTTCCACTTGGCTTTCGCCGCGGGATTCGCCGCTTCCTTTTGCAGGATCACCAGTGCGCGGCTCAGCGGCACGCCCGCTGCCAGCAGGCTGGAAAGCAGGCGGGTGAAGTTCTCCAACACGCGCGCGGTAATCCGACCCGACCCGAAAGAGAACTTCCGTTCGGATGTGTCCGACGGGTCAGATTGATCCGACGGCAGTGCAGCGGCTCGTGGTCTGGCCTTGCCATTGATGCCTTCCTTGAGGCTGATGGGCCGCAGGCTCTGGCTCTCGATCTGCCGGAAGGCCTCCGCCCGGCCGCCGGCCTCGATCTGACCCTCAGCAATCTTGCCGTCCGCCTGCAACGCTCGGTAGTGGAAGGTGGGCATGGGACTCAGTGGAAAAACGTCCAACCCTCAACATTCAACGCCGAACATCGAACGGATTCCGAATCCCCCGGTGTTGGAAGTTGCATGTTGAGCGTTGAATGTTTCATGGCCGTTTGAGGGCAATGCTGTGCGGTGCGGCCTCGGGCGTTTCGCCCACCGCCTGATCCATCGTCAGCGAAACTTCCTTGGCCGTGGTCACGCTCAGCACTTCATCTACCGTCGTCACGCCGAGGCGCACCAGCCGCCAGCCGTCCTCGGCGAGCGTCTTCATCCCGGCGCGGCGCGCGGCATCCCGAATCTGGTCGCTTGAAGCGTTGCGCAACACGAGTTGGCGGATTTCGTTGTCGGAATCCATCCACTCGAAGATCGCGCGGCGGCCGTGGAAGCCGGTGTTGCGGCATTCGCGGCAGCCGACGGATTTGTAAATCGTTGTCTCGCGCGGAATGCCGAGCTGCACCTTGAGCGCCTGGGCGGTGGGCGAATCGTCCACCACCTTGCACGTCTTGCAGAGCACGCGCACGAGCCGCTGGGCAAGCACGGCTTCGAGCGACGAGGCGACGAGGTACGGTTCAACGCCCATATCCACGAGCCGCGTGACGGCGCCCGGCGCGTCGTTCGTATGGAGGGTGGAAAAAACCAAATGGCCGGTCAGCGACGACTGCACGGCGATCTGGGCCGTTTCCTTGTCGCGGATTTCGCCGACGAGAATCACGTCGGGATCGTGGCGGAGGATTGAGCGCAAGCCGCGCGCGAACGTGAGGCCGGCCTTCTCGGAAACTTGAATCTGATTCACGCCCTTGAGCTGGTACTCGACCGGGTCCTCAATCGTGATGATCTTGCGAACAGCGTCGTTGATTTCGTTCAGCGCGGTGTAGAGCGTGGACGTCTTGCCGCTGCCCGTTGGACCGGTGACGAGAATGATGCCGTGCGGCAGTTCGAGCACGTGCTTGAAGCAGCGGTATTCGCGCGTGTCCATGCCCAGCTCGCCCATGCCGCGCAACGTAGAATTCTGGCGGAGCAACCGCATCACCACTGCTTCGCCGTGCAGCATCGGAATCACCGAGACGCGGATGTCCACCTCGGCGTCGTCCACGCGAATCTTGATGCGCCCGTCCTGCGGCAGGCGTTTCTCGGCGATGTTGAGATGGCTGAGAATCTTGACGCGCGACACGATGGCCGGCTGAAAGCGTTTCAACTGCGCAGGCACGGGCACTTCTTGTAAGACGCCGTCAATGCGATACCGGATGCGAAACTCGTCCTCAAACGGCTCCAGGTGAATGTCCGAAGAGCGCAGCTCGATGGCGTCCCGCAAAACCTGATTCACGAAGCGAATGATCGAGGCATCTTCCGCCGCGCTGTCGAGGTCGGTGTCTTCGAGTTGATCCTCGTCCACCACCTCGAACGGCTTCTCTTCGTCGAGCGTGCCGATGGTGTCCGCGCCCACGCCCAGGCGCTTCTTCATCTCGCGCTGGATCGCCTCCGTTGGCGCCAGCACGGGACGCAGGCGCAGGCCCGTCATACTCTTGAGCGTGTCGAGCCCCTGGGTCGCAAAGAGCCTGCTGGTGGCCACCTCCACCGTGCCATTCACGCGGCGGAGCGGCAACAGCTCATCCTTCAACAGAATGCGCGCGGGGAACAGCGAGAGGACTTCCTTGTCCGGCTGGACATCTTCCAGAGAAGTGAACGTGAGGCCGTACTCCTGGGCGAGCCAGCGGAGCACATCCTCCTCCGACCGAACCGGCGCGTTGCCGATGCCTTTGGCGTGCCGCTCCAGTGAACGGGCGTCGCTGGGCGAGAGTTGCCGGGCGGCAACCATCTTGTCCAGAAGCTCGTTCAGGGGCGAGGCGCTTGGGTCAGCGGCATTCATGGTCAACGCGCGGTTCGATCTGGTGGATGAGGACAATTGCGGCGGTTACTTCACCAGGCCCATGGACAGGAGCAGGGCTTCCTGCTTGGTGTCGCAGACTTTCTTGAGTTCTTCCTGTGCGGCTTCCAGCTTCGTCTGTTTGGCCGTCTGCGCGGAGCGGTACTTGGCCATGGCGGCCTTCAGCTCTTCTTTCGAGGCCTTCGAGTCAATGGCCTTTTCCAACGCCTGTTCCTCGGCGCTCGGTTCTGGGCCGAAACGAGGGCGGTTGCCTTGGTCGCCACCGCCGGGCGGGCGGAACATGCGCCGCATGCCACCACCACCAAATCCGATGTCACGACGGGCCTCGTTCACCTTCGTGATGCGGTCCGCGATAATCTTCCACTCGGCGTCGTCCTTGACGTCCATCTGCTCGCGAATGTTCTCCAGCATCCGTTGTTGCATTTGGGCGGGGTCAAAACCGCCGCCGGGGCCGCCGCGTCCGCCGCGTCCGCCGCCCGGGGGATTGTCCTGCGCCATGGTATTGCCGACGCTCAAAAGAAGCGCGGCCGCGATTCCGGTTACTGCCAAGCACTGACTCAGTCTTTTCATGTCATCTCCACCTGTTTTGGTTGTTAACGTTTTGCGCCGTCGCAACTCCGCGTCGTTCGCGGACTGCACCCGGCGACCGACGACGTGACGCAAAGCATGTGCCATGGCCAAACGAAGGCCTTTTGGGGGAGATCCGGAGGGCACTGCGCAAGACTTGCGCATGCCCATAACTGCCGTGAGTAGGTTTTGCGCGGGCGCGGAGGCGAAGCGAAGCCACTGGGTCGGCGTGAAGGGATTCGGTGATGTCGCGGTGTCAGCGGTTGCTTCGACGGCGGAAATCTTTCACGCTGCCCCCCATGGGTTTCGCCATGCGCAGACCGATCCGAACCGAGATTCTCCGGACGCATTCGCCGGCGTTGTTTCAAGCCGCCGCTCAGCGGGTGGCGGAGGCGTTGCGCGCGGGCGAGGTCGTGGCGCTGCCGACGGAGACCGTCTATGGCCTGGCGGCCAATGCACTCGACGCGCAAGCCGTAGGCAACATCTATGCGATCAAAAGCCGCCCCGCACATAACCCGCTCATTGTCCACGTGGCCAGCATCGCCATGGCCCAACGCTGCGCTACGCTTTGGCCAGCCGTTGCGGAGAAGCTGGCGAGGGCCTTCTGGCCCGGCCCGCTTACTCTGGTCCTGCCCAAGGCGGAATCCATTCCCGACATCGTCACGGCGGGCGGACCGACGGTGGGCGTGCGCTGGCCGAGCCACCCGTTCATCCAAGCGGTGATCCAGGCGTGCGAGTTTCCCCTCGCCGCACCAAGTGCCAATTTGTCGAACCAGGTCTCCCCCACAAACTCCGAGCACGTGTGGCGACAGCTTGGTGGCAGACTCCGGCTCATTGTGGACGGTGGGCAATCGCAGGTCGGCATTGAGTCCACGGTGCTGGACCTGACAAGTGGCGCGCCTCGCATTCTGAGGCCGGGCATGATCCACGAGGAATCGCTGGTGGCGGTCATCGGTCGGGTGCAACGCGCGCAGTCCGAAGTGCGAGGCGACCGCGAACCGCTACGCAGCCCCGGCCAGTTGCTCAAGCATTACGCCCCCCGGGCAACGCTTGTCGTTCTGAGTTGGCGTGACTCCGCGGATCTCAATTCTCAGATTGCCGATCTCCATTTAAAACCAGGCACGGCTTGGATCGTGGCTCACAGCCGGATTCCCAAGGATGAAGGATTCGCCGGGGTGAGCGTGATACCGCACGACGCCGGGGCGTTCGCTCGAGCGTTGTACGCGGAGTGGCATCGCTGCGACGAGGCGGGGGCGCAGGTCATTGTGATGGAAGCTCCGCCGGATTCTGCTGAATGGGACGGGATTGCCGACCGTCTGAAGAGAGCGTCGGCCTGACGACGTTTATTTGACGATGGGCCGCAAATGTCGCAAGCTGCGCACCCGATGAGAATAATTCGTTTCGCTTTTGCCGCCGTCACCCTCGCGTTGACGGTGTCCCTCCGCGCGGAATCGCCGGAGACCCGCCGTTGGTCTTTGCAGGATTGCATCCAACAGGCGCTCGAACACAACCTCAATCTGCGCATCGCCCGCTATGATCCACAGGTGAAGCTGTACGACGTGAAAGGCGCGTACGGCGCCTACGATCCCGAGTTTTATTCCTCCGGCCAACACAGTGACGACAAGGCTGGGAGCCGGTACAATCCAGATTTTGGCATCACATTGCCCGGCCAAGAGAGACGTACGGATACCTTACGCAGTACGCTCGGAGGCGATCTGCCTTGGGGCACGCGCTACGACCTGGGATTCAACGCCTCGGATACAGAGGGGCGGAGCTTCGGCGTTGACACGAACCTGAACCTTCTCACCACACCCTTCGATTCGAGCAGCGGCTCGGTGTCGCTCGACGTGACGCAACCGCTTTGGCAGAACTTCTGGTACAATCGAACCCGGCTCGGCATCCGCATCTTGAAGAACACCCTGAAGCAGTCCGAACTCGGCTTGCGCAGCACCATCATGGGCCTGGTGCTGCAGGTGGAACAGGCCTACTACGCCCTCCAGGCCGGCTATGAAAACGTCAAAGTGCAGGAGAGCGCTCTGGAATTGGCGCAACGACTCCTCGCCGAAAACAAGAAGCGCGTCGAAGTGGGCGCGCTCGCCCCGCTGGATGAGAAACAATCCGAGGCACAGGTTGCCGCCCGCCAATCGGACCTGCTTTCCGCCCAGCGCGACTTGGCAAAACTGGAGAACACGCTGATTGGGCTGTTGACGGACGACTTTGCCAGTTGGACCCAGGTAAAGCTTGAGCCGTCCGAAACCTTGAAGGCGGAGCGGCAGTTGTTCAATCTCCAGGACAGTTGGAGCAAGGCGTTGACGCAGAGCCCGACTTACCTCGCGGCCCAGATCGGCCTCGAAAGCCAGGGCATCCAGGTCAAGATTGACCGGAACGGCCTCTACCCCCAGGTGAACCTCAAAGCTGGCGGCAGCTACTCTGGGTCGCGGAACGAGTTCAGCGGCGTGCTGGGAGACATCGAGCAACGAGACGAGCCCTATTGGTACCTCGGGGGGGAATTCAGATACGCCTTGGGAAACCGTGCAGGGCGTTACGCTTACCGGACCAGCAAGGCCAATTACGAAACGGTCAGCCTGCGCCTGAAGCAGATGGAGCAGGACATCATGATCAACGTGGACAACGCCATCAAGAATGCCCAGGCCAGCTACGAGCGCGTGGATGCCACCCGCAAGGCCCGCGAATACGCCGAGGCCGCCCTCGCGGCCGAGCAGAAGAAGCTCGAAAGCGGCAAGAGCACCAGCTTCATCGTTCTCCAACTGCAGCGCGACCTGACCGACGCCCGTTCCTCGGAAATCGGGGCGTTGACGACGTATAACATCGCTCTGGCCAGCCTGGCCAGTGCGGAAGGCAGCATCCTCGAACGCAACCGCATTGATCTGGAAGTGAAATAGCGCCGCGGCCTTGGCGTATCCGCCAGCCAACCGTGCCCGTCCCCAACCCACGCGCGGAGTTGTGGCGGCGGGTTGATGGCGTCGTGGGCTTGGATGCGCCCGGCCCCCGCAAAAACTTCACCCGCCGGAGGCTCGGGCCGTTACCTTCTCCTCTCAGATCCGAAACGCCTTTCGCAGCATGGCAATGCTCTTGGGCACGGCGATGTCCGGGTCTTGCTTCCCTTCCATTTCCAGCGAGATGTAGCCGGTGTAGTTGACTCCCTCGAGAATCTTGGCGATCCGCCGATAGTCCAGGTCCAACGTGTACCATTCGCCGCCGCCGGGGTAGGTCTTGGCCTGCACGAAGACGGTGGGCTTCGCAATCTGCCGGAGCTTCTCGTAGGGGTCTTCGAGGAAATTGCCGGTATCCATCAACACGCCCAACCACGGCGACGGGAGGGCGTTGACGATGCGCATCAGCCCTTCCGGCGTACGCGCCAGACCCCAATGGTTCTCCAGGCCCAGGATCACCCCACATGCCTCCGCCTTGGCCAGGCAGCGTTGGATGCCGTCAATGCACCATTTGAATCCCTCGTCTTCCGTGTAACCCGGTAACACTGGCTCGATGCCGCGGGCCGCCATCAGCGCGTCGAAATCCTTCGCCGTCCCCCAGCGTCCGGTGTTGATGCGGATGCAGGGCGCGCCCAACTCGTAGGCGATCTCGATGCACTTCTTCGTGTGCTCCACGTTCTGGTCAATCACCTCGGGCTTCGGGCTGACGAAGCTCTGATGCGTCGAGAGGCAGATGAGATCAATGCCGTTTCGGAAGGCATGGCGTTTGAGCTTGTGCAGATGAGCCCGCCCAGCAGCGTCCAGAGGTTCCTTTTCCGGCAGGTCCATCTGTCGGTGCAGGATGTCCACGCCGGCCACGCCAAGGTCGGCCGATTTTTCGATTACGGTTTCGATAGGCACCCGCTCGGTCCTGAAATGCCAATAGGAATACGAGGAGATACCGAGCTTGAGGCGCGGCTTGGCGGAAGCCCTGGTCGCGGCCGAGGCCGGGTTGACCGCGAGGGTGGGCACTGCCGCCGCGAGGGTGGCGGCAGTCAGAAAATTCCGGCGCGTGATGCTCATGCCGGCATTTCACCGCAAGCCGGGTCGGGGGGCAAGCGCGAGTTTTGGCAGTGGTTGGTCCGCAATGTTGGCGGGTGCTTGTGTTTACGGCGACGGGCGTTTAGCGTCGGGGCGCGGATTTACCGAAGAGGCATGTCCTGGATTTCGATCAATCGCCGCCGTTTCGTGTTGGGCCTTCTGGGCGCGTTACCGCTCCTCGCGGTGGCTGACGCGTTTTGGATCGAGCCACGCTGGCTGAAAGTGCGCCGTCTCCGCCTCAGCAAAGCCAAGCCGACCCATCGCCTCGTCCACTTCACCGATCTGCACCACAAGGGAGACCGCCCTTTTCTGGAATCGGTCGTGCGCAAGATCAACGCCCAGTCACCGGACTTCGTGTGCTTCACCGGCGACCTGATCGGCGATCCGGTGGAGAAGCCGGCCTACCTGGACGACGCGTTACCGATCCTGGCCGGGATCAAGTCGCCGCTCTACGGCGTGCCGGGCAATCACGATTATTGGAGCAAGGTGTCGTTTGAGCCAATCCGCAAGACGTTCGAGTCCACCGGCGGGGCGTGGTTGCTGGATGAGCAACGCCGCACGCGCGACGGGCAGGTGACGCTTACCGGATTAACGTGCGAACATCCCTGGCGCAATGAACTGGGGCCGGATGGTACGACCAAGAATGTTCTCCTCCTCCATTATCCCGCCTGGGTGAAGAAGCTCGGAAACCGGCGCTTCGATCTTATGCTGGCGGGGCATTCACATGGTGGTCAGGTGCGTCTGCCGTTCTTCGGCGCCCCGGTGGTCGGGTATGGGGTTGACGAATACGACCTGGGCTTGTTCCAGACACCGAACGGCCCGCTCTACGTCAACCCGGGCATCGGCTGGTTCGTGACGCCGGCCCGCTTCTGTTGCCGACCGGAAATCACAGTGATTGAAATCTGAGCGGTGGCTTGTATCGTCGCAGCGATGGCCGCGCCTCAGCCCCAGCCCACGCAATCGCCGCTCACCCGGCCGGTGACCACGCTTTGGGGCGTCGGCTCAGAACGCGCCGCCCAGCTTGCGCGGTTGGACATTCACAC
>CAYJNU010000068.1:0-24605 GCA_964371005.1 uncultured Verrucomicrobiota bacterium | reverse complement strand
AGCACGCGCCCGGCAGTTGCGCTCCAACGCGGATTCAGATGCGTCACCTTGCAGCAATGCGGCGCCAGCGCGTAAATCCATTGCGGATCAATGCCCGCCACCGTTCGCGCGAACAACTGCGACGTCTCGACGATTTCGCCCGCGACAATCCACGGCGGCTGGTTCGACCTGGGCTTGGGGGGCGCGTGTTTCCCTGACTTCGCCTCGCGACCTTTCGCCGGCTTCTCCCCGCGCTCATACAATGCCGAACCCGGAAACACCGTGACGAGCCGATTGCCCGCAGCCTTGAACGTGTTGCGCTCCTCGCGCTGGGCGACGTGGCCAATCAAGCCGGCCAGGATCGAGCGATGAATCGCTTCGTAGGCGGCGTTGCTTTCATTCAGCTTCAACGCGCGGAGGTCGTCGAGTGCGTCGTGCAACTGCGCGTAAAGGTCCTGCCATTCGCGCATGCGCAGATACGAGAGGAAATGCTGCCGGCAAAACTTGCGGCGCTGGTTTTGCGTGCGGAGGCTTTCCCACTCGTCATGCACGGCGTTCCAGATGTTCAGCAGCGTGAGGAAGTCCGATTGCGGGTCGGCAAACCGTTTGTGCGCGGCGTTGGCAGCCTCCTTCTGGTCCAGCGGACGCTCGCGCGGATCCTGGATGCTGAGGCCGGCGGCGATGATGAGCAATTCTCGCGTGGCATGCTCGTGCTGCGATTGGAGCAACATGCGGCCCAGCGTCGGGTCAATCGGGAGGCGCGCCAGATCGCGCCCCAGCGGGGTCAGTGCGCGCTGGTCGTCAAGCGCTCCGAGTTCCTGCAGCAGCATATAGCCGTTGGCAATTGCGGCGGCAGTAGGCGGCTGGAGAAAGCGAAAGGTCTCAATGTCCCCCAAGCCGAACGCCCTCATGCGCAAGATGACTTCGGCCAGGTTCGAGCGCTGAATTTCGGGTTGCGTGAAGGCGGGGCGGGCGCTGAAATCATCCTCGGAGAACAGCCGGAGGCAGACGCCATCCTGCACGCGGCCGGCGCGACCTTTGCGCTGGTTGGCGCTGCTTTGCGAGACGGGTTCAATGGGCAACCGCCGCGTGCGCGTGCGCGGGTTGTAGCGGCTGATGCGCGCCAAACCGGCGTCAATCACGTAGCGGATGCCCGGGATGGTGAGCGAGGTCTCGGCGATGTTCGTAGCAATGACGATCTTCCGGCGGGCGCTGGGGGCGAAGACGCGCTGTTGCTCGCCCGCGGTCAATCGCCCAAACAGCGGAATGATCTCGGCGTCGTTCGCGAAGCGGCCTTCGAGTTGGTCGCGCGTCTCCCGGATGTCGCGCTCGCCCGGCATGAAGATCAGCACGTCGCCAAAGCTGCTTTCGTAGAGTACGCGCTCCGTCGCCGACACCGCGGCATCTACGTAGCTGACGTCGCCCTGTTCCTCCGACTCGGACTGCGGCGGTTGATAGACGACCTCGACAGGATAGACCCGCCCGGACACTTCGATGATCGGGGCATCGTTGAAATGCCGTGAGAACGCCTGCGTATCAATCGTGGCGGAGGTGACAATGAGTTTGAGGTCCGTGCGGCGGGTGAGCAGGCCCTTGAGATGGCCGATCAGAAAATCAATGTTCAGGCTGCGCTCGTGGGCTTCATCCAGGATGATCGCGTCGTAGTCGCACAATTGCGGATCGCCCTGCGCCTCGGCGAGCAGGATGCCGTCGGTCATCAGCTTGATGTAGGTCGCCGGGCTGGAGCGGTCATCGAACCGAATCTTGCAGCCGACTTCGCGCCCCCAGGTGACGTTCAATTCCTCCGCGATGCGCTGCGAGATGGACAACGCCGCCACCCGTCGCGGTTGGGTGCAACCGATCTTCGCTGCGATGCCCAAGCCGGCCTCCAGGCACATCTTGGGAAGCTGCGTCGTCTTCCCCGAACCGGTTTCGCCGGCGACGACCACGACCTGGTTGGCGCGAATCGCAGCCATGATCTCGTCTTTGCGCGCCGTGATCGGGAGTTCGCGTGGGTAGGAGCCCGCGGGCACGTTCAGCCGGCGTTGCTCCCGAGTTGCGACCGACGCCCGCGCTTGTTCGAGGAGGCGGTTTAGGATGGCGCCGCGCTTGTCGGGATGCAGGCGGTCGCGGAAGAGGCGGGCCACGCGCGAGCCGAGCCGCACCCAGTCAGGCAGCATGGCCTGCGGGAGCAGTCGGCGCAGTTCGATGACCCGTGGATCGTTCATGACCGGGCGCAGGTTGTAGCCGAAACCGCGCGGCACAGAAAGCGTGTTATTGGCGGGCGGTGAGGATGCCCATATCTGCGCAAGGCCGCCCGGACGCTTCACCAAGGCGGGATTTCGGAACGGGCCGGATTGGGTTGACCACGGGCACTGCTTGACGCGCTCCAGGCTGGCACGATTCCTCATCCCGCCCACGCTGACCCGGATGGGTGGAGGGGGAAATTTGCAGGCGCAAAAAAATGCGCCATAGTTGTCCTAACGCTGCCCATTCGTTCGTCATATCATTGAACGAACGAAACCAGAACAAGCAAACGAACACACTATGAGCACACAATCGCGAAACGGGTTCATGCTGATCTTTCGCGGCACGGACTGGTACCGGCGGCTTTCGCCGGAGCAGATGCAACAGGTTGCCGACCATTGGATGGCGTGGTTCAACCGGTTAAAAGACGAAGGCACGGCGGTGGCCGGAAGCCCGCTCGAACCGAAAGGCAGGATTGTCTCCGGAACAAATGGGCGCGTGATATCCGATGGGCCGTTTGCGGAATCCAAGGAGACGATTGGCGGCTACTTTCTCCTCGACGTGGACAACCTGGACGAGGCCGTGGCGATCGCCCAGGAGTGCCCAGGGTTGCCGTACGGCATCCGCGTCGAGGTGCGGGCCGTGGCTGGCGAATGCCCGGTCGCAGCGGAGGCTCGGGCGGAAGCGCAACTTGCACATGCGTGAGGACCGTCATGCCAGCCAAAGCCGACAGGATTGACGCCTACCTCGCTGACGTGAGCGCGGACCAGCGCGCTGCTCTGGAGAGCCTTCGAACGACCATCGGAGCCGCGGCGCCCAAGGCGGAAGAGTGCATCAGCTACCAGCTCCCCGTATTCCGTCTCGACGGGAAGCTGCTCGTAGGTTTCGGCGCGACTGCGAACCACTGCGCGTTCTATCTGATGAGTTCCTCGACCGTGGAGGCCCACAAGGCGGAGCTGCAGGACTACGACACTAGCAAGGGAACGATTCGCTTTCAGGCCGGCGCCCCATTGCCCGCCGCCCTCGTACGGAAGTTGGTCAAGGCTCGCATCGTAGAGAATGCCGGTTGAAGCACAGAATCCCATGACACCCACTCGCCAAGGTCAAAGGGGCTCTGCCGTTACACCATCGGCAAGACCCCAACGAGCGAAACCGTTCTTCCCCGATAGCTGATATTCACGCCATGCAAAAGATCACCCCATTCCTGTGGTTCGACGACAAGGCTGAAGAAGCGGCGCGGTTCTATGTCGGGGTGTTCAAGGACTCGAAGATCGGAAAGATCACCCGCTATGGAGACGAAGGCGCAGCGGTTTCCGGCAGACCGAAGGGAAGCGTAATGACCGTCGCGTTTCAGCTCGCGGGCCAGGATTTCGTCGCGCTGAACGGCGGTCCGCACCTCAAATTCACCGAAGCCCTGTCGTTCGTCGTCAACTGCGAGACGCAGGCCGAGGTGGATGAGTTTTGGGGGAAGCTCTCCGCCGGCGGGCAACCGAGCCAATGCGGCTGGCTGAAAGACAGATTCGGCCTGTCCTGGCAGATCGTGCCCACCATCTTGGGCGAACTGTTGAGCGACACCGAAGCTGCAAGATCGGAGCGCGTCATGCAGGCGTTGCTTCAAATGGGCAAGCTTGACATCAACGCCCTCAAGGAAGCCCGCGAACAACGACCGGAGTCCACTTCACCATAACCAAACCAAACCAACGTTTATGCCTAAGTACATTGATGGATTCGTTCTGCCCGTCCCGAAGAAGAACTTCGCCGCCTACCGCCGCATGGCACAGAAGGCGAGCAAGATTTGGATCGAACACGGCGCGCTGGAATATCGCGAGTGTGTCGGCGATGACCTGGACGTGAAATTCGGACTGCCATTCCCGCGCGGGATCAAGACCAAGCCGGGCGAGACGGTGGTGTTCGCCTACATCGCTTACAAATCGCGCAAAGACCGGGACCGGGTGAACGTCAAAGTCATGGCCGACCCGCGGCTCAAGGAGCAGTGCGATCCGAAGAAGATGCCGTTCGACTGCAACCGCATGCTCTACGGCGGGTTCGAGACGATTGTGGAAGCCTGAACGTCCCCGTCAGGACGTGAGGGAAGGGTGACTGAAACACGAAACCAACAACCAAAGAAACACAAAGGAACAACATGAATACGAAGTTCGCCTCCATCTGCACGACCGCCCTGATGACCACCGCTTTGTGGCTCAACGCAGCCGATCCCGAGAAGCCGAAACCCGGTTCGCCCGAATTCGAGCGCATGAAAACACTGGTCGGCTCGTGGACAGGCAAGTGTGACATGGGCCAGGGGCTGGTGGACATGACGATGCAGTATCGCCTGCTGGCGGGCGGCAGCGTCTTGGAGGAAAGAGTGTTTGCCGGCACGCCGCACGAGATGGTCACGATGTACTACGACAAGAACGGCAAGCTGGCCCTGACGCATTACTGCGTGCTGGGCAATCGGCCGAGCATGTTCCTCAAGTCGTCGGATGCCAAGACGATCGAGTTCGACTTCGACGAAACCTGCGGCATCAATCCGCAGAAGGAGTCGCACATGCACGCCTTGAAACTCACCTTCGACGACGCGGACACGATCACCGCGAGCTGCAAGGCCATCATGGACGGCAAGGAATGTCCAGAAAAGCCCACGACCCTCAAGCGCGTGAAGTCGTAATCGCCCGAGGAATTCGCGCAAGAGAGTATGAGCAAGAACGACCCCCACCGCTTCGTCCAGCCCTATTTGTTCTTCAACGGCAATTGTGAACAGGCCGTCGAGTTCTATCGCACGGCCCTGGGCGCCGAAGTGGAGTTGATGATGCGATACAAGGACAGTCCTGAACCCCTCAAGCCGGGCATGATCCCGCCCGGGTTCGAGAGCAGGATTATGCACACCAGCTTCCGCATAGGCGCGACCACGCTGATGGCGTCCGATGGTTGCTCGACCGAGAAGACAAGCTTCCAGGGCTTCTCGCTTTCGCTCTCGTTGGCGACCGAAGCAGAGGCAGACCGTGCCTTCGCCGCGCTGGCGGAGGGGGGGCAGGTGCGGATGCCTTTGGCGAAGACATTCTGGTCGCCACGCTTCGGCATGGTCCAGGACCGGTTCGGCATGGGGTGGATGGTCTGCGTGGTGCCACCCATCCAGCCCTTCGTCATCACGCGGACCTTCGATGCGCCGCGCGACAAGGTGTGGAAAGCGTGGACCGAGCGCGAGCAACTCAGGCAGTGGTTCGGCCCGAAGGGGTTCAAGATGACTACGGCAAAGCTCGATCTGCGTCCAGGCGGGATGTTCCACTATTGCCTGCGCTCGCCGGACGGCAAAGAGCTGTGGGGCCGATTCGTCTATCGCGAGACGGTCGCGTCCGAACGGATCGTCTGGGTCAATTCCTTCTCGGATGCGAATGGCGGCATCACCCGGCATCCCTTCAGCAGCGCGGCATGGCCGCTGGAGTTGTTGTCCACGGCCACCTTTGCCGGGGAAGATGGCAAGACCCAGATCACCATCAAGTGGTCACCCCTGAATCCGACGGACGAGGAGCGGAGGACTTTCGACTCCTCGCACGACTCGATGAAGCAGGGTTGGGGTGGCACGTTTGAACAACTTGCCCAGCATCTCTCGCAAACCTGAAACCGATTGGAACCCATCGCACTATGAAGACGTTTATGATCATTCTCACCGTGCTTGTCGTCGCCGCCGTTGCGTTCGCCGTCGTTGTCGCGTTGCAGCCGTCCGAGTTTCTCGTGACGCGATCGGCCACCATCGCAGCACCGACAGAAGCCGTGTTCACGCACGTGAACGAACTCAAGAAATGGGACGCCTGGTCGCCTTGGGCGAAGCTCGATCCCAACGCGAAGAACTCCTTCGAAGGCCCGCCGGCGGGAACGGGCGCGGCCATGAGTTGGGCCGGTAACAAGAATGTCGGCGAAGGCCGCATGACCATCACCGACAGCCGCCCGAATGAGTTGGTCCAGTTCCACCTGGAGTTCTACAAACCGATGGCGGGCGTCTGCACCGCCGAATTCCGCTTCAAGCCCGCGGGCGACCGGACCGAAGTGACGTGGACCATGAGCGGCAAAAACAACTTCGTCGCCAAGGCCATGGGGCTCTTCATGAACTGTGACCAGATGGTGGGCGGCCAGTTTGAACAGGGTTTGGCGAGTCTGAAAACCATCGCGGAGGACGCGACGAAGCAGCCAAGCTCGATCGTGAGCCACTCGATCCACGCACATTGAGGATGCAGCATGTTCAGACGAAGAGCCTGAAGCTGGTTCCTCAGTCACGCGAGGACGCTCTCGCGCATATTGAGCAGATGCCCCCACACGAAAAGGCCGAGGTTTCACCTGCTTGGCTCGCGCTGCTGGACCGTTCGAGTCCGATGGATCCTTGGATTCATGGCTTCGTGCTCATGCACCGAGACAGCAATGCCGTCATCGGCAGGTGCGGCTTCAAAGGGCCTCCCGGAGCCAACGGAGATGTGGAGATCGCTTACGAGGTGTCGCCCGAGCATCAGGGCAAGGGTTACGCGACCGAGGCCGCCGCAGCGCTGGTGAGCTACGCCTTTAGCCACGGCAATGTTCGCGTGGTCCGAGCCCACACGCTCCCGGAACTAAACGCCTCGACGCGGGTATTGACCAACTGCGGTTTCCGGCGAGTCGGAGAGATCGTTGACCCTGACGACAGCTTGGTGTGGAGATGGGAGAGAAATGGCGAAGCCGCCTAACCAAGTGGGTTGTGGCGGGCCCGGTTGTTGCGCTCCACTGGAAGGCGCGGCGTCTGAAGGGCCGGATCGCCAAGGCTGGTTTGCAGCATCTGGTGAAGTGAGTCTGCCCGAGATCAACAATCGCGCGCCTCGTGAAGTCCCCGAAGTGGTCGAGCATCTGTTCCGTCATGAGGCGGGGAAGATGGTGGCCACGCTGACGAGGATATTCGGCATCGAACACCTCACGCTCGCCGAGGACGTCGTGCAGGAGGCGTTGGCGCGGGCGTTGCAGACCTGGCCGTTTCACGGTGTCCCGGACAATCCAGCCGCGTGGATCATGCGGGCGGCGCGCAACCTCGCGCTGGACGTGGTCCGGCGCGAGAAGGTCTTTCGCGAGAAGGAAGCCGAGCTCACTCGTTTGCTGGACCGGCCAAGTGATGTGCCGGACGCGGCACAGGTTGCCGACCAGGAGATCGCCGACGACCGCCTGCGGCTGATGTTCGTCTGCTGCCATCCACTGATCCCGGCGGAGGCGCAGGTCGCGCTCGCCCTGAAAACGCTGTGCGGCTTCAGCCCAGCCGAGATCGCGAACGCGTTCCTCACGACTGAGGCCGCGATTGCCAAGCGATTGACTCGTGCCAAGCAGCGAATCCACGAAGCGCGAATTCCGTTCGAGATTCCTGCCGGGGAGGAGTTGGCGCAGCGGTTGGACGGTGTTCTGCAATCGCTCTACCTCCTGTTCAACGAAGGCTACAAGGCGTCGAGTGGCGACAATCTCGTGCGCGCCGATGTTTGCCAAGAGGCCATCCGACTGGCCAGCTTGTTAGCGGCACATCCCGCGGGCCACCAGCCCAAGACGCATGCCCTGCTCGCGCTGACGCTGCTGAATGCCGCCCGGCTCCCAACGCGCGTGGATGGAAATGGCAACTTGCTTCGCCTGCACGAACAGGACCGGACGCGGTGGGATCAACCGCTGATCGCCCGCGGCATGTTTCACCTGGCGCAATCGGCATCCGGCGAAGAAGTCAGCGCGTATCATCTCCAGGCCGGCATAGCCGCCTGCCATTGCACCGCGAAGGATTCCGCGTCCACGGACTGGCGGCGGATTCTGTCGCTCTATGATCGCCTGCTGAAGTTCGATCCGTCGCCGGTTGTGGCCCTGAACCGCGCAATCGCCGTGGCCAACCTGCATGGACCGCAGGCGGGCCTGGAGACCCTGGCAGCCATTCGCGATCGGGAAAAACTGGACGACTACTACCTGCTTCACGCCGCACTTGGCGACTTCGAGGAGCGACTGGAGCACCCTCACGCTGCTGCCACTCATTTTCGAGAATCGCTGCGCTTGGCGGGGATCGAGTCCGAGCGCGTGTTTCTGTCGAAGCGACTCGAAGCCTGCCAAGCCAACGGCTGAACGCCGACCAGCGTGCGTTACAGTTCTCGCAGTGCCGCGGCGATGGGCAGGCGCACGGCGCGTATCGCCGGGAAGAGGCCGCCGACCAAGCCGATGATGGCGGCCCAGACGATGGCTGAGACCAGCAGTTCGGGTGTCACCGTAAATGCGAAGGCGACCTGACTGAAGCTCTGCCAGTTGATGGTCGCTGCCTGAAATCCGTCGAACGCGAAGTAGGGCGCCGCGGCCCCCACCACGCCACCGATTAGGGCCAGGGCCAGCGACTCGAACATCACCGAGAGGATCACCGGGCTGGCGCCGAAACCCAGGGCCCGCAAGGTGGCAATCTCACGCGTGCGCGCCGCCACCGCGCTGTACATCGTGTTCAGCGCGCCAAACAAGGCGCCGAGCGCCATCATCCCTGCGATGAATACTCCCAAGCCTTGGATGAAGGTCGTCAACATCGTGGATTGTTCCGCCAGGAACTCGGACTGGCGCACGACTTTCACTTTGAGTTGCGGGTTGGTCGTCAGCGCGTCTTTGAATTGGTCGAACGCCCCGGCGGAGGTGAGCTTCGCGTAAACCGACTGGTAGGAATCCTCGCGATGATAGGCAGGCTGGAGCACCGCTGCATCCGTCCACATTTCCGATTCCGCCGCGCCACCGCCGCCAGCGAACACGCCTACCACATCCCATTCGGCTCGGCCCAGCTTGATCTTGCTGCCCACGTCCAGTCCGGCGAACGCGCGCGCCGCGCCGGCGCCGACGATGACTTCATTTCGGCCTGGCTCGAATCGCCGGCCCTGGATGATCCGAACGTCGCCGCGCACCGGGAAGGCCGCCGACCCCACGCCGCGGAAGGGCACATTGGCGTCCGTGTCGGTGGATCGCTTGGGCAAATTCACGATGACGAACAGTTCAGCCGACGTGAGCGGGCCTTCGGCGGTGCGCCCCAACCCGGGTGCATCGGCGATCAGCCGCGTTTCCTCGCGGGAAAGTCCGCTGGTCATTTCGGAGTCCGCACCGCTGCGCAAGACGATGGCGATGTCGTTTGCGCCCGACCCGCGCATGGCCGCGCGAAAGCCCGCTGCGATGGAAAGCACACCCACCAAGACCGCCACCACCCCGGCGATGCCGACCGCTGCCGCGATCGCCGCACCCTTTCGTTCGGGAATCGTGCGCAGGTTGAACACGCTGACGGAAACAACTTGTGAGAGCCAGTTGAACATGGTTACGCCTGCCTCCTCAGTGCGTCAGCGATGCGCAGCCTCATGGCCTGCAACGCCGGTAGAATGCCGGTGACCAATCCCAAGGCAACGATGAGTCCGCCGCCGGCGATCAGATATTTCGGTGGCAGGTAGAACACGGGAAGCATGGATGGCACCGGGCTGCCTCCCAGTGTGATCGCCCACGCCGAGCCCAAGCCCGCCAGACCGCCCAACCCTGCAATCAAGCAAGACTCCGCCAGCACCAGCGCGAGGGCCAGTTCGTTCGTGAAACCCATCGCCTTGAGCACGCCCAATTCTTCTGTCCGCTCTCGCACCGATTGCGCCATCGTGTTACCGGCGACGAGCAGGATCGTGAAAAACACGGCGCTCAGGATGCCCACCAGGATCGTGCCGATGTCGCCGATCTGTTGCACGAAGCCTTGCGCGAACGCGCCTTCCGGTTCGGCTTTGGTTTCGTAGGCAGAATTGGCGAACTCGTCGTCAATCGCCTTGGCCACTTCTGCGGCGCGCTGGGAATCGCGGACGCGGACCGAATACCAGCCCACCAACCCTTCGCCGTACACGCGGCCTTCGTCGAAGTAATCGTAGCGGAAGTAGAAGCCGGAGGTGTCCACACCCTTCTTTGTCGGCTCGAGGACACCGACGATCTCGAACTCCCACGGCTGGTCGCCTTTCCGTGGCCAGATGGGCGAAGTCAGCGCGATGCGATCGCCAATCTTCCACTGAAACCGGTCGGCCAGCGTCCGGCCGGCCACCGCGCCCATGCGTGTCTTCAACCACGTGGCCTTCTGGTCGTCCGCCAGCCGGAACTCCGGGAACATTGCCAGGAAGGGTTCGGGGTTCACGGGGAAGTTGCCGAAGAAGTTCTTGGGCTCGTTCTTGTAGATGCCGCCAAACCAAGTGAAGTGCGTTGCGGCCGCGACCCCAGAAATCTGTTCCATGCGGGTTTGGTGCGACACGGGCAGCGTCATGATGAGCGACACCTTGTGGCGGACGATCAGCCGGTCCGCGCCCGCCATGGTGACGCCGCCGGTGAACGCCTCTTTGATGGTGCAGAGCAATCCGAAGAGCACGAACGCCACGAAGATCGAGAGCAGCGTCAGCAGCGTGCGCAGCTTACGGCGTTTGAGATTGCTCCAAATGAGGTGGAGGAATTTCATTTCACCGGTTCGTTGCTGAGCTGGCCTTTGTCGAGATGCACTGTTCGCGATGCGCGGGCCGAGGCGTGCGGATCGTGCGTCACCATGATGATCGTCTTGCCGTGCTTGCGGTTCAACGCTTGCAAGAGATCGAGAATCTCGTCGCCAGACTTGCGGTCCAGGTCGCCCGTCGGCTCGTCGCACAGCAGCAAGGTCGGGTCGGTGACGATGGCGCGGGCGATGCCGACGCGCTGCTGTTCGCCGCCGGAGAGCTGCCGCGGATAGTGCCGCGTCCGGTGCGCAAGTCCCACGACCGCCAGCGCCGTGGCCACGTGCTGCTTCCGCTCGGCCTTGGAGAGATGGGTCAGCAACAACGGCAACTCGACGTTGCGTTCTGCCGTCAGCACCGGCAGCAGGTTATAGAGCTGAAAGACGAAGCCGATGTGGCGTGCGCGCCAGGCCGCCAGCTTGCGATCGGAGAGTTCATTGACGCGGTCACCCCCGATGCTCACCGAGCCTTTGGTGGGACGATCCAGCCCGCCGATCAGGTTCAACAGCGTGCTCTTGCCGGATCCGGACGGCCCCATCAATGCCAGAAACTCCCCTTGCATCACCTTCAGATGCAAGTCTGCCAAGACGCGAATGTCCTCCGACCCGCGATGGAACACCTTCTCGATGCCATCCAAGTCCACCAACGGGCCGTTGCTCTGGGTTCGTTCATTCATGGTTTCAACTCCTTCACGGGCGATCCGTCTGCCAATCCAACCGGGCTGTTCACCACGACGCGTTCGCCGCCGGACAATCCGGCGCTGAGTTCCGCTTCTTCGCCAATCACCTGGCTGACCGTCACTGCACGGCGTTCGACCCGCCCGTTTTGCGCCACCCACACCACGTCGCGTCCGTTCTGCTCCTGCAACGCGGCCTTTGGCACCGCGACGTTTCGGGCAGCGCTGACCGTGGCGACGCCCGTCTCGCGAAACGCCACCTTCACGCTCATCTCCGGCAGAATCCGCGCGTCCAGCTTGTCGAAGCCAACGCGCACGCGCACGGTGGACTTCTGCCGGTCCGCCGTGGGAATCGTCGCGATCACTGTGCAGGGAATCTTCCATTCGGGATACGCGTCCAGCGTCGCCAGAACGGGCTGCCCGGCTTCGACGCGATTGATGTAGCTCTCGTTGACGTCAATCTCGATTTCCAGCGAGGCCATGTC
This sequence comes from uncultured Verrucomicrobiota bacterium, assembly GCA_964371005.1. GTDB lineage: Bacteria > Verrucomicrobiota > Verrucomicrobiia > Limisphaerales > MWDV01 > MWDV01. The sequence goes on along the minus strand of CAYJNU010000068.1, from coordinate 12,720 downwards.
CACGATCGTGCAAATGCCCGTGCGGGTGAAGCCGCCGCCGGCGGACACGGGCGAAATCATCTCGCCAGGTTGCGCGTTTTTGGAGGTCACGACGCCGGCGAACGGCGCGCGGATGATCGTATCCTCCAACTGCTGTTGCCACACCGCCGCCTGCTGTTCGGTGACCGTTACATCCTGCCTCTGCTTTGCCAAGCGCGCTTGCAATGCCTTGGCTTCCGCTTCCGCCTGGTCGAGGTCCGACTGGGAGGCAATGTTGCTCTTCACCAGTTCGCTCAACCGCTTCAACTCCAGTTCCGCCTGATGCAGCCGGGCACTCGTTTCTTCCAGCGCACCCTTCGTGGCCGCGACTTCGGCCTCGGCCAGTCGCAGGCTGGCTTTGACGTTTGTGTCGTCGAGCCGCGCCAGCACCTGTCCCTCCTTCACATTCATGCCCTCCTCAATCAATACCTCGATGACTTTCCCGGTGATCTTGGAGGAAACCGTCGCCTCGCGCCGGGCGGTGACGTAGCCCGAAGCGTTCAGCACCGTCCGGTTGCCGCCTGCATCCACTGCGGTGCGCGCCACCACGGTGCGCACCTCGATGGTCGGTGGCCGTCTCCACCACCAGACCCCCGCCCCAACCAGCACCAGCAACAACAGCACAACCATCCAGGCCCAGACTCGCGACCCGGCGGGCGATTCGGGCCGGCGTTCAATACGCAACTCATCCAAGCTGGGTTTGGGCGAACTCATCGAATGTTCCCGCGAAGGAAAGCGCCATTTGCCTTCCAGGTCAAGAATCGCTGGTCACGTCCTGCCGGACTCACAAGCGGGCTTTCGCGGAACTGCCGCAGCTCCAGCAGATGTTCCTTGTCGCCGCTCACGATGAAGTCCGCTTCGACCGCCATCGTTCAGGCCGTCCTGGAAGCAAGGACTTTCGCTGCTCCTACTGGCCGACCTTCTCGTAGCTGATCACTACCGCGCTGGGGCGGTCGTTCAACACGACGGGCACACCGCTATCCATCAACTGTTGGCCCGTGATGATGTCAGCCGCCGGCAAGTCCAGGTTTCTCACCCGGTAGCGGGCTTCGGGGTCCAAGCCTTGGAGTCGCAGGTCCGCCGCCTTATAGATGCTTTCGCTTCGCCTGAAGACCTGCACCAAGCCCGTGCCGAGATCGGGCCGGTCGAACTGCCAGCCCAGCCAGGACGAATTCTCCAGACTGTACGGTGTCAGCGGATAGTAATCGCCGAGATAGCAGTCGGCGACCTCACGAAACTGTTCGCACAGCCGCCGCATCAGGTCGTAGTCTGCGTCCTTGGCGCGCACATCCCAGAGGCAGTTCAAGAGTGGAGTCATATTGCTGCGAAAGTCGTAGGCAGCGTAAGTCCCCGTGCCGGTCCCGCTGAGGGGAAGCCAAAAGGATATGCCGTAGCTGTGACATTGGGTGCCGACCGGATCGAGCCGGAAGTCCGTCCGCCAAAGCGGCACCGAACGGCGCATCGTCTCCAGATCGTTTCGGCGACCGCCACTCGCGCAGGAGTCAATCAGCAACCCCGGGTGTCGGCGGAGCAGCTCATCCCAATACGCCAGATAGCCGGTGATGTGGTGATTCTCAGTGATGCCCTGACGATCCGGGGCATCGTTCTGCCGCCAGAAGTCGAGCGGGTCCATGTTGAAATCCTGGCGGTACAGATCAATGCCCTGCGCCGCGATCAGTTTGCTAACGTGGTCGGTCAGCCATTGGCGAGCTTTGGGATTGCCGAGGTTCAACAAGCCGCCGTTCTTCCCGCCCAGAATCCATTCGGGATGCTGTTCGGAAAGCCAGGTGCCGGGCGCAACTCGCTCTGGCTCGAACCAGACGATGGTTTTGACGCCTTTGGAATGCGCGTGGTCGCTGATCGCCCGGAGCCCTCGTGGGAACCGCTTGGTGTCAACTTCCCACGTGCCGGTTTGGGTCCAGTTGCCGTCGCAGAGGTACCACCCGGCGTCCATCCACCAGTACTCGATTTTCAATCGCTCCTCGAGATAGCGATCGATGGATTGCGTCTGGTTCGCTTCGTTCGCCTCCACCATCTCGCTGGTGAAGTGCGAACTGCAGCCGAACAGCATCGGCGGGATCGGCTTGCCTCCCGGCTGGGGCACGTTGTGGGCGAGCATCCAGCGGCGGAAAGTGTTTTGTGAGCGAATCCGGTCACCCTTCCAGAACTGCAGGACGATCAGTGGCGTGCGCACCTCCTCGCCGGGCAGCAGCTTAAAGTGGGTCTGCTCCTGTCCCGCCTGTACCCGCAGCCCGTTGGCCTCGTCTCGCGTGAAGCTCGCTGCCCACTGACCGGGCCAGCCGACGACGGCGATGACGCCTTCCCCCGGCCCCTCAATGTTGAAATAGGGCCAGTCGCTGTTCGACCCGCGCCCGCCGGACGTGGCGATGCGCTTGGCGGTCTTGGGGGGCAAAGCCGTTCGGAGCGGTTGGTAATCGTTGGCGGCACACGGACTGCCGACGTGGTGGTTTAGAATGAACTCGCCAGGCACAGCGAATCGCGCATAGACCTCGTCCTTCTTCCGCCCGAAACGTGTGTCCAAGGCTTGGAGGTCCGCGATGATGGGCGTATCCGTCGCACCCCCGTTCCTGAAGTAGAGCGTCCATTCGACCGTTGGGAAATCGTGGTACTCGATCGCCGCCCAGCGGAGCGTCAACTTGGTCTGGGGGTCGGTCCAGGTCATGGTTCGCTCCGTTCGTTGGTCGTCGAGCTTCCTGACCTGGCGATCCGATGTCCATTCCTTCAGCAATGCGGACGAGGACTGGCCACCGTAGCTGAACGAGAAGGGCAGATCCGTGGATATCGCCGGAGGCTTCTGCCCCTGGATGATTGGCAGATCACCCAGCCACAGGATGCGACCGTCGGCCAACGTGATCTTCGCCTCGGCCCAGTCAGCTTGATCGCAGGCGATGCCGTCGCCCGCGTCACCGACTCCCAGCAGAAATTCCGTCGCGCCCCCGAGGTCGATGTTGACTCGCTCAGCCGGCGCTCCCTCACGCATGACGTTCGAGCGAAACGCCTCCTTCCCAGCGACCGTCACCGAGAAGACGATGCTGCCGCGCCCTCCGTGTGTCTGTGAGTTGCTGTCCACACCCACGAAGGCCGAGAACGCCTTGCCCGGCCCGGGCAAACGCACGGCCACCTTGCTGGAAGCGTGGCAGAATACCCCGCGCGCGTACTCCGTTCTGCCGATCGCCAGCGGCCGACCCATTCGCGTGTTCAGGCACAATTCGTCGAAGTTGGTAAGGACGGCCAGTCCCCATTGAGGTGGGGCCGCTTGCTTGTCGCCGTCAAACTTCGCGGCCACCCAGCGATGGAGTTCAAGCATCTCAGCGGGGTTGGCCTCAACCGCGGGGGCCGCTGCCGCCCAACCCAGTTGGGCCAGCATCAGCACCGCAATCAGTCGCGTCACCGCTCCCGGGGTGGCACTCATTTGACCCATGGGGCTTTTGGCATCGAGCACCCGGAGACACTACGCGAACGGAGTGGCGATTCAAGGGCAGAAGAACATGCCCAGATCAGCCGGTCCACGCATACCCCGACATGGTCAAGCGCCTCGAAACCCTCGCCGCCCAGGCGCGGGAGGAGCTTGGCGACTCCTTGACTAAACGCATCGGCACAGGCAACCGGCCGCCCGGACGGATCGCCAGCAACGAATAAAGGCCGCTACAGTTCTTGTGGGCAGTTGCCCCGGCTCGCCGTCGTGTTCTTCCCTCCCATTCCCAGGGCTGCCGCTTGATCCCCCGATCTCTCTGAGGAACTGAGCCGCCTGGCGCCCTGCGCAAGAAAAGCGATTGGAAGGCATCGCCGGATTGGCGGCAGACCTGACGCCGAGCGCATTCCACTCAAGTAAAGGACAGGCTTGCCGATAAGAGAGCAATCCGGGCGTGAAAGCCTTCGCACATGCCGCTGTTGGCTGCGACTGTCACGACCGCTTGGGGACAGATCGAATTATGAACGCATGCCGCCCGAGGGTCCATGAGTTCAAAAGGGAACAAGAAGTTGGCTTGGATTTAGTCCCCCGAGTGGGGATGGAATGACGTTCACAAACCCGTGGCAGAAAGACAAATCATGAGGACCCGGCGAGCGTGGAGAATCGCGGCTGACGCCCAGCCGGCACGACCCGGCATGGAGAATGGCAGTTCGCCGGCATGTTCGTTTGTGGGCGACCTGGTTTCCATCATGTCCACTCACCTGCATAGCCTCCACCGCGTCGGAGGCACAGCGCGACCCGTGAATTGGCGGACGACTCTTGGCTGCTGCCTCCTTCTTTTTGCGTTCTGCCTTTCTGTGCTGGCACAGCCATTCTCCATTGACTGGACCACGGTGGACGGCGGCGGCGGCACGAGCACCGGCGGCGTGTATTCGGTGAGCGGCACGGTTGGCCAGCCGGATGCCAGCGGCGCGATGAGCGGCGGCAATTACACGCTGACCGGCGGGTTTTGGGCACTGCCTGCGTTGGTGCAGACTTCTGGAGCGCCCACACTTTCGGTCGCGCCGGCAGCTTCGGGCTTTGCGCTGATTTCCTGGACGCCTGACACGCCGGGGTTCGTGTTGCAGGAATCGCTCAGTCCTTCCCCGTCTGGGTGGACCAACTCTCCGAGCGGCAGCACCAACCCCGTCACCGTTCCGGCCGCACTGCCTGCGAAGTTCTATCGCTTGCACAAATCCGGAACGTAAAGCCCAGAACCGCGAACCTCGAAATCTGAGCTCTGAACCGAGCCCACTGATCCCTGACTCACTGCAAGACCAGCCAATCCATTCCATGAAGACGATCCGCATCCTCTGCCTTCTGACCTCCGCCTTCTGCCTGTCCGCCTTCGCCCAAGGCACGGCCTTCACCTACCAGGGCCGGCTCAACGATGGCGGCAATCCGGCCAACGGCATTTACGATCTGAGCTTCAGCCTCCACCAGCTCGAAAACGGTGGCAACGCGTTCAACCCCATCCGGACGAACCTGGCCGTGGCGGTGGCGGGCGGTTCGTTCACGGTGACGTTGGATTTCGGCCCGGGCCAGTTCACGGGTCAGCCGCGCTGGATCGAGATCGCGGTTCGCACGAACGGCGGCGGCGCGTTCACCACGCTGAGCCCCCGCCAAGCGTTGTTGCCCACGCCGTATGCCATCCTCGCGGCGGACATCAGCGACGGCGCCGCCATCGTGGACGCCAAACTGGCCACACTTACCACGCCCGGCAAAGTGGCGAACAGCGCGACTACGGCGAGCAGCGCCAACACCGCCAACGCGATTGTAACGCGGGATGCCGCGGGCAATTTCGCCGCCGGCACCATCTCGGCCGGCACTCTGTCAGCCACCGGCAACGTCGGCGCGGGCGGCGACCTGTTGGGGAGCCGGTTGAATGTCGGCGTCGGTCACCAATTGACCGGTTCTGGGGCGACCATTGCCGGAGGGTTGTCCAACACCAACCTGGGCCAAAGATCCACCATCGCAGGCGGCCACCAGAACATCATCCAAACCAACACGGCAGATGACTTCATCGGCGCCGGGATTGGCAACGCCATCCAAGGCTCGACGTGGCGCTCTACCATCGGCGGGGGCGGGGTCAACACGATTTCAACCAACTCCTCGGATGCCACGATTGGCGGTGGTTTCTGGAACACGATCCAAACCAACGCCGATTACTCCAGCATCGGCGGAGGATATAAAAACACCACGGCTGGCGAGTACGGCACCGTGCCGGGTGGACGGGAGAATGTGGCCGGGACCGATGGTTTCGCTGCTGGCCGGCGGGCCAAGGCCAACCATTCCGGCGCGTTCGTCTGGGCGGATGCCGCCGCCGCCGATTTCGCCTCCACCTCGAACAATCAATTCAACGTCCGGGCCACCGGCGGGGTGAGGATTGAGACCGCCGGAGCCGGCATGACGTTGGACAGCCAACCCGTGCTCGCCGGCACGGTGACCAGTTCGGTCATTGCCGACGGCGCGGTGACCACGGGCAAGATCGCCAACAACGCGGTGACTGACGCCCAACTTGCGAGTGGCAGCGTCACGTCGGCAAGGATTCTCGACGGCACAATCGTCAACGCAGACATCGCGGCTGGCGCAGCCATCACCGACGACAAGCTGGCGACGATTTCCTCGGCCGGCAAAGTGGCCAACTCCGCCACGACGGCCACCAGCGCCAACACGGCCAATGCCCTGGTGGCGCGCGACGCCTCGGGTAATTTCAGTGCCGGCAACATCTCCGCCGCCACCCTCTCAGCCAGCGGGAGCATCTCCGCCGCCGCCTTGTCGGCCAGCGACACTATTTCCGCGGAAACCCTGTCGGTCAGTGGCAACATTAGCGCGGGCGTCGCTCTGCGGGGAGCTCTGCTTAATGTCGGCTCGAATCACCAACTGAGCGGCACCTATCCGACCATTGCAGGCGGTCAAAACAACACCAACCTGGCTTCGTGGTCCAGCGTTGGCGGGGGTAACCAGAACGTCGTCCAAGGCAACGCGACCTTTGCTACGATCGCTGGGGGCAGGCTTGGCAATGTCGGGTCCGCCGCCAGCTATGCCTTTGTGGGCGGCGGCTACCAGAACATCATCCAGGGCAACTCAACGTATTCCACCGTCGTCGGGGGCAGGGCAAACAGCATCGAAACGAATACCAGTTACAGCTTCGTCGGTGGCGGCTACCAGAATCTCGCCTCCGGCGACTACTCAGTGATCGGCGGCGGTCAGGACAACGTGGCCAGCGGATCGCGTTCCGTGGTGCCGGGCGGCTACTTGAATGAAGCCACTGGCAGCTACAGCCTCGCCGCTGGACGGCAAGCCAAGGCGGCGCACCAGGGCGCCTTCGTTTGGGGGGACAGCACGACGGCGGATTTCAGTTCCACCGCCAACAACCAGTTCCTTATCCGCGCCTCCGGCGGTGTCGGCATCGGTACCGCCAGCCCGGCCGGCGACCTGCATGTGCGCGGGAACAGCGCGGACGCCTCGCTCGTTGTAGGGGCCGGCGCGGCCAATGGGAATGCGGATTTGTTCCTGGCAGAGGACGCGGCCACCACGATGGGTATGATTCTCCGCTACGAAGGCAACGCCAACCAGTTCCAGGTCGTGACCCGCAGCGGCGGCGTGGACACCGCCCCCAAAGTGGTGATCAATCGGGACAATGGTCGCGTGGGCATCGGCACGAGCAGCCCCGTTTCCGCGTTGCACGTCAACGGCACGGCCACGGTTTCGGTGCTCAGCATCACCGGCGGCGCCGACCTAGCTGAGCCCATCCCGGCGACCGGCGATCCGATTCCCAAAGGCGCGTTGGTGGTGATTGATGACGAGAATCCCGGCTGCGTGAAGATGAGCCAGTTGGCCTACGACACCCGCGTGGCCGGTATCATCAGCGGCGCCAACGGCGTCAATCCCGGCATCACTCTGCAACAAGACGCGGTGCTCAATAGCGGGCCACTCGTCGCGCTGAGCGGTCGAGTTTATGCCCTGGCCGATGCTGCGCACGGACCCATCAAGCCCGGTGACTTGCTGACCACTTCGCCCACGCCAGGCCATGCCATGAAGGCCACTGACACGCAGAAAACACCCGGCGCCGTTCTGGGCAAGGCGATGACGGGCCTGGCCGAAGGACAGGGATTGGTGCTGGTGCTGGTGAGCCTGCAATAGCCATCCGAGGATTGTCATGCACGCTCCACTGCTCCTTCGCGCCAGCACGGTGACGCTGGTTCTGTTCGTCGGCTTGTTGCCGCCGCTGCTTCACGCGCAATCCACGCGCATGAATCCCGAAGCCGCCGCCCTGTTGCAGCGGGCGGTTCCCCGGCTGCCCGCACAGGGAAGGAGCTTGGTCGCGGCAGAGGCGGCTCGGCACTGGGCCGCTCGTGAGGGGCACTTGACCTACATCGGCGCGCCGCCCGGCCAGCATTTTCCGCTGCCACCAGGAGAGCGGTCAGTCCAACCGAATCTGGCTGCGCGCAGTTTCCTGTTAGCGAACGGACGCGCTTTCGGCGTGTCCAGCCCGGCGGTGGATTTCCAAACCAAACGCATCGAGCAGGACCCGCAGCGCCAGTACGTCCGAGTGCAGCAGACGTATCAGGGCATCCCGGTTTTCGCCGCTGAAGCGACGGTTCAATTGACCGCGCAGGATGGCGTCGAGGCCGTGCTCAGCGACATCTCCACCGCCACGGGACCGCTGGACGAAGGGTTGGTGTCGCTGGCCCCGCGTGTCTCTGGATCCGAGGCAGCCGACCGCGCCCGCGCGGCCTTTGCCGTTCAAGTTCCCAACGGACTCGTCTTTGCCGGGCCGGAGAGTCTTGTGCTCTTCGATCCTGCGGTGCTCGATGAACCCGGTGAGCCGGGGTTGGTCTGGGAGATGGAGGTGTTCGATCAGGATCACGAGACCCTGCATTTCCGCGTGCTGGTCAATGCGCAGGACGGGACGATCACCCGCGCCTGGACGCTGATCCCGACGGCGCTGAACCGTCAGATTGGCGACAAGACCAACTCGCCCGCCGGACCGGTCGGGATCGTGCGCACGGAAGGCCAGGCGGCCTGTGGCATTCCCGAAGCCGACAACGCCTACGTGTTCCTTGGTGATACCTACAATTTCTATCAAGGGGTTCATAGCCGCGATAGTTGGGACGACGCCGGACAACTGTTGCGGGCGACCGTGCGCTACTGTGATAACACCAAGCCCTGCCCGTTGAGCAACGCCTACGCCAACGATCCCCTGCGGTTTGGGCAGGGTTGGGTGACCGACGACATTGTGGCCCACGAATACACGCATCGCGTGACGGGAGCGACTTCGGGACTGATCTACACGAACCAATCCGGCGCGATCAACGAATCACTCTCGGATGTGTGGGGCGAGTTTGTGGACCTGGTCAACGGTCGCGGCAACGATGATCCCACCAACCGCTGGCGTTTCGGGGAAGAACGCGCGGGCGGCGGCGCCATCCGGAACCTGCAGGATCCTACCCTGTTCAACGATCCCGACCGCGTGAACAGCCCCCTCTACCAATCGCCCGCCAACACCAATGACAATGGCGGCGTCCATCTCAACAGCGGCGTCAACAACAAGCTCTGTTATCTCCTGACGGACGGGGACACCTTCAACGGTCAGACCATTTACGGGATGGGCATCACCAACGTGGCGCGCCTTTATTACGAAGCGCAAACCAAGCTGCTCACATCGGCCTCCGGTTGGACCGCCCTGTTCAACGCCCTGCAACAGGCCGCGGTGAACCGGAACTGGAGTGCCAGCGCCCGCAACAACCTTTATCGCGCCTGCCTGGCCGTGGAAATCAACGCCCCGGGCCAGGACGTTTTTGTGGACGGCTCGAGCAACTGCGCCAACCGCACTGGTACGGCCAATTGTTTTGCCACCAACGGGCCTTACCGCCTGATCGCCGAGGGCGTCACCGGCGCGCTTCCTGGAGACACGTTGCGCGTGCGTCCCGGCAACTACAACGAGCGCCTGACCATCAATAGCGTTCTCCGCATCGAAGCTGCAGGAGGCGTCGTCAACATCGGTCGGAATTGACACCGCGGTTGTCATGCGATGCCCTGGGCTTTGAGCGCGCAGAGGCTTCGCGCGGCGGGAAGGACCAGACCGGGAATCGCGCCGGTGGCCATTGGTCGCCCTCTCAGATCGTCCGCGAATGCCGGCATTCCCCGGGCCGGACCGACTCAGGTGTTACAGAGCCTCACAACGCCACGTCTTCTGGTCGGACATCAAGGCACTCGTCCTGGTCTTCCCAGACGACGGCGGGGTAAACGTCGAGCAACCGGGGAGCGAGTTGGCTGCCGGCCTGCGCAAGCAGTCGCTCGGCTTCCTTGGCGGCGTTGTCGTAGGCGCGATCGTAATTGCCGGCGCCCTTGCGTTGGCGGTCGTCCCAATGCGCGACGGCGTGGACGGGGGCGTATTTCGCCCCCCACGCTTCGAGGGTCGGCTTCAATTCATCGGGGAGTTCGTCAAACGGAACGAGCACTTCGTTGCAGTGCTGGCAAATGAGGCCCGAGTCGCGGACATCGCGGGTGAGCAGCGGCAGGAACGGCGCGCGGCAGCAGGGCGATTCCGGATAGGCGGAGGGCGGCGTGGCCAGGCGCTTGAGCCAGACTTGCCGGTCATGGGCGGCTTGCGCGCCGAGGCGATACGCGCCCAGCAGCGGATGTCCAAGACATAATGCTCGGAACTGTAACCCATCACCCCGGTTCGTTTGTTACCTATCACTCCGGTTCGCACCCATCCCATACCGGGGATTTTTGGATTAGCCTTCACACGGTGACGTGTGCGAAAGGATGGTCGCCTGAGATCAGAGCGAGCGCAGGCGGTAAAAGCGCTGCGGACTGTTCGTCGCCTGCGGGTCAGCGAACTGGAAGTGGCCAGGCGAAACCTCAGTGACGCCGCCGAGCGCCGTCCAATTGCCAAGCGGCAAGGTTGGATTCGTAGCCGCCAGCACACCGAACAGCGCGCCCACGTTGTTCGTGAAGGAGAACTGGAAGGCGCCGTCGGTTAGCCTCTTGGCATTGGTCAACGAGGTCTCGGTCGGCGTTGGCACGCTGAGGTTGACGATGCTGCTGGTGCTGGGGATGCCGTTGACGAACACCGTCGCCAGCGCCCAACCAGGCGGGAAGTTCCAGACCGGGAGGGAAGTGAATGAGTTCGTGGACCAATTGGTGGAGAGCAGGAATGTGCTCTGTCCGCTTTCGATGCTGCGCAATTGCACCAGAGGGTAATCAGTCGCCGAGTCTTGGGAATTGCCACCCGAGCTGCCGGAGACCCCGCGAAACTGCGAGCCGGTGAGTGCCAAGCCGCTGCCGAGCGGGAGCGGCGAGTCGATCGAGGTGATCTGCGGCTGCCGGGATGCGCTGAATCCCAGACCGATATCGTAAAGTTCTGCGTTTGCCAGAACGGTAGTCAGACCCGAATGGCTTCCACTCCTGTTTTCGCCGGCGGCGATCAACAATCTTCCATCAGGCAGCAACGTTGCCGTGTGATACCGGCGCGAGTTCGTTAACGGACCAGCAAGCTGCCAACTCGCGGTTGCCGGATCGTACAGCTCCGAGCTGTTGGTGGTGTTCGAGGTCAAGGCTGTTGCACCTCCCATGACCAACACCCTTCCATCGGGAAGCAACGCAGCCGCGTGACCACCACGTGCAATCGTCATCGTGCTGGTCTTCGTCCAGGTGCTTGAAACCGGATCGTACAGCTCCGCGATGGGAATAAAACTGTCGGCGATACTGAGGCCGCCCGTCAACAGCACTTTTCCGCAGGGCAGCAGTGTGGTGGTGTGCCATTGGCCATGCGGCATTGTTAGTGGCCCTGTTGACGTCCACGTTCCCGTCGCAGGATCGTACAGTTCTGCGCTTGAAGAGGCCGCCGGACGAGCCGCGCGAAAGTCACCGCCGGCAATGAGCACTCTCCCATCGAGCAATAGCGTCGCTGTGTGGGACGCGTGATTGGTGTTCATTGCAACGGTATTCGTCCTTGTCCCGGTTGTTGGGTCGTACAGTTCGGCAGTTGACAGCACGCCGCCGGCGAGGTTGTAGCCACCCGCGACGAGCACCTTTCGGTTGGTAAGCAAGGTGGCGCTGTGGTACATCCGTTTGGTATTCATCGCACCAGTCGGCGTCCAGCCTTCGCCTTCGGGGTCGTACAGCTCAGCGCTGGGAAGTTCTCTGCCTCCGGCAACCAGCAGTTTCCCATTCGGCAGCAAAGTAGCGGTATGAGAGGAGCGAGGGGTGACCATTGCAGTTGTCACAGTCCACAGCCCGGTGGCCGGTTCAAAGAGCTCTGCACTAGAAAGAATCGTGGGGTTGTCGCCTCCGGTGACGAGCACTTTCCCGTTCGGCAGCAGGGTCGCGGTGTGGTCCTTACGCTGAACTTCGAGTGCGCTCGTGTTTATCCACGATCCGTTGGCTGAATCATACAGCTCCGTGCTGGAAAGAAAGCTGCTCGCCTGGGTGAAACCGCCAACGACGAGCAAGTTTCCGTTAGCTAACAAGGTTGCCGTGTGACCTCGGCGCGCTTCTGACATGGAAGTGGTTGCTGTCCACTCTCCGCTGGTTGGATCGTAGAACTCCGCGCTGGAAAGGAAGGTTACGGTGCTGCCTACCACAACGGTTCCACCGGCGATCAATATCTTTCCGTTCGGCAGCAGGGCTGCCGTGTGGTATCCGCGAGGCACGGTCAATGCCCCGGTGAGCGTCCAGGTCCCGGAGGCAGGATCATACAGTTCGGATGTGGGTCTGGCACTACTGCCAGAACCTCCAGCAGCCAACACTTGCCCGGTTGGCAGCAGAGTCGTCGTGAAGGAACTGCGGGCGGTGTTCAATGGTCCCGTTTCAGTCCAGTCGCCGGTAGCGGGGTCGAACAGTTCGGCGGTTGCGAGGGTGACACCGCTTCCAGAGCCGCCGGTTACCAGCACTTTCCCGTTGGGCAGCAAGGTCATGGTGTGAAGACTTCGAGCCGTTGCCATGGCGTCGGTCGTCGTCCAATTGCCCGTGACCGGGTCGTAAACCTCCGCGCTCGAGACATAAGCCACCTGCCCGCTGAAGAGGTATGAACCTCCTGCAACCAGAACTTTGCCGTTACGCAACAGAGTCGCCGAATGACCCGCCCGTCGCGTGCCGAGCGGGCCCGTTGCTGTCCATGTCCCGGTCGCCGGATCGTACAATTCCGCACTCGAAAGCTCGGCTGCTCCACTGCCGCTCCTGCCTCCGACCACTAACACCTTTCCATCCTGCAGAAG
>CAYJNU010000067.1:0-24628 GCA_964371005.1 uncultured Verrucomicrobiota bacterium | reverse complement strand
CAGCATAGGTCCACATGCCACTCAGATTCGCGTAGGGGATCCATGTATCTTCATTGAACTGGTCAAAGCGATAATCAACGTAAGTTGCCCCCACGCTGGCAGCTCCTGTGATGTTGTTTGCGAAATTCTGAGACACCCCGGCATAAATATAATGAGACTGGTTGTCGCGAATGTCTGATTTCCGATTCGCCCCAGCCAAGAACACTACAAACTCGTCGCTGGTGTATTGAACAGCGCCGAACTTGTACCCCAAGCTCACCTTCGTCTCTGGCAATGCCTGCCATCCCAATTCAACCGAGCCCAAGTGTTCGATACGATCCAGCAAACCAGAGCGGCTTGCATTAACTGCCGTGCCGTTCTTGTTCTGATAATCCCACAGAACGTTGTTGTACCCGATCGACAAACCCAAGAGGCGGGTCATCTGGGCTTTGAAAGCCAACTGACCCAAATTGCGCATCACGTCGCCCTCGGTGCGCACCGCCGTAATGGGACCACCTGCAGGAGCCAGCACCTCTGGTTCGGTGGAGACCACAAATGAATCGCGCGCATCCAAGGAGTAGCGCTCACTGAACGCGTGATTCAACATGAAGTCGAACTGGTGGCCGTGATCCCAAGGATCATTGGCAGCGGTATCGCGGTCTTCGTAGTATTTGCCCGAATAGATGTAGCGCACACCGACGTAGGTCTGGTCCAATGGCAGATTGAACCGCACCGAAGGACTCACATTGAATCCAAACGAGTCCCGTTCATCGCTGCCCCGATAGAGGGAATTGTCATCGTAGAAACCCCGCAACGAAGCAGAGACGCTCCACGCTTTGGAGGTGTCCATTGCGGAAAGCCCAGGCGCGTATGCTGCAAATGCACCTGAAACTCCCACTGCGACCAAGCCAACGGATGCGACTATCTTTTTCATAAACACGTTGTTTTTGTTTCACCGCCCACCTTCGCCACCATAATCAGAGGCGGCGCAAGCTGCGTTCATTTACCTAAGGTTTACCGGGTCTGTCAACAAAACTTCCTCTCTTCTAACCGTTTCAAGCAATTCAGGCAAGGGGAAATGTCAGTTTTGTGTAATTTGTTGTTCACACGGGTTCCGGGCCGGACTGCCCTTTCAATCGCGCGATATACTTGGTCGGTGTTTCGCTCATCCCGTTTCGCCTGAAAACTCAAGTCCACGACGCTCAGACACGATCCAATGCTGGTGAGTTCAATAAAAATCCGTCTTTTTATTTGCCGCTCCCGCCCGGCGCAAGAGATGCCCCTTCCGCCCACGTGCCTCCTGCCTTTCGCCATACCCTTCCCTACCGCATCAGAAACAGCGAGTCAGCGAACAACGTGGAGCAGCGCGTTCGGCTCTCCCAAACCGCGCAAGCACAAGCCTGGCAGCTCAGGGCGGAGGGAGGTTAACAGTCTGCCCCACCTTGAGCCGCTTCGGATTCAGCTTCGGATTCGCAGCCATGAAAGCATCCAGCTTCACACCGTAGCGTTTGGCGATCGAATAAGGGGATTCGCCGTCCTTAACCGAGTGCGTGCGCACGGGGACCGACGGTGCGGGAGCAGTCTGGGTCGGTCTCCGTCCCGCGGATGCACCCTCCCCTGCCCCACCGCCCGGACTTGGCGACGCGACGTCACCCGCGGGGATCGGGCGCGCCATCACCAGAACCGGCGTGGTGGTGTTGGTCGGGACTCGCGGCTGGCTTGCCGCGTAAGCCTGCCAGCGCGCCACCTCTTCCTTGAGACGCTTGTTTTCGCCCGCGAGCTGCTCGAACTCCCGCTGCAAGCTCGGCGTCACTGGCAAAGGCAACACCGCACGCGCCAGATCTTGTTTGCACGCGTTGATTCTCTGCCGCACCAACTCGGCGTTGTCTGCGCTCGGACGCAGCTTGAGATACTTCTCGTAGTGATAGATGGCCGCCGCGGGGTCAGGTTCCTTTTCGTTGAACAGCCAGCCCAACTCGAAATGGGCGGAAGACGATCGCGGGTTCACCTCGAGCGCCTTCTCAAACGACTCAATCGCGCCGCGAAAATCCAGGCTGTTCACGCGCGTCTTGCCGGCGAGAAAATGCGGTTCCTTCTGTTCATCGGCGGGGTCGGAGCCGGGTGGCAGGCAGCCACACAATCCCAGCGCCAGCAACACGGCGGGCCCACTGATCAGGACCAGCTTCCTAAAAATCATGCCGCGACACTAAACGACCCCTCTCCGTGAAGCAACGATGGGTTGTCCACAAGGGAACAGGATCACAGCCAACCTCCAACATCGAACGCTGAACATCCCGGTCGTCCGCCATGGTCGCGGCTTCGACATTGGCCGTTGAAGGTTTGGCGCGCGCTCTTGCACATTCAGCGCTCCCCGCCACCGAATGGATTCTCCTTGCGCGGTTTCTCCGGTTTCGCCGCTTCGGTTTCGTCGCCAACGCCTGCAAATGGATTTGCCTGGACCGCCGTTTGCACGGAGGACAACGCCAGCGGGCCGACCCCCAAGCACACCCAACTCACCACCAGATGCGCCCCGAAAGCCACCAGCAACCGCAACAGGTCGAACCAACCGAGACCGTAGGACACCAGCGCCACCGTCAGGCACAACGCGCCGGGCATTTGCGCCGCGCCGCACAGCCGCCAGGCTCCGCGCAAACACAACTCGCGATTCAGGAGTCGCCCGAGCAGCCAGACCGGCACGCAATACAACGACGCCAACACCGCCCACGACGCCAGCAGTGCCGCCATCGTACCGCCGAACGCCCCCAGTAGAAGCACCGGCGACCATGCCCCCCACCAAGGAGACACCTCGGGCCGGTTTAGCGCGAATGCCCAACCCGCCGGATACGGCATCTCGATGTAGCCGAACAGCGAATAGACTCGCACCGACACAGTGCCCAGTTCGAGCGAAACATGCGCCGCCCCACGCGCTTTGCCGCTGTGGTCCAAGTCCACCGCCAGCGCGAGACAACGTCCTTCCCCCAATGAGTGCGGCGACGTCCCGGCCCATTGCAGCCGGCCCGACCGCACTTGGCCGTGGTCGGGCAGATTCTGGATCGCTTCTCTCACGACGGGAAACCACACCGTGCGCACGCACCAGGTCACCACCGCCGCCGCCAGCAGCGCGACGATCAACTGCACCACCAACAACCGCCCGAAGGAAGCCGATGCGAACCGAGCCACACCTCGCGGCGTGAACGGTTGCCAGGCAGTCTGAAAAAAACGGTCCATCACCTGCATGAAACCTGCCACCGCCCGTGAATTCAAGCCGCAGATTTCACCGCAGATTCGCCGTAGTCCAGCGGCTGGACTCAGAAACCCGGTGCGTGAGGCTTACAGGATTAGCAGCACCAACTAAATCGGCGCTCCCGCGCATATGGGTCAATTCTGTGAATCGCGTCCAAGACCAACACGGATCACCGACCCAAATCTCCCGCGTGGCGAAAAAAACTCGACAACGCAATCTGACCGGAACAATGTCGCAACGGTGAAGCGAGGTCGACTGGAAAACGCGCCGTCCGTCATCTGCCGTGTCGCGGGCAGCAGGATCGGCATCCTGTTCGTCAGCGGACTCCTAATCGCCGTCGCAATCGTGGTGGCGCGGTTGACTGCCACGGCTCCGCTGTCAAACGTACCCCGAGTCATCGTGCGACACATCGGCTCGACCAACCGCCCGGATGGCACCCTGATCAACGTGTTCCAGATTTCCAACGCGAGCCCCTTCGTTGTCTGCCGTCTGAATGAGGCCATACTTGAATTCCAGTCGCATCCCCCGCAATGCCGGCTTTACCTGCCGACTTTCGGCGTGCTTCAACCGGGACAGTGCGAGCAGTTGGACGCCAACGTCTCCACCAGCAACAGCATTCCCTGGCGTTTGAGAGTGGTCTGTGAACGGCCCGAAGAAGGCCTCCAACATCGAGTGAGAGAAATGCAACGGTGGCTGCAGAATCGCGGATTCGAGCGGATGCGGCCGGGGGACCGGAAGATGTATGTGTGGTCAAGCGACTGGATCGCACCCTGACCCTGGCAAACACATCGAGCGCAGATTACCTCGACGACAATCCAGTCATTCACAGACTCGGCGGAACACGAAAAAGGCTTCTCAGGTGTGGGCGGGCATGCCAGCCTTGCGTCATGCGAACTGAAACTGCCTTTCTCCGCTCGACACGACTATTCGCCCTCGCCTTCGCAGTGGCCTTTCTTTATTCGGTGGCGGGGCGCTGTGCAGACGCCAACGTCCCACACCATCTCCAGTATGCGTCGGCCATCCGCGCCTTCGAGGCCGCGGACCGGACGAATCCACCGCCGAAGAATGCCGTACTGTTCATTGGCAGCTCCAGCATCCGGAAGTGGACGAATGCCCCGGCGCAATTCCCGAACCACCGCATCATCAACCGCGGCTTCGGCGGGTCGCACCTGTCCGACTCGGTGGCGTTCGCCGAGCGGATTGTGATTCCTTACCAGCCGAAGCTGATCCTGCTCTACGCCGGCGACAACGACATCGCGGCAGGCAAATCGCCTGAGCAGGTGCTCGCTGATTTCAAGGCTTTTGTGGCCAAGGTCCGGGGCGCACTCTCGGAGACACGGATTGCCTACCTCTCGATCAAGCCCAGCCCATCGCGCATGAAGTTCTTCGAGCAAAACCAGGCGGCAAACCAGCTCATCCGGGAGTTCATCGCCGCGGACGGGAAGCTGGTTTACGTGGACGTCTTCACGCCGATGCTCGGTGCCGACGGCAAGCCGCGCGAGGAGTTGTTCGTCCAGGACCGTCTGCATCTGAACGACGACGGCTATAAACTGTGGGCTGGAATTGTAGGACCGGTCTTGGACAAAGTAGCGCGCCGCTGAAGCGGGACTCGCGAGGGCGGTTTGAAGAGATGCCTGAGATCGGGATTGTGGTCTTGGTCGCGTGCCTGGCGTTGGTGGCGGGCGCGGCGGCCTGTTATTGCCAATCGAAGACAGCACAGAAGCGTCGGAACCAGATGGCATCGGTCGCTACGCGATTGGGCCTGCATTTCAATCCTGAGCGCAACCAACGGTTGCCAGATGAGTTCAGGTTTCTGAACCGGCTGGCCGAGGGTTCTGACCGCTACGGACTGAACGTGATGAGCGGCAGCTACAATGGGCAACGCGTGTTGCTATTCGACTACCATTTCGTCACGGGCGCCGGGGATAACAGGCGGGTGCATGACATCTCGTTCTTCATGCTGTTCCTGCCGCTGCCGTTTCCCGAACTGACGATTGCTCCGGAAGGGTTCTTCGGACGGCTGGCGGTCGCCTTGGGCTGGAGCGACATCAACTTTGAATCAGCGGAATTCTCGCGCGTGTTCCAGGTCAAGTCGCGCGACAAGAAGTTCGCGTACGACGTGTGCCATCCGGGCATGATGGAGTTCCTCTTGCAGAATCGCGACTTGAACCTCGAGATCGAAGGGCGCGTGCTGGCGTTGGCGTCCGAGCGGCGGCTCAACCCGGCTGAAATCGTCTTCAACCTTACGCGCCTGCTGCAACTGCGTGCGCTCATGCCAAAATACCTCTTCCCATGAATGGCGGCGGCATCCTGATCTTCATCCTGTTCGCGGTCGTGGTGATCGTGGCGGCAATCTACGGCGTCCTTGCGGCCAAGAAACGGCGGGAGGAGATGGCCGCGCTCGCAGCGCGGTTGGGCCTGTCCTTCAACCCGGAGAAGGATCGCGGCCTGGCGAACCAGTTCGGTTTCCTCAACAAGCTCGCCCAAGGCAGCAACCGCTATGCGTTCAACGTGCTGTCCGGCGAATACCAGCAGCACCAAGTGGTCGTGTTCGATTACCACTACGAGACGCACTCCACGAATTCCAAAGGACATCGCCAGACGCACCACCACCACTTCTCGTGCTTCATCCTGCTGCTGCCCCGGAGCTTCCCGGAATTGCACATCACGAAGGAAGGCGTGTTCTCGAAAATCGCGCAGGCCTTCGGCTACGCCGACATTGATTTCGAGTCCGCCGAGTTTTCGCGCACCTTCTGCGTGCGCTCCAAGGACAAGCGTTTCGCCTACGACGTCTGCAACGGCCAGATGATGGAATACCTGCTGGCGAACCGCGATCTGAGCATCGAGATCGAAGACCACGCGCTGGCACTGGCCTTTGGCTCTCGCTTGTCACCGCAAGAAATCGAAGCCAACCTGAACCGGCTGCTCGCAGTGCGCTCGCGCCTGCCGGATTACCTTTTCACAAACACCCAGCCATGATCATTCTCGCCATTTTGTTTGCCGCTGCGCTCATTCCCATCCTCTGGGTGGTGGTGCAGTACAACTCGCTCGTCGGGCTGCGCAATTTCATCGCCGAGTCGTGGAGCAACGTGGATACAGAGCTCAAACGCCGCTACGACCTGATCCCGAACCTGGTGGCCACCGTGAAGGGATATGCGGCCCATGAGCGTGAGGTGCTGGAACGCGTCATCGAACTGCGCAACCGGTGTGCGGCCAACCACGGTGCCGTCGCTGACCAGGCCCGCGACGAAAATCAACTGGTGGACGCGTTAAAGCGGCTCTTCGTGCTCGTGGAGAACTACCCGCAACTCAAGGCCGACCAGCATTTTCTAAAACTGCAAACCGAGCTCATCAACACCGAGAATCGCATCCAAGCCGCGCGCCGGTTCTACAACGGCAACGTGCGCGATTACCGGAACAAGTGCGAGACGTTCCCGAGCAACCTCGTGGCCGGCATGTTCCACTTCCAACCGCACGAGTTCTTCAGCGTGCCGCCGTCGGTGGCGGAGGTGCCGAACGTCGAGTTTGGGGGACGGTAGTCGGGAATCCGCGCGCGGGTTTCGGCAATGGCCAGAATCTTCTTGTGCCGCGTTCGCGTTGTGGGTAGGAAGTTGACATGTCGAAACATGAATCTTCGCACGTCAATTCACTGACTCGCCGTCAGTTTCTTAAACGCACCTCGCTCGCTGCCGGGGTCGCTAGCATCAGCTTCCCCTTTGTCGGTCGTGTCCTTGGCGCCAATGAGCGCATCCGCGTCGCCTGCATCGGCGTCGGCGGCAAGGGCGACAGCGACAGCAATGATGCCGCTGGTTGCGGTGGCGAGATCGTCGCGATTTGCGACGTGGACAAACGCACACTCGACAAGAAAGGGGAGAAGTTTCCTCAGGCGAAGAAGTATCAGGATTACCGAAAGCTGCTCGACCAGATGGGCAAGGACATTGACGCCGTCACGGTTTCGACGCCGGACCACAACCACGGCACGGCGGCCATCCGGGCGATGACGCTGGGCAAACACTGCTTCTGCCAGAAGCCGCTGGTGCAGACCGTGAGTGAGGCGCGGATCATGCGCAAGTTGGCGACCGAGAAGAAGCTGGCCACCCAAATGGGCAATCAAGGCAGCGCCGAGAGCGGCCTGCGCCGCGCGGTGGAGGTGATCCAAGCTGGCGTCATCGGCAAGCCGCTCGAACTGCATGTCTGGAGCAATCGGCCGGTGTGGGCACAGGGCTTTGACCGTCCCGCGGGCAGTGATCCAGTGCCGGAATACTTGGATTGGGATTGCTGGCTGGGGCCGGCCGCGTTCCGTCCTTACAGGAAGGACATCTATCACACCTTCCAGTGGCGCGGCTGGTACGACTTCGGCACCGGTGCGCTGGGCGACATGGCCTGCCACACGGTCAACATGCCTTTCCGCGCCCTGAAGCTCGGGTATCCGAACGTGGTGGAGTGTGAACTCGCCTCCCGAGTGTTCCCGGAAACCTTCCCGAAAACCTCGCGGATCCGCTTCGAGTTCCCCGAACGTGAAGGGCTGCCTCCGCTCAAGTTCTGGTGGTACGACGGCAATCCCGGCGATGCGCTCAAGCCGCTGCGTCCGGATGGCGAAACGACCAAGGAAATTCTCCAGACCATGGGCACACTGCCGGGTTCGGGCGCGCTCGTGATCGGCGAGAAGGGCAAGTTGTTTTCGCCGGACGACTACGGCGCCCGCTTCTACGTGGCGATGAAGGGACAGGAAGAACTGGTGCAGGCCGACAAACACGACGCCTGCAAGGCGGTTTCGGAATCCATTCCGCGTTCGCCCGGGCACATGCAGGAATGGTTCCGCATGATGAAGGAAGGCACGCCGGCCTACTCGAACTTCGACATCGCCGCCTATCTCACCGAAATCATCCTGCTCGGTTGCATCGCCCTGCGCGTGGGTGAAGGTCGCCGCATGGAATGGGACGGCCCGAACATGAAATCCACCAACCTGCCGGAGGCCGCGCAATTCGTGAAACGCGCCAACCGCGAGGGCTGGGGATTTTAGTCCGCCCTCGCGAACGATACTCAGTAGCGCCCGTCGCCGCGTCTTTCGTGGCGGCGGGTCTTTTGTTGCCGGGTTCGACGCTCGATGTTCTCTCCCGCTTGCGATGGAAGCAGACCAACGTGCGAGACGGTCTGACCGGATCCAGCCGGGAATGAAGCCGCTACAGAAACATCCGCGGCGTGCCCCCCCCAAACGGGGGTAGTGTCACTGGGTGGGCGAATGGCTGCGCTGCGCACGCGCCTTGACGCACGAACTCCAGGCGCGTATCACATGCGCAGCATTTATGAACATGAACCAGGTTAAAGCCAATTCACAGTCCCTCGTTTCCTCCCGCCGCGATTTCATTAAATCTTCCGCTGCCGCGGGTGCCCTGCTGGCCGCGCCGGCGATCTTGAGCAACAAGGTGTTCGCCGCAGAGAACAGCGATACCCTGCGCGTGGGCCTGATCGGCTGCGGGGGACGCGGAACCGGTGCGGCGGGCCAGGCGTTGCACGCGGATAAGAACGCCGTATTGGTGGCGGTGGCGGACGTGTTCCCTGAGCCCATCACCCGGGCGCTGGATTCGCTCCAGAAGGATGCCGAGATTGCCGGGCGGGTGAAAGTCGCGCCCGAGAAGCGGTTCGTAGGGTTGGACGCCTACCAGAAGCTCATTGACAGCGGGGTGGACGTGGTG
The DNA here is from genome assembly GCA_964371005.1 of uncultured Verrucomicrobiota bacterium. GTDB lineage: Bacteria > Verrucomicrobiota > Verrucomicrobiia > Limisphaerales > MWDV01 > MWDV01. The sequence goes on along the minus strand of CAYJNU010000067.1, from coordinate 15,709 downwards.
TTGCAGGCCTCGCCGCCGGGATTTCGACCGACGCACGTGGCGGCGGCGGTTGCCGCAGGCAAACATCAGTTCGTCGAGAAACCTGTCGCCACCGATGTCGTCGGCGTGCGTTCCGTGCTCGAGTCGGCGAAACAGGCGGCGGAGAAGAAGCTGGCGTGGATGGCGGGATTCTGCTGGCGTTACGAGAATGCCCGGCGGGAGTTCTACAAGCAGATCCTCGGTGGCGCGATTGGTGAAGTGCGCTCGGTCTATGCGACCTACTACGCTGGGCCGGTGAAGCCGATGCCGCCGGCAGACAGCCGTCCGGCGGGCATGGGGGACGTGGAGTGGCAGGTGCGCAACTGGTACAACTTCGGTTGGCTCTCGGGCGATGGTTTGGTCGAACAAGCCGTGCATAGCGTGGACAAGGTGATGTGGGTGATGAAGGACCAACCGCCGCTCAAGGCGGTGGCGACGGGCGGCCGGCAGACGCCGAACCACGAAGGCAACATTTTCGATCACATGCACGTGGTGTACGAGTGGGAAGGCGGCGTGCGGGCGTTCATGGGCCAGCGGCAGATCACCGGCTGCTTCAACCAGAACTCCGATTTCATCATGGGCACGACTGGGCAGGGCAACATCGAAGGCCGCGGGCCGATCATCCTTGGCGCCAAGGCCTGGAAATATCGCGGCGAAGGCAACAACATGTATCAACAGGAGCACGACGAACTATTCGCCTCGATCCGGAGCGGGAAGCCGATCAACGACGGGCAGTGGGAGGCGCAGAGCACAATGGTGGCGATCATGGGGCGGATGGCCGCCTACACCGGCCAGGAAGTGACGTGGGAGATGATGCAGAAATCGCAGGAACGGCTCGGGCCGGAGAAACTGGAATGGGACATGAGACTGCCGATCGCACCAATGGCCGTCCCCGGGCGGACGAAGTTCATTTAACCTTCAAGCCGAACGCACCATGAACCGACGCCATTTTCTCCAACGCAGCGGTTGCAGCCTGGCCGCCGCCACGCTGGGTTTCGCCGCTCACCGCGCCACCGCACAAGACGCCTCCAAAGCCGCCCCCGGCAAGTACAAGAAAGGGATCATGTGGGGAACGATTGGGGCGAAGGGTTCGGTGCTGGAGAAGATGCAAGCCGTCAAAGCCGCGGGCTTTGACGGCGTGGAGGCGATGAGCCCGATGGATGTGGCGGAGGTGCTGAAGGCCCGGGATGAAGTGGGGCTGGAGATTCCGAGCGTGTGCGGAGAGAAGCACTGGGGCAAACCGCTGTCGCATCCGGATGCGAAGGTTCGAGAAGAAGGCTTGGAAGCGCTGAAGCAAACCTTGCGGGATGCGAAGGCGTATGGTGCGGGCTCGATCCTGCTCGTGCCCGGAGTGGTGAACAAGGACGTGACCTTCGACGATTGCTGGAAGCGCTCCATCGAGCAGATTCGACTGGCGATCCCGCTGGCCCAGGAATTGGGCGTGAAGATTTCGATCGAGAACGTGTGGAACAACTTCATCACGACAGAAGATCAGGCGGCGCGGTATCTGGATGAGATCAACAGCCCGTGGGTGGGCTGGCATTTTGACTGTGGGAACATCATCCGGTATGGCGACCCGATCGAGTGGATTCGGAAGTTGGGGAAACGGATCTACCGCGTTCACGTCAAGGAATACAGCCGGGATCGGGCGATGCGGGCTGGAAACGTCGGGGCGGGCTTCAATGTGGCGTTGCTGGAGGGGGCGAACAACTGGGCGGGTATTATGAAGGCGTTGCAGGAGGTGGGCTACGCCGGGTATCTGATCACCGAACAAGGCGGCAAGCTCGAAGACCTCTCCCGCGCGCTCGACAAAATCAGCGCGGCCTGACACGCTCTTCGCGCGGAGTTGACGCGCTGGCGTGCGGCTGAGGCGGCCGCGATGGGTCGGCTGAAGGCCGGGCCAGTGAACGACGCCCATCGTGGCGCAATCACCCGCGAGAATTGATTGAACAATGCAAGCGCGAGGTTCGAGCCGATTGATGCATGCCGCCGCCGTGGTGCTGGTGGCGACGCTCCTTTCACCCCTGCACACCGCAGCCCGTCCGGCGTGGCTTTCCCCCTGCGCGATGGTTGCCTCGCCGGATGGCGGCACGCTCTACATTGCCTGCCACGCGGCGGATTGTGTCCAGGTCTTCGATGTGGCGGAACGCAAGGTTCGGCGGACGATCACCACGTCTCGGTCGCCGAGCGGGCTGGCCTTGTCGGCTGACGGGAAGACCTTGTTCGTCACCTGCGCCAAGCCGGAGAGCCAGATTTGCGTGGTGGATGTACCCGCTTTCAAAGTCGTCGAGAAACTGCCGGCTGGCCACACCGCCATGGCCCCCGTGCTCTCGCCCGACGGCAAGACCCTTTACGTCTGCAACCGGTTCAACGACGCGGTCAGCGTGATTGACCTCGCAACGAAGACGGAATTGCGCCGGATCCCCGTCCGCCGCGAACCCACGGCCGCCGCGCTCACCCCCGATGGAAAACACCTGCTCGTGGCCAACCACCTGCCGAACGGCCGTGGCGACGTTGACCACGTGGCGGCCGTGGTGACGGTGATTGACACCGAGCGCGGACAGGTCGTGGACGATTTGTCGTTGCCCACCGGCAGCGGAGCGCTCAACGACCTCCGCATCTCGCCGGATGGCAAGTACGCCGTCGTCACGCACGGCCTCGCTCGCTTTCATCTGCCCACCACGCAGCTCGATCGCGGCTGGATGTACACGAACGCCAAGACGATCATTGACCTCGCCACGATGCAGGTGTTGAACACCGTCCTGCTTGACACCATTGACCGCGGCGCGGCGAATCCATGGGGCGCGGCGTGGAGCGCCGACAGCAAAACGCTTGTTGTCGCGCTCGCCGGCACTCACGAAATCAGCATCACGGATTTCCCGGCATTGCTCGAGAAGCTCGCCAAGGTCGCGGTCGCCGCGCCGGCGGCGGGTAATGCGGCGTTGCCATACAGCAGTTCCGCCTCACGCGTGCCTTCGGACGTGCCAAACGACCTGGCTTTCCTCGTCGGCGTGCGGGAGCGGCGGCGGCTGCCGGAAGGCAACCTCGGTCCGCGTGCGGTCGTGGTCGTGGGCCGCCGCGCCTACCTCGCCAATTATTTCTCCGATACGCTCACCGTCATGGATCTCGATGGTCAGCATCCCCAGAGCGAGACCATCCCACTCGGCCCCAAGCCGCAACTGACCGCCGCGCGACAAGGCGAACTCTACTTCCACGACGCGCGCATTTGTTTCCAGGGCTGGCAGAGTTGTTCGAGTTGCCATCCCGGCGATGCGCGCGTGGATGGGCTGAACTGGGACCTGCTCAACGACGGCATCGGCAATCCGAAGAATAACAAGAGCCTGTTACTCGTGTACAAAACACCTCCCGCGATGAGCTTGGGCGCCCGCGAGAGCGCCGAAGCCGCCGTGCGCGCCGGCATCCGGCATATCCTCTTTACGGTGCAACCGGCGGAAGTGGCCGGAGCGATGGACGCGTACCTGCAATCGCTCGAACCCGTCCCCAGCCCGCGTTTGGTGAAGAGCAAGTTTTCGGCGGCGGCGAAGCGTGGGGAGAAGCTGTTCAACAGCAGGGAAACCGGCTGCACGCGATGCCATCCCTGGCCGTTGTTGACCGACCTCCAAAGCTACGATGTCGGCACGCTCGGACGGTTCGACAAACAGTCCGACTTTCTCGACACGCCCACGCTGGTGGAAATCTGGCGCACTGCACCTTATCTGCACGACGGTTCCGCGGCGACAATCCGCGATGTGCTGACGACCGCCAACCACAATGACCAGCATGGCAAGACCTCGCACCTGACCGCCGACCAGCTCAACGATTTGACCGAATTTCTGCTGTCACTGTAACCGCCGGGTGAGGCCGTAGCGCAGACTGCCAAGTCTGCTGTGTCGCAGGTTTCCAAACCGGTTTCCAAACCTGCGGGCTGCGAATCGTGGCACGAACAGCCGCTTTGGCACTCGGCGACACGGCGGGTTTGGCAACCCGCGCTGCGAGCGGAGCAGTGTCCGAACGAGCAGATGGAAAGCAACCGTGCAACCGAGGCATCGTAACGAACAGAATTCAGGGCTGGACCGGGTGCGATACGAGTTACGCGCGGCCGGCCTGAAGCCGGGAGCGGCCAACCCGCTGCGGTCGGGCGTTCATTCGCGCGGCTGTCTGCTCGGCGGCGCACGTGTCGGGTTTGAGCCACCAACAAAGCGATGAGCACGATCACCCTGCGATGCGGTGTATTGGCCTTGTGCCTAGCCGGGCCCGGCCTGGCGGCGACGACTGCAACGGTGGACCCCGCGAAGCCCAACACGGTCGAATTCTCTCCGCAGCCGGCCAGGTTCGTTCGCTTCGTCATTCACACCAGCAGCGGAGGGCAGCCGTGCGTGGATGAGCTGGAAATCTTCGGCCCCGATTCGTCGCGCAATCTGGCGCTGGCCCGCGATGGCGCATCGGCCACAGCCTCCTCGTGCCTGCCCGGTTACGCAATCCATCAGGTCAAGCACCTCAATGACGGTCTCTACGGCAACGCGCACAGTTGGATCGCTGCATCGGCGTCGGCAGAATGGGCGCAAGTCGAGTTGCCACAGGTTGAGCAAGTGAGCCGCGTGGCTTTTTCCCGCGATCGCGAGGGCAACTACGGCGACCGCGTGCCGGTGGCTTACGAGGTGCGGCTGTCGCTGGACGGGCAGCAATGGCAGAAGGTCGCCGAAGTGAAGGGCGCAAAGGTCGTCGGCCAGGTGCAGCAAGCCTTGCGGGCCTACGTGCCGCCCGCGCCGCTACCGGATCCGGTGGACTGCGACGGACTCGTGCGTTACGCCTTCCTGTGCGAGCGCGCTACGTGGAGTCGGTTGAACGCCACCGATCATCTCTCACCGCTGTGCCGCGAGATGCCTTACTGGAGCCGCATCGCCCGGCTCAGTCCCGTCGCCCGCGCGCTCGTGCAGTTTGAGGAGATGATCACTCGTCTCGCCGCCAAAGGCGCGGACACAGCCGCGGAACAACAGCAACTGGCGGCTCTGCGCACGCGGCAGGAGGCGGCGGGAGAGCGCGCCGAAGCCGATGAAACGCTCTATCTCGACGCGCGGCAGGCCAAGCGGCGGCTGATGTTTCGCGATCCCGACCTCGCGCCGCTCCAACGCGTCCTGTTCGTCAAGCGCCATCCTTACCTCTCCAGCCACAACTACAGCGATGTGCTCGATTCCCAGTTCACATCCGGCGGCGGCATCTGCGTGCTCGAAACGCCGCGCCCCGACGGCCAGTTGAATCCGGCGCAGGCGAAGTTGACCACACTCTTCGATGGCAGTGCCGGCATCGCCCGCGATCCGGCGACGGATTTCGAGGCGCGCCGGATTTATTTCGCCTACCGCCCCGGCGCAGCCCGGGTGGGCGAGCAGGAGCCTTACTGGAATTTGATGACGATGAACGCCGACGGCACCGGCACGCGCCAGCTCACCGATGGGCCGTTTCATGACTACTATCCATGTCCGTTGCCGGATGGTGGCCTGGCTTTCATTTCGACGCGGTGCAAATCCCGCTTCATCTGCTGGCGTCCGCAGGCCTTTGTGCTCTTCCGCATGGATGCCGATGGAAACCCGGATAGCATTCGCCCGCTCTCGTTCGCCAACCTCAGCGAGTGGACGCCTGCGCCGATGCGCGACGGCCGCATCCTCTGGACGCGTTCCGAATACGTGGACAAAGGCGCGGATTTCGGGCACTCGCTCTGGGCCACTCGCCCCGACGGCACTCATCCCGAGCTTGTTTTCGGCAACAACATGCCCAATTGCTTCATCAATGGCCGCGAAGTGCCCGGCACGCGCGAATTGCTCTGCACGTTCTTTTCCCACGGCGGCGATCACAACGGCCCGCTCGGCTTGATTGATCTCGCCCGCGCCGCCGGCCCCTCCGACCCCGACGCTCTGATCAACCTCACACCGGACACGACGCCGCACTACAACATGAACTGGCCCCAGCAGGAATGTTGGCGCGATCCGGTGCCGGTCAGCCGCGACTACTTTCTCGCCAGCCACGCGCCCGCCAACCGGTTCGGATTGTTTGTCGCCGACCGCTGGGGCAATCGCGAGTTGCTCTACCTCGATCCTGACATCGGCAGCATGTCGCCCTCGCCGTTGCGCCCCGAGGCGAGGCCACCCGTGCTGCCGCCCCGGGCGCCGGAACTTGCCGATGCCTCACTCGGCCAGTTCACCATGGCCAATGTCTATGAGGGCCTCGGCCCGGAGGTGGCGCCCGGCACGGTCAAATACATACGCGTCTGCCAGGAAGTGCGCGCCGATCTGGAGCATCTGCCCAGCGGCGAATTCCGCCGCGATCACGGGCCGGAGTTTCAGGACTTTTACGCCACGCCCATCCACCGGGTGAACGGCCCCTTCGGCTGGCCCAGCTACGTCGCCAAAGCCGCGCTCGGCATTGTGCCGGTCGAGACCGACGGCTCGGCGAACTTTAACGCGCCCGCCGGCAAGGTGCTTTACTTCCAGGCGCTGGATGAAGATCTCAACGAACTGCAGCGGATGCGCAGTGTGGTGCAATTGCAGCCCGGCGAACAACGCGGTTGCATCGGCTGCCACGAGTCGCGGCTATCCGCTCCATCGCCGAGCGTGGCCCTGGCCGCGTTGCGACCGCCCAGCGAGCTGCAACCGCCGCCCTGGGGCGCGGTTCCCTTCAGCTACGAGCGTATCGTCCAACCTGTCTGGGAATCGCATTGTGTCCGATGCCACGATGCCGGCGACACTCGTGGCATAAATTTGACCGCCAACCTCGACGCCGACAAGGTGCCGGCCAGCTTCCGCACCCTCATCGCCGGCGGTTGGGTGCACTACTTCGACATGACCTGGAGTCAGCGCCACAGCAAAGCCGCACCGCGCAGCTTCGGCACGTTGCGCAGCAAGCTGTGGGAGTTGATCGAGGCGGGCCACTACGACGTGACGCTCACCCGCGACGAGATGCACGCCGTGAAATGTTGGATTGACCTGAACTGCCCCCTCTGGCCGGACTACACCCCGCGCGACCAGCGCCCACGCCTGGCCCAGGCAACCGCCGCCAAGCCATGAAGCGAAACGACTTCATCATGAACCTCCAGTTGCAAACGGTAGGGACGCGTTCCTACCAAGTTCAGAGGGTCAACCAACGGCCTGTCGATTCGGACATCGGTGATATGTCAGCCTTTGACGCAGTTGAATCAGGTCGAACGAAGGCAGGTTTCGAACTTCGAGTTTCGGACTTCCTTCGGTTTTCGGCGTGCGGAACTCGGATTTAACAACACAAACACCATGAAACAGAAACCTCTCGGCAATTCGGGCCTCTCAGCCTCCATCGTCGGTCTCGGCGCGTGGGTGCTCGGCGGCGGACAAATCTGGGGCACGGACACCGACGACGCGGAATCGGTGCGCACCATCCAGGCGGCGCTCGATCTCGGCATCAACCTCATTGACACCGCGCCCGCTTACGGCTGGGGACGCAGCGAACGCGTGGTGGGCCGCGCACTCAAGGGCCGGCGCGACCGCGCCATCCTCGCCACCAAATGCGGCCTCTGGTGGGAGGACGCGCGCGGCAGCTTCTTCGCTGATTTCGACGGCAAGAAGATGAACCGCAGTCTCCGGCCCGACACGATCCAGATCGAGATCGAGAACAGCCTGCGCCGGCTCGACGTGGACTGCATTGACCTCTACCAAACGCATTGGCCGTCCATGCCGCCGGAACACACGCCCATTGCCGACACCATGGCCGTGCTGCTCAAGCTGAAGCAACAGGGCAAAATCCGCGCCATCGGCGTGAGCAACGTGTCGCCCGACGAGTTGAAGGAGAACGTCCGCTGCGGCGGTATCGTGAGCGACCAGTTCCGCTACTCGATGCTGCATCGCGAGGCGGAGAAGGACATCCTGCCGCATTGTGCGGCGCACAACCTCGCCACGCTCACCTACATGTCGCTCGAACAGGGCCTGCTCACCGGCAAGATCGGCATGGACCGCGTCTTCCAGCCCGGCGAATTCCGCAGCAACTCCTACTGGAACGACTGGCTGATCCCCGTGAACCGCCGGCGCGTGCTCGACCTGCTCGCATCTTGGCAGGACCTCACGGACAAATACGCCTGCACGCTCTCGCAACTGGTCATCGCCTGGACCGCTGCTCAACCCGGCGTGACGCACGTCCTCGCCGGTGGGCGGAACATCGCGCAAGTCACCGAGAACGCGAAGGCGGGTGAACTGGAACTGGAAGCCGCCGATCTGGCGCGAATTCGCAAGGATGTGATTGCGCTGGGTGAACCGGTGAAAGCGTGAGCGATAGCGGGTTATTGCAGGGCGGGTACTCGCGGCTTGACGTGGGAGAGGATAAATCTCTTGTAATCGTCCGCAGGGACGACGCGGAAACGGAGTTCGTCGCTGGAATTTATCAGTCCAGCGGAAGTGATTGCTTGGGGATTCACGATTTCAGGAAAAGTGACTCCGTTGTGCTTCGCCGGCTCAACGCTTTGCGCTACACGAGGGTTTTGTCGCGAGCAAACGACTTCGGTGACTGCGGACGAACAAATGATGTCGAATATGCATTCAGCTTGCTCGCGGTTAAGCTCGATTCCGCTGACGCCTTCTCGTGTTGAGTTTTGAGCGGGATCAAAGTGTTGTAGCCCTTTGAGAACGAGGTTTGGCCCAATCGGTAAAATGTACACGATGGTTTTCTCCGCCGGGAAAACGGTTGGCACTAGACCAGTATCAGAAATCGGGAGCTCAATTGGGGACCTGCAAACCGTCCAGGCAACATTCCGAAACATGACGTAGTCACGTTCATACCAGCGTTTGAATTGCAGCGTGTAGAGCAACTGCAAAGCGTTTTCGGCTTCGATAATTATTCTGCGCCCGAGCGCATACTCTTTTCGCCAACTGGCGAACAATTCTTCCGGGATATTGAAATCATGCAACAGCGCGTATTCCCCTTTTTCCAGTTCCATGTTTGCTTGGATCACAAACCCCACAAGACCGTCGGGCTTTGCGAAAAGGGCGATGTTCTTGAGACAGGCGCAATACCTGCACATGTTCTCGTAAACGTCCGGGGGCAAATGCGTGAATGGATTATTCGCGGCTTCCTCTAATTGCTTCAGTGTTTTTGGCAGGCGGGACTCAACCGCAGAAAATGCCCTCTCAAGCGTGTCGTCGGATTCTCCTGAATCCACCAATTGGCTGTAGCCCAGCCAAGAGCACGCATTCTCTGGGCTCTTGGGAATCCAGATCCCAGCTTGAACCTGATAACATTGGAGCGGATTCCCCGGAATCTTGAAACGCTCAAGCAAAACTCGTGAAACGGAGTGCTGGTTTTCGTTAGGATTGTTCACCGGAAGCGAACTGTGGTCTGCCATCCACTGCGGCTAGAAGTAACACTCCCCACCTTGAACACCAGAGGTCATTCGATTCTGCTTGCTTGGTTCCGAGCTGATTCACGGCAAAAGTAAGGCCCGGTAAAACTTGCTCCCATTGACGGGACTGTGGTCAATCCAAAGATACGGACTTGACGCCAAGAGCAGCGTTGCCCGTGCAGTCCAGTTGGTCATGTCAGGCGACGACTCGATTTGATACGTCCTGCCGACCGTCCCGACGATCTGGAGACCGGGATAAGTGCTCAGTTGCAGGTTGGCAGGTGAAACCGGCTGCGCCGTCGGATTGTTGGTAATGCTGCGAATTCTCTGGTTGCCCGAATCCGCGACGTAAATAGTGCCACCAGAAACGCAAACCCCACTTGCTCCGTTGAACCGCGCGAGATTGCCTGCGCCGTTCGTGTAGCCAGCTTGCGAAAAAGTGCCCGCGATTGTGACGACGTTGGTGGTTGCCGAGATTTTTCGGATGCAAGCGCCACCGGCGAGCAAAAGATTTCCCGAACCATCAACGCCCATCTGATAAATGTTGTTGAATCCGGCGTTCGTGCCAGCGCCATCCACGATGGAACTGTCACCATATTTGCCAGCAAACGTCGTCACGTTTTGACTTTGGTCAATTCTGCGTATGAGCGCGTTGCCCAAATCCCAGACGTAGATGTTGTCTGCGGCGTCAGCCGCGAGAGTTGTCGGAGAATTGAACGCTGTGAAGATGCCATTGCCGTCCGCATAACCTGGATTGCCCGAGCCAGCAAAAACAGCCAAAGCGCCGTTCGCGCTGCGGCGGTAAATCCGATTCGCGCTCGGATAATAAATGTTGTTTGCCGAATCGACGCAGATGCCGCTGCCGTAGAGACCCGTGATGCTTGTCGTGATGGCCGAAACGTAAGCGTCTGGCCCAATGCGCACCAATTCGGCGGAGCCGCCGCCGATATAGACTGGAATCCAAATCACATTCGATCGGTCAATCGCCATCGAACCAAAACCGTTCCAAGGCGGGGACGAAAAGCCGCAATTCAAGCAGACGTTTGTTCCGAAACCCGGCAGCGATCCAATTCCTCCACCGGCAAATGTAGTGACAGTGCCATCCGGCGCGATCTTCCGGACGCGATAATTTACGGTATCCAAAACGAACAAATTGTTTGATGAGTCAGCGACGATTGCGTTTGGATTGTTGAACATGGTTAGCTGTCCAACACCGTCAACGTAACCCGCGAAGCCCGAACCGGCGAAGGTTTGAACGACCGCTCCATTCGTGTCGTAGATTTGCGCCTCGCACGGTGGGCAAAGCGCGAGCACCAGCCACATGAAACCGAAAACAGGAATCGTTTTCATGCTTCACCTTTTACCACGTCCGACGGCGGATTGCCACGCGAATTCTTGAGTGCTTTTCGTCATTACGCTTTGCCCGCCCGCTCAGGCTAAAAATTGTTTTTCATTGCACGCAAAGGCGCGTTGGATTCAAGCTGCCTCACGGCGAGTTCCGAACACAGCACCCATTAAACCCATGAAAACTCCAACCAACCGACACAGCCGAGCGACCGCCATCACCGCCGTTGCTTTCGCCACGCTGATGTTCACCGCCCCCGCGACCACCCGGGAATCCTGGCCGCAGTGCATTGAAGCCGACTGGCTGCTGGCCGAGGTAGTCGCGGCGCAGGACCAGCTCGGCGGGTTGGTCACGACGAAAGCCGACGCCGCCGGCGAGGGTCAGGATGCTTTCAGAAGAACTTGGCGACGATTTCGCGTGGCGTAGCGACAACCGGCATGTCCACATCGAACGCCTTCAATTCCAGAGCCGCCCGCTGAAAATCCAATCCGCGCAAGTGCGCGTCGCCCGTCAGGAGAATGGCGCAGTTGAGCAGCGCCGCTTCAGCCAGAATGAGTCCGTCGTTGTATTCCTCCGCTGGCAGCAACCCGGTTTCTTGAAGTTTGTCGGCAATTCGCTCCACGATTCCATGACCAACCGGCACGAGGTTCACGAGTTCCAGACCCCAGCCTGCAAGACCGCGCAACGCGCGCCTCGCCTGCTCGCGATCCGCAGCCGCGTCACTCTCGTCGGTGAGGAAGACCAGTTCCTGGAAAACGGTGGGCGTGAGTAAGATGCGGCCGGGCTTGAGGTGGCGGCGGACGACCTCCAGCGCATCAAGGGCGTGCTCTTTGCCGTCGGCAAGGTCGAGCGGGACGTTGGTGTCAACCGCGATGAGCGGGCTCCGCAGCAGGGGCGTCGCCATAGATGATTTGGAGGCCGCGCGCCATCAACTTCTGGCGTTCAACATCGGATAGCCGGCTCATCCGCGGACGGTATTTTTCCACCAGCTTCATCCCGGAGGATTTGGGCTGCGATTCGGATGTTGCCGGCTTCTTCGTCTTCACGCGGAGAATATGGCAGTGCCCGACTTAGGCGTCAACCGCGCCGGACAACGGTTCTTGAACCGGTTTTTGGTTGCACGCAAAGGCACGTTGGATTCAAGCTGCCTTCCGGCGACTTGCGAATTCAGCGCTCATTGAACACATGAAGACTCCAGCCCACCGACAAAGCCGAGCAACCGCCATCGCCACGGTCGCGTTCGCCACGCTGCTGTTTACCACCGCGCCCGCGGCCACCCAGGAATCCTGGCCGCAGCGCATTGAAGCCGACTGGCTGCTGGCCGAGGAAGTCGCGGCGCAGGACCAGATCGGCGGGTTGGTCACGACGAAGGCCGACGCCGCCGGCGGTTGCGACGGCATCAAGAACGGCGAATGGGGCTTTCACACGGACAACTCGAAGAACCCGTGGTGGCAGGTGGATTTGGGGCAGGCGCAACGTCTCGCGCGCGTCTCGGTTTGGGCGCGCACCGCGACTGCCGAGCGCGCGGCACGCATCAAGGTGTTGGTTTCGGACGATGGCAAGGAGTTCCGGCAGGTGTATCAGCATGACGGCACGGTGTTTTTCGGATTCAAGGACAACAAGCCGCTGGTCGTGACCTTGCAGAATGAGTCGGCGAGGTTTGTCCGAGTTGCGTTGCCGGGCACGATTTGGCTCGATCTCGATGAGGTGGAGGTTTTCGGCGTCGCCGATCCTGCGAAGAACCTCGCGCTGAATCAACCCGCTGATCAGTGCAGCGTCTCGCAATGGTCCGCTTCACATGAGAAAAACAGGGCCGTGAACTGGGCTGAGCGTGCGCGGGAAACGCTGGCGGTTTGCGAGCGGTTGATTGAAGAGTGGGATCAGCCTTCCCAACCGCCGCGAGGTTTTGGACTGCGGCGGACCTCTGCCACTTTGGGAAGTGCCTCGCTCGGGGAAAAGCGGCAGGGGACTGCCGCACTCCAGGACGCTGGAACGCAAATCCAGGGCTTGAAACAAAAGCTCACCACCCACCCGAATGGCGAATCCGCCGAGTCCCTTTTCCTCGAAGCTCGCCGGCTCCAGCGTCAGCTTGCCCTGCGCAACCCGCTGCTCCGCGACTTCGACACGCTGTTGTTCACCAAGCGCGTGCCCGGCAGCTTTAATCACATGTCGGACCAGTACTACGGCTGGTGGTCCAAACCCGGCGGCGGAGTCTTCTTGCTGAGCGGTTTCGCGAGTGGTGCGCCCAAGGAACAATGCATCACGACCGCGTTCAAGGAGCCGGGCAGCTTCCTGCGCCCGACGCTCTCGTACGACGGAAGGAAAGTCCTGTTCGCCTGGTGCCGCCATTACCCGCATCTCGCCGCCGAGAACAACAAGCTCAACAAGGCCAACGTGCCGGAGGATGCGTTCTATCACTTGTTCGAGATGAACCTCGACGGCTTGGGCCTGCGCCAGATCACGCACGGCAAATACGACGACTTCGATGGCCGCTACCTCCCGGATGGCCGCATCGTGTTCCTCAGCACGCGGCGCGGGCAGGCTTTGCAGGTCGGTCGTGAGAGCGCGGCGCGGACGGTAGCGCGCGCGGACATGCCGGATAGCTACGTGCGCTGCGGCGGCGGCCCGGAGCGGCCCGTGGCGGTTTACACGCTGCACACGATGAACGCCGACGGCTCGGACCTCATCGCCATCTCGCCATTCGAGATGTTCGAGTGGACGCCGGAGATCGCTCACAACGGCAGCATCCTCTACTCGCGCTGGGATTACATTGACCGCGACAACATGCCTTATATGGGGCTGTGGGCGATGAACCCCGATGGCACGGATGCGCGCATGGTTTTCAAGAACTACACGAAAGCGCCGCACTGCACCTTCGAGGCGAAGCCGATTCCCGGCTCGCACAAGATCATTTTCACCGGCAGCGCGCATCATGCGCAGACAATGGGCAGCCTCGCGTTGCTCGACCCGAGCGCCGGGCTCGAAGGTGGCGAACCCATCACCCGCCTGACGCCGGAAGTCGTGTTCCCCGAGATCGAAGGCTGGCCCAAGACCTCCTACGCGAATCCATGGCCGCTCAGCGAGCGCTTCCATCTCGTCGCGTGGGGTGCGGAGGGATACCTCGTGCAGGGCAAGGCGGGTTGGGATCGTTGGCACGCGGTGCAACGGCCACGAAACGGCATGGCGCTCTATCTCTACGACGCTGCGACCCGCACGCGCGAGTTGCTCTGGAGCGACGACGACATCGCTTGCGGCGACCCAATCCCCGTGCGCCCGCGTGAGCGTCCGCCGGTGATCGCCAGTCAATTGGCCGATAGCGCCGCGAAGGAAGGCCGTTTCCTGGTCAGTGACGTGTATCGCGGGCTCACCGGCGTGGAGCGCGGCGAAATCAAATCACTCCGCATCGTGGCGGTGCCGGCGAAAACGCATCCCACGATGAACTTCCCAAACCTCGGCGTCACGCGCGACGATCCAGGCAAGTGCGTGCTGGGCACCGTGCCCGTGGAGGAAGATGGTTCGGCTCATTTCCGCGTGCCGGCCGGTGTGATCGTGTTTTTCCAGGCACTCAATGAGCAAGGCGTCGCGGTGCAAACGATGCGGGGCGCGTCGCACGTCCAGCCCGGCCAGACGTTGAGTTGCATCGGATGCCACGAATCACGGCACGAAGCGCCGCCTGCGAAACTGGCGCTCGCCAGCCGACGCGAGCCATCGCGGCTCTCCGCCGGCCCGGAAGGCTCGTGGCCGCTGCGCTTCGATCATCTCGTTCAGCCGGTATTGGACCGGCAGTGCGTGAGTTGCCACAACCCAGCCGCTACCAACGCCGTCGCCGCGAAGTTCGATCTCACCCCTGCCAAGGCCTACGACACATTGATTGGGTTCGGCAAACCCAGCTTGAACGAGCAGGTCTGGGCTGCCTACCGTCGTGGCTACTCCATACCGGGCGATGGCATCGCGCAGCGCAGCGCGCTGTTGGCCATGCTCGATGCACCTCAAGGACATTACGATGTGAACCTCAACGCCGACGGACGCGAACGGCTGCTGACCTGGCTGGACACCTACGCCCAGCGCCTCGGCCATTTCAGTGACGAACAGGAACGGGAGTTGATAGAGTTGCGTCGGGCCTCGGCAGGCTTGCTCATCGAGCGGCCCCGCCAACAAACTGCCGCGCTGAAACCGTGATGAACAGGAACACCGCGTCCGCCGCCGGCTGCCCTGTAGCGCAGACCTCCAAGTCTGCTGTATCGCAGGTTCCCAATCCGGTTTCCAATCCTGCGGATCGTGGGAGGTTGGACGCGCTGCCGATTTTGAAATCGGCGATACAGCAGGTATGGATGCCTGCGCTACGACGGCTGCGGCCCCGCCTCGGATTTCGGATTTCGGACTTCCTTCGGACTTCGAGTTTCGGGTTTCGGATTTGCGCCATCACTCTGTTTGCCCTCCATTGCCGACCCGCGCCCGCGTTCGCGGAGTCCACCAACAGCCACCGCTTCGCCTGCACCGATTACACGCAAGGCAAGGTCTTCATCGTCGCCGCGGATGGAACAATCGAGTGGGAGTACCAGACCACGAGCTGCAACGATCTCTGGGTGCTGCCCAACGGCAACCTGCTCTTCAACACCGGCCACGGCGTGAACGAAGTCACGCGCGAGAAGCAGGTGGTGTTTGATTACCAGTCGAAGAGCGAGATCTACGCCTGCCAACGGTTGACAAACGGCAACACGTTCATCGGCGAGTGCAACAGCGGACGGCTGCTGGAGGTCGAGCCGTCAGGACGCATTGCGAAGGAAGTCCGACTCCTGCCCGAGGGTAAGGACGGCGGCCATCTCTACATGCGCAACGCGCGCCGGCTCGCGGATGGCCATTACCTGGTTACGCACTACGGCGAACAGGTCGTACGTGAGTACGATGCCGACGGCAAAGTCGTGCGCGAGATTCCAGCGGCAGGCGGACCGCACAGTGCGGCGCGCTTGCCGAACGGAAGCACCGTCATCACC
>CAYJNU010000066.1:0-24682 GCA_964371005.1 uncultured Verrucomicrobiota bacterium | reverse complement strand
AACGTGCATAATGACTTCTGGGTGGACAGCGGCCGGGTGATGGTCAAAGCAGCGCCCGGACTCCATGTCCGGCCCTTAATCAAGCCATGTCCGGAAACGACCCGCCGCTTCCATCCGCAGTTCCAGCCTGACAGAGGCGCGCTACGGATCAAACGCGGGGTGCTAGCTATTTCGGGCTACTTTTGCAGAAGTTTCAGCGCTGCCTCCGTGCGATTATGGACGCCCAGCTTCTCGTAGATGTTCTTCACGTGGTTGTGAACCGTCCAGATGCTGATGTTGAGGAGGTGGGCGATTTCCTTGTCCAGATAGCCGCGGCTGACGTGGTTGAGAATCTCCTGCTCGCGGCTGGTCAGGGTCACGGTCGCGAGCGGTTCACTCTCCGCCGAAGGGTCGCCAAAGAAGCTCTGGAAGTAGTCTTGGATGTGGCGCGCGGCCTCCTTGGCTGACAATGTCCGCAAGCGCGCGGCGGGATGCAGCGGATCGAACAGGGCCGTGGGCAGGCGTCGGCGCAAGATGTAGCCGCCGCTGACGCCCGAAATGGCGATGAAGATTTGGTCGCTCTCCTCGTGAATTCGATACGAGTAAACGGGAATGTCAGGCCGGCGATTCTTGAGGAAGTCAGTCAGTTGTGCCGCCCTTGGCGCCGTGCGGTTGATGAGTACCAGCGCGGTGCGTTCCCAGTTCAGCCCGGCGATCGCCTCGTCGGAAGTGTGAAAGAGCCCCCCGCAGGCGAACCCCGGTTGTTGATCCAGCCAGTAACGCAGGCAGCCGTGGACCGTCACGTCCGGCTCCAGCACGGCAATCCGTTTGCGGAGGCGGTCGCCGACGATTTCAGGGGCCGCGGTCGCCGGAGTCGTGCCGACAAAAGTGAAAAGAGTAGTGTAGGTGACCGCCAATGGATTGTCGGCCCAGAAGATCGCCAGCGTGATTTCGCGCTCAAACCGCTCGAAAGCCGCCGTCCAGCCGGCGGTGCGGATCGTTTGGAAAACCTCCTTCGCCCGTGCGGCGGCGCGATCCGGGTCGGAGGAACCTAATGGAAAATAAGAATGCGCGCCGTCGTGTTCGATGCGTGCCGAAAACTCCGCGCCCGCCAGGAGCCGGGCCTCGCGGTAGCGCCGTTGGATCAGGCGATCCCGCCAGTAGGCGAGTTCCCCACTTGCTGCGTTGGGTGTGCTGTCCGGGAAGGGGCGCATCGCGCCGGAGGGCCGCTGCAAGCGGTGCCGCTGCATCGCAGCCGCCCAGCCCTGGGTGATGATCGTTGCATGGAGGTCCCGCGCCTCCCTGGCCGCTTCAGCCCGCGTGCGGCCGGCGAGAGAGAAGGTCCGGCGCTGACCCTGGAACTGGACTTTGAACGCCCAGCCTTTCACCTCGTAGCGTCGGCCCTGGCGCGTGAAGGAATTCCGGAAGACCCGCCTTAACCACTCGGCGGGCGCGCGTTGTATTTCTGTGGGAGCGGCGTGCGGTTCCGGCTGCTCGGCTTGTTCGCTTGGACGAAGCTTGGACATCTGCTGATGTTCTGCCTATCAGGGTGGCGGCTCGATGTCAATGCAGGCTTCCCTGGGAGCGCGGCGACCTGCGCATGACCATGCTCGACCCGCAGGAGGCGCGCTGCGGTGCGGCAGCCGCCGATGGGAGCGCCAAAGGGATTCCAGCGTCACAAACATGGTTCGGCATGCGAAGCCGCTGCCTCCCACACCAGGGTCCCGGGGAGGTAAAAGGAGACAGGTCCACGGGCTGGCGGTGACACCGGCGAGGTGCGGCCGTGACCAGAAGTAGCCATTGTTTGCCGGTGTCGGGAACGCGCATAGTAGCGTCCCATGATAACACATCGGTCGTTTCGCGAATTGCCAGTGGGACAAGCCCGGCGTGCGGTTTCCAAGTTGCCGTTGAAGTCCGGGAGACGCTCCGGCGGTCTGCCGGGGGGCCTGTGTCCGGGCGCCGGACGCGGCGGCTTTACGCTGATTGAATTGCTGGTCGTCATTGCCATTATCGCCATTCTGGCTTCCATGCTGTTGCCGGCCTTGTCGAAGGCCAAGCACGTCGCCAAGCGCATAGCCTGCGTGAACAACGAAAAGCAGATGGGCCTGGGCAGCCAGCTCTACGCCCAGGACGACGAGCGGACCGCCTTCTCCGGGGCGAAGGACGACGGCGACGACGACATGAATTGGTTCTACCCGAATTACATCCAGAATGCGGGCGTGTTTAACTGTCCGGCTGTCAATAATTTCATCCGGCTCAAACCGGAATTGAAGACGACCGAAACCGACGCGGAATACATCAAACGTCTTCACGGGAATTCACTAACGGTCAACGATCTCAAGGTCATGGCGAAGCGAAGAGACGGCCCGGGATTGAGCTACGAACAGTACGGCTACATGAACTGGACAACCCTTAAGACGGAGAAGTCCACCGGCCGTTGGACCCACAAGAGCCGCGCCTTCAACCTGCAAGGGCTGGTCTTCGGGCCGACCCAGATCTGGCTGATTCGCGAGCAGGACATGGAGTTCCAAGGCAGCGACAACAACTTTCCGGACCGCTATGACAATCACGGAGCCGCCGGGGAGAACATCCTCTGTTGCGACGGGCACGTGGAGTTTGTCAAAGCGCGGGATTTCGTGTTCGCTTATGAACGAGCCCAGGATGAAAATAGGACTTCCAAGTAGCCGAACGTCTGCTGCATCATCGCCTTCACGCAACATTCAACCACGAATCCAAACGACCCAATCCAGACTCACCATGAAAACTCCCTCCAGACTACTGCTTCAAACCTTGACGTGCGTTTCCTTGCTCTGGCTGACGGCCAGCGCCCCTGCCGAGACGATCCTGCAATGGGATTTCAACGCGGGCAACTTCGATCCTTCGAGTGGCACGCAGCCCCTCAGCTACTATGATGGCGACGGTGGCCCGACCTCGCTCGAGACGGCCTTCGGCAGCACGACCGCGCTCGGCATCCCGAACATCAACGGCGTGGCTGCGGCGGTGATGAAGTTCCCGAAGTGTTCCTCAGCCATGGGCTATTGGATGCCGACCACGCCCGATGCGACCGGCCCAGCCGGCTCCACCTATGTCAACGACTACACTTTGATCATGGATCTGCTCTACCCCAACGACTCCATGAATACCTGGCGTGGGCTGATTCAGATTGACGGCACGGGTGACGCGGAGTTCTTCGTCAGCACGGCAAATGGCATTGGCATCTCCGGCCAATACAGCGGCGAGATCAAATCCAACACCTGGCATCGGGTGGGCCTCGTGATGGATGTCTCCAACGGACTGCTGCGGAAGTACATTGACGGCGCGCTCGTTGGCACAATGGCGGTCACGGTGGTGGATGCCGCAAACCGTTGGGCGTTCACGCCCAACGCCACAGCGGTGTTGTTTACCGACGACGACGATGAGACCGCGATCGGCTACGTCAACAGCATCCAGCTTCGCGACCGCGCCTTGAATACGGGGGAAATGGGCGTCCTGGGCGGTCCATCCGCAGCCGGCATTCCTACCAACATCGTGGCCGTGCCCTCGTTTATTGTGCAGGTCTCTCCGGCCAGCAATGCCGTTGGCGTGGTTTCCACGCCCGCAATCTCGGCGGTGATCAACCGAGGTACCACAACGATCAACTCGAGTTCGGTCAAGCTGTCGCTGGACGGCACGGACCTGACGACCGGCGTCTCCGTGGCGGGCGATCAGCTTACTGCGACCGCTTCCGTAACCACCCCGCTGGCCGGCCTCTCAACCCACATCGCCGCAGTGCGCTACACGGACAGCGTCGCCGGCGCCCAGACCAACACTTGGCCGTTCACCATCAAACCCACACCTGCTCCGATCCTTGTAACCGGTCAGTGGGATTTCAACCAGGGCGACCTGCGGGCGACCGTGGGCCAGGATCTCCAGTACTACAACGCACAGGTGCAAACCGACACGACCTTCGGGACCACGACGACCTTTGGCATTGCCGACATAGATGGCCAGCCGGCGAAAGTGATGTACTGCAGTCCCACCATCCCCACCAGCGATCCCAAGGATTGGCCTGGCTACGTCATGACCCACGGGATCGCCCCCAACGCCGGCGGCGTTTACGTCAACCAGTACACCCTGATCATGGACGTGCTGTTTCCTTACACCAGCGGCGGTTACCGCGCTTTGTGGCAGACCTCTCTAACCAATGGCACCGACGGTGATTTGTTCGTCAACGGCGGCAACGGCATTGGCATCTCCTCCCAGTATCAAGGCGACGTAAGCGGCGATACCTGGCATCGGCTTGTGTTCACGTTCGACCTGGTCGAACGGGAACTCGGCAAGTACGTGGACGGTGTCAATGTGGTGACCGACCCGGTCGGCAGTACGCCCTTGGGCACGAACCTTGTGCAGTATTTGAGCGCAACTGACGGATTGGTGGATAAGCGTTGGTCGCTCGCCCCGACGGCGCGGCTCTTCGCGGACGAAGACGGGGAACTGGCTCCGGTCTATGTCAGCAGTGTGCAGATTCGCAGTGGGACGATGTCGGGGGAGGCAATTGCCGCGTTGGGCATGCCCACCGCCGCCAAGATTCCCGGCGCGATCAAGGCCACCCATTCTGGCGACAATGTGGTGATCGAGTGGACCGGCACGACGCTCGAGAGCGCGTCCAGCCTGACCGGCACGTGGACAGTGGTCAATGGGGCCGCACACCCGCACGTCGTCACCGCCCCGACGGGCAATCAGTTCTTCCGCGTCCGTTGACGAAGTTGTTAAGTGAGTGATGACGGGCTTTGGCCTTGCGACAGGCAGCGGCCAAAGCCCGTCCGCTTTGGGGGTGGGTTTGCTTGGTCCTGCCGGCGGAGGTCAGTGTCGGCGGCGTTCCGGATTCCGCGCGCTGACTGGCAGCGCGTTCCATTTGGGCAGGAGTATCGCCCCGGCAATGAACACGCTGATGGCCAGCACGGTAAAGACTCCACGCCAGCCCCAGCGCGCATGAAAGAAGACCGGAATGGTCCCGCCCACAATGGCCCCCACCGAACCGCAGCCGCTGATCAAGCCGACCGCCGTCGAGGCCCCGCGTTGCGCCCCAAAGTCCACTGGCGACGTGCTGCTGATCAGGGAGTCCGGGCCAAACAGCAGGAAGCCGATCAAGAACAAACACCCGCCCAGCATCAGCCGCGACGGGGGCAGCCGGTCCAGGCTGAACAACAGTACCGAGAGCAGCAACAGGCTGATGATGATCACGGGGTTCCGCCGGGTTTTGAACAACCGATCCGAGAGAACGCCCGCGGCCAGCACGCTGAGCGGTCCCGCCAGTTCAAACAGGCTGCTCAACACCCCCGATTCCGCCATGCCAGTGCCGAGCTTCTCGTTCAGGTATTTTGGCGCCCAGAACAGGATGGCGTAACGCGCCGGTTTCAACAGGAAATAGACGGCGGCCAGCAGGAGCACCATGGGGCTTTTCAAGACTTCCAGCGCCGTGGCGAGATTCCCCGTACTGCCAGTGGGGTTGTCCGGATTCATGGCGGCCCCTCCGGGGCCGCTGGCAGGCGGATCCTCCACGGCGGGCAACCCGATGTCCTCGGGGCGGTCGCGTTGCAGCAGGTAGAACAGCACCCAGATGCCCAGCAGCGCGACGGCGGGCATGAAGAAGGCCCAGCGCCAGCCCCAGCGGCTGCCAAAGTAGCCAGCGAACAGCGAGGCCACAAACCCGCCGGCGGCATAGTTCGTACACCACAAACCCAGCACGGTGCCGCGTTCCTTCCGGGCGAAGAAGCTGCCGACGTTCTTTGTGAGCGGCGCCCAGCCGGCCGACTGACAGAGGCCCTGCAAGCAAAAAAAGAATCCCATCATTGGCACGAGCGACGACGCCCCCATCGCCATCGCCGCCACCACCGACCCCAGCATGCCCACCAGGATCACACGGCGCGGGCCGAAGTAATCGCCGCACATTCCGCTCAGGAACTGGCCCACCGCATACGCGGTCAGAAACGCCCCGTCCATCCAGGCCATTTGGTCCAGCGCGAGTCCCGGACCCGAGACTGCCCCCATCTCGATTTTCGCTACGGCAAAAGATTTGCGGGTCAGGTAGAAACCGGCATAGGCCAGCCAGGTAATGCCGAAGATCTGCCACCGCCAGCGTTGTCGCCGCGATTCAAAGGTCCGCGCCGTCGCCGCGTCGGCGGCAACATTCAAACCCTCGCTGCTTTCCTGCCTCGGGGTTATGGACATCGGCGGGACTCCTTCGCAACAATGCCCAGCGTTCGTTCCGCAGGGACGGAAGCGAAGCACAGCCGAGTTGCATCGCCGAGTTCCTTGGGGTTCTCGTCAATCACGGCGGGCTTGGGCGGCTTCAGCTCTCCGGGGACGGGACCGAAGGCAACGAGATGCGCACAACGCCAGCCTTGGTGGAAGAAGCGGAGGAGGGCACAATCTCGAGTTTCCCTTGGTGGGTCTCGATGATCTTGCGGGTCACGGCGAGGCCCAGGCCCAGGCCCACATTTCGCGTCGTGAAGAACGGAGACGACGCCTTCTGGGCGGCTTCCGCAGTGAACCCGGTGCCATTGTCCTGCACCTCGATCTGGAAGGCTGGCTTGCCGTCGCCGTTCGATTCGCCGCAGAGGCGCACGCCAATTTTGGGCGCGGTTGGGTTCGCCTGGAGGGCGTTGATCATGACCTCGGTGAGCGCGTGTTTCAGGGCGGCGCGGTCGCCGCTGACGATGACAGGCCGGCCCGCGTCCTCGAAGCGCATCTGGCTGGCTTTGGCGGGATGATACTTCTGTGCCTCTTGGTAGGCCTCCTCGACCAGCTTCGCCAGCGGCATGGCTTCCGGCGACACGACGGCGTCGCGGGCCAGGAAGCGCATCTGGTTGGTGAGTCGCGAAATCCGTTTGACCCCATCGGCGAGCGCGTCGCTGAGCGAGGCGCGGAACTCAGGGTCTTTGTATTTTTCGGCGAGCAACTGCTGATGGGTCGAGAGTGGGACGAGAGCGTTGCCGATCTCGTGCGCCATGCGGTCGGCCATCGTTTTGACGAGGCGGAGGTTCGCGGTTTCGATCTCCAGTTGCTGAAGCTGTTCAGCCTGGGTCCGGTCTTCGGCCATGAGCAACGCCGAGGCCGGCAAGCCCGAGGCGCGCCCGTGAAACGGCACGACGGATACGTAGAAGATGGATTTGGCGGGCGTGTCCGGCTCGTACTTGAACGTGGGTACCGCCGCGCCAGTCTTCAACACCTGGTACACCTTGCTGCCGAGCAATTGCGGGAGGTCGCTGAATTCCATCTCCCCGCTGCGGTGCTCCGCGCCGCTGAAGAAGCGCCGCGCCGCCTTGTTCGCGTGGAGGATGGTGAGGTCGCGGCCGACGACCACGCAGGCGCTGCTCAACTCCCGGAGAATTTCCGCCATCATCTCGTGGTTGCCCGCCAACTGGTCGTGCAGCCAGATGTTGCGCACCGCCAGCCCGAGTTGTTCCAGCAAGTGGAAGATCAATTCCAACTCGGCATTCACAAGCGGCTCGCCGGTGATGCGACCGTCGAACAGCGCCACGCCGAGGATCTTCTCGCGGTCCAGAATCGGCACGGCCACCTGCACACCGAGCAATTCAAATTCCTTCTGTGCCTCCGGGTCCCGGAGGACTTCGTCGCTGGTGCGCCGCAGAATCCGGCCGAGCCGGAAGAGTTGCGCCCCGGTGCCAGCGTCGAGTGACAGCTCGAAGTGCTCGAGCAACCCCGTCGCCATGCCGATGGAGCACACCGAGCGCAATCGCCGGCTTTCGTCCGAAGTGCGGCTATCCGAGAAAGCTGAACTCGGCTGCCGCAAGAAGATAACCGCCCGGTTCATGCTGAACATCTCGCGCAGGAGCAGGAGAAATTGGCGCAGCATGCCTTCCGCGTGCAGCGAGTGCGTGAGGATGCCGGAGAACTTGCGCAGGACTTCGAAATTTTGCGCCAGAGTGGGCGCGGCCGGAGCGTCCACCGAACCGCTGGCCCGTTTGACGGTGGGCAGGGATAGAAACTCGGTGCTGGAAGCGTATGCGCTGGCTTCCGCCGGGGTCGGCCCCGGGGTGTTGATGAGGCGATCCACCAGGACCTGGAGCATGCGTGGGCGAACCGGCTTGGTCACCACTTGGGCCACGCCTTGCAGATAGGCTTCCTCCTCCCACTCACTCTGCCGTGCCCCGGCCAGCACGAGCACCGGGCACTTGGGCGCGCGCCGCCGCACTTTTTCAACGGCCCACAAGCCCTGCACGCCGCTGAGTTCGACGTCCAGGACGCAGAGTTCCACCAATCCATGCGCGAGCAGCGGTTCGGCTTCGTCCATGGACGTGCGGTGAATGACGCGAAACTGCTCAGGGTTCAACGCCGAGCGGATTGCCTCGGCAGAATCCGGGTGGCCAGCCAACACTAAAACCGTTTTCATCCCTCAAACAACACACCGCGCCTCGGCGAACGCTGTTGCGCCCACCGTCTGTCGGGCCCGAGAGCCTCAGGCCGACAACGATCTTCCCTGCTTCAGCCCGGCAGGAAGCTAACGCTCCCAACTGCCGCCGGTCAATGCAGACCTATGTCTTATAGCAAACTCGCCCGGGGCGCACAAGAACGGCGACTACCTAATCGCGCCCCAAGGTTGGTCCCAATCCCGTCCGCAACAGCCCGGAAACGATGGCTTGCGCGTCGGGACAACCCGCTCGCTCCTTCGTTTGTTTCCAAATGCGGTTTTGACTCCGGCCACCGGAGTCGGCTAGTCTTCCCCACGCTCCGCGCCGGATCGAATCTGAATCCTGCGCGGAGACTGAGTCTTGATGAAGCTAATCACCAATCTGTTCACGTCATCGCTCGGCCGGAAGTTCATCATGGCCGCGAGCGGCGGTGTGCTTTTCCTGTTTGTGGCGGGGCACATGGTGGGCAACCTCCAGTTCTTCCTGCCGCCCGAGGCGATCAACCGTTACGCGCATTTCCTGCAATCGCTCGGCGAACTGCTCTGGGCCGAGCGTCTGTTCATGCTCGGGCTGATCGTGCTCCACATCTGGTCGGCGGCGTCGCTGACGGTAGAGAACCGCGCTGCCCGGCCTGAGCCTTACGGTAGCGGTCAATCCCCGTTTGCCGCCAGTCTGGCCTCGCGCACGATGTTTATCAGCGGACTGATCCTCGGCAGCTTCCTGATCTACCATCTGCTGCATTTCACGGTGAAGATTGAAGGCATCAACGGCTCGTCCATTCGGATCGGGCAACTCATGGATCCCGCCACCGGGCATCCGGATTGTTACGCGATGATGGTCGCTGGATTCAGTGTGCCGTGGGTTTCGCTCTTCTACCTGGTGGGTGTCGGCCTGCTATGTTTCCACCTGAGCCACGGCATTCAGGCGATGTTCCAAACCCTCGGCCTGCGAAGCGCCGCCTACGCCGGACTGGTTGCCAAGGCGTCGAAGGTGATCGCCCTTGTGCTGTTCCTCGGTTACGCTTCGATTCCGACCTCGGTGTTTGTGTTCGGTCACGGCAAAGCTTATTTGAAAGAAGTCATCAAGGCCGCTCCAGTGCAGGCCGTGACTGCGGAAGTCGGAAAGGAGCTGTCGAACTAACATGGCTACGCTGCATTCCAACGTCCCGTCCGGCCCGCTCGCGCAGAAGTGGACGAGTCACAAATTCCACGGCAAGCTCATCAATCCCGCCAACAAGCGGAAATACAAGATCATCGTGGTGGGCTCGGGCCTCGCCGGCGCCTCGGCCGCGGCAACGCTTGCGGAACTGGGCTTCGATGTTCACAACTTCGTCTTCCATGATTCGCCGCGTCGCGCGCACTCGGTCGCCGCCCAAGGCGGCATCAACGCGGCCAAGAATTACACGAACGACGGCGACTCGGTGCATCGGCTGTTCTACGACACGATCAAGGGCGGCGATTTCCGGTCGCGCGAGGCGAACGTCCATCGGCTCGCCGAGGTGTCGGTGAACATCATTGACCAATGCGTGGCGCAGGGCGTGCCGTTCGCGCGCGAATACGGCGGCTTGCTGGACAACCGCTCGTTTGGCGGGGCGCAGGTTTCGCGGACATTCTACGCGCGCGGCCAGACAGGCCAGCAACTCTTGCTTGGCGCGTATTCCGCGCTCTGCAAGATGATCGCCGAGGGCGGCGTGAAGTCCTACGTCCACTCGGAGATGCTCGATCTCGTGGTGGTGGACGGCCACGCCAAGGGCATCATTGTGCGCAACCTGCGCACGGGCGAGATTTCGCGGCACAATGCGGACGCCGTGGTGGTTGCCACCGGTGGTTACGCGAACGTGTTCGATCTGTCCACCAACGCGCGCGGGTGCAGCACCACCGCCATCTGGCGCGCTTACAAACGCGGCGCGTGCTTCGCCAACCCGTGCTTCACGCAGATTCACCCCACGTGCATCCCGGTTACGGGCGATTACCAGTCCAAGCTGACGTTGATGAGCGAGTCGCTCCGTAACGACGGTCGCATCTGGGTGCCGAAGAAGAAGGAAGACTGCCGGAAGACACCGAGCAGCATCCCGGAAGCAGAGCGCGACTATTACCTGGAGCGGATGTATGGCGCGTTCGGCAATCTCGCGCCGCGCGACATTGCCAGCCGCGCGGCCAAGTATGTCTGCGACGAAGGCCGCGGAATTGGCGAAACCGGGCTGGGCGTCTATCTCGATTTCGCCGACTCGATCAAGCGCTTGGGCGAGGCGAGAATTCGCGAGCGCTACGGCAATCTCTTCGCGATGTATCACGAGATCACGAACGAAGATGCCTACCAGACGCCGATGCGCATCTATCCGGCCGCGCATTACACGATGGGCGGATTGTGGGTGGACTACAACCTGATGAGCAACCTGCCGGGCCTGTTCGTGCTCGGCGAGGCGAACTTCTCCGACCACGGCGCGAACCGCTTGGGCGCGAGCGCGCTCATGCAGGGCCTGGCGGACGGTTACTTCGTCCTGCCTGGGACGATTTCAAATTACCTCGCCACGCAGAAGCCGGACAAGCGCCCCGGTACGGACCACGCCAGCTTCAAGGCGGCAGAAGAAAACGTGCGCGGCATCACGAAGCGGTTGCTCGGCGCGAAGGGCAAACGCACGCCGGCGAATTTCCACAAAGCGCTCGGCAAGATTATGTGGGAGCACTGCGGCATGGCGCGCAACCAGGCCGGTTTGGAGCAGGGCATCGCACTCATCCAGAGCCTGCGGGAGGAGTATTGGAGGGACGTCACCGTGGCGGGCGCGGAAAACGACTTCAACCAGTCGCTTGAAAGGGCAGGGCGCGTGGCGGATTTCATTGAACTGGGCGAATTGATGTGCGTGGATGCCCTGCACCGCGAGGAAAGCTGTGGCGGCCATTTCCGCGAAGAATACCAATACCTGAAGGACGATCCCGAGGTGCAGCAAGGGATCGTCAACGCCGGCGACGTGAAGCGCCGTGACGACCAATTCGCCTTCGTTTCCGCCTGGGAATACGCCGGCGAAGGCAAGCAACCCGTGCTCAACAAAGAACCGCTGGTCTATGAGGAAGTGAAGATGAGCACGCGGAGCTACAAGTGAGCAAGAACCGGCGCAGCCACTGAGTTTTCTACTGCATGAAAGTTAAGCTGAAAGTCTGGCGACAGAAGAACGCCACCGCGTCCGGCAGTTTCAAAACCTACGAAACGTCGGACCTGAACCCGAACATGTCGTTCCTCGAGATGATGGACGTGGTGAACGAAGACCTGGCCCAGCGTGGCGAGGAGCCGATTGCGTTCGACCACGATTGCCGCGAGGGCATTTGCGGTACCTGCTCGCTCGTCATCGGCGGCAAGCCGCACGGGCCGCATCGCGCCGTGGCGACCTGCCAGACTTACATGCGCAGTTTCAAGGAAGGCGACGAGATCGTGGTCGAGCCGTTTCGCGCCTGGGGCTTCCCGCTGATCAAAGACCTTGTGGTGGACCGCAGCGCCTTCGAACGCATCCAGCAGGCAGGGGGATTCATTTCCGTGCGCACCGGTGCCGCTCCCGACGCCAATGCGATTCCCGTCCCGAAGCACAAGGCCGAGGCGGCGATGGACGCCGCGCAATGCATCGGTTGCGGCGCGTGCGTGGCGGCGTGCAAGAACGCCAGCGCCATGCTCTTCGTCGCCGCGAAAGTGTCGCATCTGAACCTGCTTCCGCAGGGTCAGCCGGAGAAGGAGCGCCGCGTGTTGGCGATGGTTCAGCAGATGGACAAGGAAGGATTTGGCGCCTGTACCGTCACCGGTTCCTGCGAGGCGGCCTGCCCGAAGGAAATCAGCCTGAACTTCATTGCCAAGATGAACCGCGATTACGGACTGGCATTGTTGAAGGGCCAGTAGGAGTCGGGAAAACGACCCTGCTTTGCGCGTTTGTCCGACGCGCCGCTGCACTCGCCTCGCGCGATCCTTCCAGCGAGCCTTGACCGCTTATCGGCTCAACCCGTCGCTCTCCATCGAGCGGACAAGGTCCTTCTCCGCCATCACCCAGTTCTCGAGCGTGAGCGGATGCTCGGGGAGCTTGTCGCGGAACAACTCGTAGGCGTGCTGCCGCACCATGCCCTTCGTGACGCCCGGGGTGAACGGTTCGGGCTGGGTGGCGGGTAGCGCGGCTTGTTCGCTCATATCTTGTGCGTTTCCCATGCCGATCACACCATAAGCCTTCGCGTTGCGATCGCAAGGTCTGGAATGCAACCTTCCGCCTGCCTGGGAAAACCTGGTCGTCAACTTGACCCGCGTTGGCTCAATGCTAGTTTTCACGCGATTGCGAAACCAGGAATCAATTTTATGCTTAAACAGTCGTTGTGGATTGCCATTGCCACCCTTATCGCTGCCTTACCTGCGGGCTTCGCGGGCGACATTACCGGGAAAATCACCCTCAAAGGCACGCCTCCTGCGAACCCGGAGGTGAAGGATCTCGCCGCCGATGTGAATTGCGGCAAAATCGTGACTGAAAAGGTCTTTATGCCGTTCTACGTCGTGGGTTCAGGCGGTGAACTGGCGGATGTGTTCGTGACCATCAAGGACATGACCGGCAAATCCACCGGCGCGAGCGCCCCGCCCGCCGTGCTCGACCAGAAGGGCTGTCAGTACCATCCCTACGTGTCGGCGATTCAGACGAAGCAGATGTTGCTGGTGAAGAATTCCGACCCGCTGCTGCACAACGTAAACGTCACCCCCGGCGCCGGCAGCGGCAACAAGCCCCACAACGATGCCCAACTTCAAGGTAGTGGCGATTTGAAATACACCTTCGACGCGCCGGAGAAGTTTCTCCGCTTCAAGTGCGACGTCCACGGTTGGATGTTTGCCTACGTCTGCGTCTCAGATCATCCCTACTTCGCCTTGTCCGACAAGGATGGCACGTTCAAGATCAAGGATGTTCCACCCGGCAAATACACCCTCGAGGCCACCCACCGGAAAGCCGGTACGGTGTCCAAGGAAGTCGAAGTCAAGGACGGCGCGGTGAATTTGGACTTTGAGTTCGAGGTTAAGTAGCTGAGACGGGTTGTCATTGGGAAACGGCCACGGCTGGGAAAGGCTGCGGCGCTTTCTCGCTTTTGAGAGCCGGATGCATAAGCCTTCTGAGACGGAGACTCGGGGGTTGCACCGCTTCGCCGTGCTTACGGCGCTGGCGACGCTCTTCCTCATCAGCGTGGGCGGCATGGTCACGAGCCATGGGTCTGGTATGGCGGTGCCGGATTGGCCGAATACCTATGGTTACAACATGTTTTTCTTCCCGATCTCCTCCTGGATCGGCGGCGTCTTTTACGAACACTCGCATCGGCTCGTGGCGTCGGGGGTTGGGTTGCTTACCTTGATCCTGGCGGCGTGGCTTTATGGCAGGCGCTCACGACCGATCTTGCGTTGGGCAGGCGCAGGTTTGCTCCTCACGGGAATTGCGGTGGCGGTGACTTCGCCGAAATGGTGGCAGGATGCAGTGGTGCTGCTCGCCACCGGTGCAGTCGCGCTGGCGGCAGGTTTCTTCTGGCCACGTCGTGAACCGCAACCGCGCTGGCTGCGCCGACTGGGACTGCTAGCCGTTGGTTTGGTTATTCTCCAAGGCGTGCTCGGCGGCTTGCGCGTTACGCTGTTGAAGGATGAACTTGGCATTTTCCACGCGACCCTGGCCCAGCTTTTCTTCCTGCTGACCGGCGCGCTTGCGTTGTTCACGTCGCGCGGGTGGCAGCTCTGGGACGAGCGCGTTTCGCCGGTTTGTAGTTCCGGCTTCAGCCGATCCGTATCGCCTGAAGGCGGAACTACGAAGCTGCGGTGGCTCTACGGCGCGGTGACGCTGCTCGTGCTCGTCCAGCTCATCCTCGGCGCGACGATGCGGCATCAGCACGCGGGCCTGGCGGTGCCGGACTTCCCGTTGGCTTACGGCAAGGTCTGGCCCGCGACCGACGCCGTTTCCGTAACCAGCTACAATCGCTCACGGCTCGAAGCCCGGGCTCTCAACGACATCACTGTGACGCACATCCGCGTCCACATGGCGCATCGGCTGATGGCGCTGGCGGTCTTTCTGGCGATCGGCTGGACCTGGTGGCTGTCGCGCCGAAAGCTGGCCCGCGGGCATCCGCTGCGGCGGTTGGCCGGTGTTTGGTTCGCGCTGGTGGTTGTGCAGTTCGGACTGGGCGCCTGGACCGTGTGGTCGAACAAGGCAGCGGACATCACGACACTGCATGTCGTTACTGGTGCCTTGACGCTGCTGACCGGCGCGTTGCTGACGCTGGTTTCATTTCGAGAAGCAGTCGGAGCACGGCTGGGTCCGCTGGACCATTTGCAGCTGGCTCACCCGTGAACTTGGTTTGGGCCGTTCCAGGGCGAGACCGGCACTGGCCCCCCGAAGCCTGACCACCTTCGGCATCCAGTGGAACCGACCGAACGAGTGCGTCGGCTGGGTAGCCTGCGCATCAAGCATCGCGAAACGCCGGACCACGCTGAGGATGACGTGACTTGCCTCATTGGCAATTGCCCGGCAGACGCGCCGCAGGTAGCGGTGGTCGGCGACGCGCTCATCGCCGGATCCATCGGGCGCGGCAATCAGTCCTGGGACCTCGCGCGGCAGAGGGTGCGCGAGCAAATCCTGACGCTGCCACTGGACGCTTTGTTGTGTCCCGGCCACGGGCCGTTGACGACGGTGGCGGAGGAGCAGACGCCCAATCCGTTTTTCTGACTCCCGGCGAATCAATCCGAAAGCAGACGATAAAAGCGCCGATTCCTTCCTGTCTTGCTGTCAGTGACCGTTTGAATCTTCCCGCGATTCGTCAGTCGAACCAGTTCAGTCCACTGGGTTTGCTGAACCAGAGGGCGAACCGGGGCATGATGCCGGTGCTGGGCGATTGTTAAGCGGAACGAACTTCACCCCACAGGTGCTTTGGGTCGCGCCAGTGTGGACGGCTTCACGGCGTGCGAGCACGGTAGAAGCGGTGGGCGTGGCCGGGGGCCGCCGGGTCGCGGAGCTGCGCCGTGCCGTTGGTGCAAATCACGTTCGTCCAGTCGGCCCACGTAACCAAGTTGGATGAGGTCTGCACCGCGTAAGTAGCGCCGGGGACCCCGGCGAGCGTCAACAGAAGGCTGCCGTTCATTGTCAGCAAGGGCGAGGATGCGCCGGGCAGCCGGGCCCGGTAGAACCGGCGGGGATGTCCCGAGGCCGAGGGATCGCGAAACTGGACAATGCCGCTCCGGCAAACCACGTTGGTCCAGTCGGACCAGGTGGTGAGGTTGGTCGAGGTTTGCACGAGGTACACCGCGCCCGGAAGACCGTGGAGCGTCAACTGGAGGCCTCGGTCCAGCGCCAGAGAGTGGGTGAAGGCGCTGGCGGCGTCGCAGAAAAGCCGCGCCACGCCGCCGCGCGGTTCGCCGTTGACCTCGGTGAAATCGCCGCCAATGACCGCGTGGCCGTCCGGCTGCAAGGCGATGGCGCAAACCCGTTCATTGACGTGGGCCTGGTAATCCAGGTCAACTCGACCGTCCGCTTGAAGTCGGGCGAAGTTCTGGCGCGCCATGCCGCCGATGCTGCTGAACCGGCCCCCCACCAGAATCCGGTCGTCGGCCTGGACCGCCACACAGCAGACGTCCTGCCCCAGCCGTAGCAGCAATGGGAAGCTTGCGTCCACCGTGCCGTCGGTGTTGAGCCGGGCGAGATTGGTGATGGCCCGGCCGCCGACGTTGGTGAACGACCCGCCAAGGATGATCTTCCCATCGGACTGGAGTGCGATCGTCCCGACCGATCTGCCTTGAATGGCCGGGGCGCTGAAGCCCGGCCATGCGTCGCCCTCTGAATCGCACCGGGTCACATACGCCACCTGGTTCTGCGCCTGGCCCGCGTAGCCGCCCGCCGCAAAGCCGCCCTCCGGCGCGAAGGCGAGGCTGTTCACCATCCGTAGCCAGGGGGAGAAACTGGAGTCCAGCTCGCCTTCGGCCGTGAACCGGGCCAGGCCCGCCCGTCCATAGTCGCCGGCGATGTCGCTGTAAAGGCCGCCCGTGATCACCTTGCCGTTGTCTTGAAGCGCGATGGCTGTGATGGCGCCGGAAAAACCGGGGTTGAATCCGGCCCCTACGCAGTTGTCCGGATGAATGCGGCCAAAGTGCGATTGCGCAACGCCGTGAAGCTTCGCGAACTGGCCGCCGACCAGCACCGCCCCGTCGGCGTGAACGGTGAGGGCATTGACCGCCCCATCAGCCCCGCTTTCCAGACCAAAGGAGGCATCCAGCGCGCCGTTGGTCAGGAGTCGGGCGAGGTTCTCGCGTGGCATGCCACTGACACTGCTGAACAGGCCGCCGACAAGGATTCGGCCATCGGGTTGCAGCGCCAAGGCATAGACGCGGTCGGAGACGCCGGTTCTGGCATTGCATGTGGGGTCCAGGCCGCCGGCGCGCGGGATGACGAGTTCAGCCACGGCGCTGGTGACCGCGCCGTGCGTGCAGGAAACGACGACCCAGCAACGGCTCTCCTCCTGGAGGTTGGTCAACAGCAGCGTTGTGTTGGTGGCGCCAGTGACCGGACCGCTGCTCCAGCCCCGGTCGCGCCACCACTGGTAGCTCATCGGCGTGCTGGCCGTCGCGGTGACATGCAGCGAGATGTCCGCGCCAGCGACGAAGCACTGCCCCTGCGGTTGTTCGGTGACTTGAGGCAGATCGCGCACGGTCAGCACGGCGACGGCGCTCGTGACAGTGCCGAGGGAATTACTCACGAGGACCGAGTAGGAACCGGCATCCGCTGTCTGGAGATTCGCGCGGACCAACGTGGGGTTGGTGGCACCGACAATGGGCGTGTTGCCCTTTTGCCAGCGGTACGCCAACGGCGCGAAACCGACTGCTTGCAGCGTGAACCTGACGGTGTCCCCCACCGCCGCTGTCCGGCTGACGGGCTGAGTGACGATGACCGGTGCGCTTTGGTCGCCGAGCAGCCGGGCCACGCGACGGCGCGGGACGCCATCCACCTCCGTGAAGCCGCCGGCCAGGAGCGTGCGCCCGTCGGGTTGAAGCGCCAGGGCATACACGGCGCCGGAAGGTCCGGCGCCGGGATCGAAGCTGGCGTCACCACTCCCATCGGCGTGCAGCCGCGCAAGGTTGTTGCGCGACAGGCCGCCAATTGACCAGAAAGTGCCTCCCACCATCAGCCGCCCGTCGGGCAGAACCGCAACCGCC
The DNA here is from genome assembly GCA_964371005.1 of uncultured Verrucomicrobiota bacterium. Classification (GTDB taxonomy): domain Bacteria; phylum Verrucomicrobiota; class Verrucomicrobiia; order Limisphaerales; family MWDV01; genus MWDV01. Next base: position 7,100 of record CAYJNU010000066.1, on the reverse strand, counting down.
GAGACTTGCGCCGAGCTGCCCAGCGCAGCATTGAAGTTGGCATCCACGCCGCCGTTGGCGTTGAGCCGCGCCAGCCAGTTGCGCGTGACGCCGCCCACCTGGTCGAAATTACCCGCCATCAGGAGTTGCCCGCTCGTCAGCACGGTGATGGAGGAGACGTAAGGCATGAAAACGCCGCCTTGCACCGAACCGGCGTTGAAGGTGGTGTCCACGTTGCCCGCCGAGTCCAACCGCGCGATCCGTGGCCGGTAAGTCGAGCCGATGTTCCAGAACGCCCCGCCGACCAGAACTCTCCCGTCGGGCTGGACAGCCAGGGCTCTCACCTCATCGTCCGGGACGGGATGGAACGCGGCGTCCACACTGCCGTTGGTGTTGAGCCGCGCGAGGTGGGTGCGGGCGACGCCGTTGACGCTCGTGAACGCGCCACCGATGAGCACCTGACCGTTGGTTTGCAGCGCCACGGCTTGGATGTCGCCGTTCGCGCCCGTGCCGGGATTAAAGGTCGTATCCAGGACGCCGTTGGTATTGAACCTTGCGATGCCGTTGCACAAGACACTGCCGACGTTGGTAAACGAACCGGCAGCCACGAACTTGCCGTCCGGCTGGAGTGCCAGAGCAGTCACTGCCCCCACACTGCCCAATTGCGGCGAGAAGCTGGCGTCCAGGCTGCCGTCCGCCAACACGCGCACAAGGTTCGTGCGCGGCGTGCCGTTGTAGTTCTTGAACCAGCCGCCCAGAATGACGCGGCCGTCGTTCTGGCGCGCGAGAGCATAGACGCTATCGTCCGTGCCCGTGCCGGGATTGAACGTGGGGTCCAACATGCCATCGGTGGAGAGCGGTTGCGTCGAGACGATCTGCAGCGTCGCGACCGCGCTCGGCGTCGTGCCGACTTGGTTGGAGACCACCACGCGGTACGCCCCCGCGTCGCCCGGCTGGATGTCGTGGAGGTTCAGCAGGGGGTTGGTTTCTCCCACGAGCGGCACGCCATCCTTTTCCCACTGGTAATGCAGCGGTGCCTCGCCCGCGGCGCGGACGCTGAACGCGACCGCCGCACTGGGTTCCACCGTCACGCTCTTGGGCGACGTGAGAATCGTCGGCCCGCCCCCGCCGTCGCCAAGCAACCGCAACAAGCGATTGCCACACGCCACGAGAATCTTCCCGTCGGGTTGGACGGCCAGTGCCAACACCGTCCCCGGAATCCCGCTTTCGAGCGCGAAGACGAAGTCCGTATCCACACTGCCGTCGGGATTCAGGCGCGCGAGGTTCGCACACGAAGTGCCGTTGACGCTCTGGATGTTTCCGCCGATGAGAATCTTGCCGTCCGCCTGGAACGCGAACGCCCGAATCTCATCCCCTTTTGCCAGACGCGGCAGGAACGTGGGATCGAGACTGCCATCCGCGTTCAGTCGCGCGAAATTGGTGACGGGCGTCCCGTTAAGGTTCGTGAAGGTGCCCGCAATCAGTATGCGCCCGTCGGCCTGGAGCGCCAACTGGCTGATGCGGTGTCCCAGCGCGGTGGGCGGTGTGAAACCGGCCGCCGGAGTCCCGTCGGAATTCAGCCGCAAGATCGGCGGGCGGGAAGTGCCCCAGTAATTCTTGAACCCGCCGGCGATGAGAATCTTCTGGTCGGGCTGAAGCACCATCGCCTCAATGTTCTGGTCGGTATTGGTGCCGGCGTTGAAGCTGTCATCCAGCGCGCCGTTGGCGTTCAATCGGGCTACGCGGGGACGGGACGTCAGGACACCTCCGGCGTAAACCCCGCTGAAATAGCCCGCCAGCACGACCTGGCCGTTGGTCTGGATCGCCAGCCCCTTGATGTTGCTGTTCACGCCAGAGTCCGCGGCCACGGTGAGGTCCACACTGCCGTTGGTCTGAAGCCGGGCAAGTCGGCGATAGACATGGCCAGCGATGTTGGTAAACCCGCCGCCCACCCAGAGTTTGCCGTCGGTCTGCAATGCCAGCCGGTCAATCGGCTGACTCGGGTATTGGGGGCCCGCCACAAAGGCCGGGTCCACCGAACCATCGGCGTTGAGCCGGGCGACATTGGTGCGCGCGACGCCGCCGAAGCTCGTGAACCAACCGCCGACGAGAATCTGGCCGTCGGGTCGCAGGGCGAGCGCGCTGATCGTTCCGGGGCCGGATGCCTGGCAACTCGTCGCGAAGCTCGGGTCCAACGTCGCCGGTGGCGGCGCGCCATCACCGAAGGCGGGCGAAACCAAAGCAGCGAAGAGAGCGGCAGCGCCCCAGGGCTTAAGGATCTGCTTCATTGCGGTTGGAAACTATGGCCCAACCTCCACGCCCTGATAGAAACGCTGGCCGAAACTGGGAGCGTCTGGATCGCTGAACTCCCACGCGCCCGCAGGTGCGGCGTTGGTTTCGAGCGAAGTCCACGTCGTCAGGTCGGTGGACGCCTGCAAACGATAGCTCGGGCCGACTGTGCCTTCCATCAGCACGAAGGCGGGCAATTGGGGCGCGTAGCTCAGCGAGATCACCGGCGGCGTGGGATGCGTGGCCGCGCGCAACACCAACGTCAGCGCGCTGGAACCGATGGCGGGATCATAGACAAAGCCGCCACCCAAGTTGCGTCCGGCGAAGACGACGTTGCCGAGGGGGCGCGAGCCGCGGTTCAGCACTGCGAACTGGTTGCCGGCGACCAAGCCGGAGGGATTGTTCAACGCCGCCGAGACGATGGCGCGGATTGACGCCTGGCTCGCAAGGTTGACGCGGCCAAACACCGTCGGGCTGGAGATGCCGAAGTTCACCCGGCCACCGATCTGGTTGATGGCGCCGGCGAAATCCAACGTGCCCGTCTGCACGTCAATGAAGCCAGTGCTGATCACCGCCACGTGGCTGTCGAAGGCGCTGGTGCCGGTACCGCCGGTCTTGCGCAGCGTGCCGGCATTGTGGAAGCGATCCGTCCACCCCAAGGAGCCGCCGTCGTAGTGGGTGTACGGCGCGTCACTCTGCATCTCGAACACGGCCCCCGGCAGGTTCGTGACCAGCACGCTTCTGTCGGTGCCGGTGAACTCCGCCCGCAGCGCGCCGGTGCCGGACCAGATCACCGTGCCGGCATTGTTCAGCGTGGAGTGCAGCAAAACCTTGAGGTCCGCGCCGCCGATGCTCAACACGGCGTTGGTGGCTACGGTCAGGTCGCTTTCCACCAGCCGCCCGCCCGTCCAGGAAAAGCTCGGCACCGTGCCCAGCAACGTCACGTCGCCGTTGGGGATGACCAGACTGCCGCCGCCGATCAACTGGCTGGCCGGGCCGAAGGTGAACGTACCGCCGGCCAGATTCACCACCATGCCGCTGTGCAAATCGAAGACGCCGTTGTTCACAAAGCCCAGCGGGAACGTGGCCGAGGCGCCGGTCTGCACGATCAGACTGCCGTCGTTCCGAAACACCGGGAACACGATACTGCCTTGTTCGACCTGAACGGTGCCGGTGTTCACAAACGCGACATGGCTGGCGAAGGTGGTGGTCCCCGCCCCGGCCACTTTGCGCAGCAGGCCCGCGTTGTGAAAATGGTCGGTCCAGCCGAGCGTGCCACCATCGTAGTGGCTGTAGGCTGCGTCCGTCTGAATCTCGAACACGCCACCCGGCAGGTTGGTGAACGCGACCTTGAGACGGTTGCCGTCAATTTCGGCAAGCAAACCGCCGGTCCCGGACCAGAGGATCGTGCCGGCGTTGCGCATCGTGGACCCAAGGAGCGTTTTGGTGTTCCCACCCTCGAGGCTAAGCACAGCGCCGCTCGCCACCGTGAAATCACTATCCGCCAGACGTCCGCCTGTCCAGGTCAGACTGGGTACCGTGCCCATCAGGGTGAGATCGTTGCTGTCCACCAGCAACCGGCCGGCGCCGGTCTTGGTGCAAGCCGCGCCGAAATAGGAAGTGCCGCCGCGCAGGTGGATCAGCGTGCCGGGGGCCAAATCCAACGCCCCATCATGCCGGAATCCGTTCGGGAAAGCGAACGCCCCTTCCTGCAACTCCACCCGGCCCGTGTTGATGAATTGCACCTGACTGGCGAACAGGTTGGTGCCGGTGCCGCCGGTCTTGCGGAGTGTGCCCGCGTTGTGAATCCGGTCGGTCGGATTTATAGAACCGCCGTCGTGGTGCCAATACGTTGCGTCGGTCTGAATTTCAAAAAGGGCGCCCGGCAGGTTCGTAACGAGCACGCTCTTATCGCTGCCGGTGAACTCCGCCTGGATCCCTCCCGTGCCGGTCCAGAGGAAAGTCCCGGCATTGTTCACGATGCAGTGGCGGAGGAGCTTCCAGCCGGCGCCTTCCAGACGCAGGATGCCTTGGGGCGAGACGGCGACATCACATTCGGACAAGGTACCGCCCGTCCAGGACAACGTTTGCGTGCTGCTCCCGCTGGATGCGCCAAGCATGATCCCGGCGACGGTGACATCGTCGCCCAACGCGACGGTGTAAGTGCCGGCGTTGGTAATCATCGCGGTGTCACTGGAACCGGGCACTTGATTGGGGCTCCAGTTGGCGGCGGCGGTCCAATTGCCGCCGGCGGTGTTGGTCCAGACGACCGTCGCCGCGTTGGCTGTGAGGCTGAAGGCAAGGGAAGCGATGATATAAAGGCGCAGGTTTTTCTTCATGGTGATTCTCAGGGTTCGGTCTGTCACCGCGAGGATGTAGTGCTCACCACCTCTCACGATAAAGGCAGCCGCTCACATGGAAGCGGTTCTAGCAGAATCACTGTTGGCTGGCAACTGAATTAGCGATAGGGAAAAACGGGTGGAGGCAGATCAACCCTGTGGGCGGCGGCCAAGAACGCGGCGGGCACAGTCCGGTTCACCTTACCGGCGATTAACCGGAACGTGGCACGCAGACGTTCGGCGAGCGGCTCTGCTTCAGAGTTGAACCGGCCATCACGTGTCTCGGGACGACGCTCCGCTATGAGGCAATCCGCAACTCTCGCGATGGCGGTAGCCAGCGGGACGCACACGTGTCCAAGACGGAGTTCCGCCGGCTCGCCGTGCAGCCGAAATCCAAAATTGACCCATCCGCGCTCCGTTGTTAGTGTTTGTCTCCCTGAGCAACAGGGACTTTTATGCGACACACAATCTCGGTGCTGGTGGAAAACAAGTTCGGCGTGCTGACGCGCGTCACCGGGCTGTTCAGCGGACGCGGCTACAACATTGATTCGCTCAATGTCGCCCCAACGCAGGACATGACCGCCTCGCGCATGACGATCGTGACCCGCGGCGACGACGCCACGCTGGAGCAGATCGTCAAGCAGCTCAACAAGCTGCCCGAGATCATCAAGGTGCAGGACTTCCAGGATGGCGAATACGTGGACCGCGAACTGGTGTTGGTGAAGGTCAAGGTGGATTCCACCAGCCGCGCCGAGGTGATGCAGATCACCGACATTTTCCGGGCGAAGATTGTGGACGTGCAGCCCAAGAGCCTCGCCATCGAGATCACCGGCAACGAGAGCAAGGTGGAGAAGTTCATCGAGTTGATGAAGACGTTTGGGATCAAGGATTTGACCCGGACGGGCAAGGTCGCTCTGCCCCGCAAATGAGCAGCGACGCAGATTGTTTTCAAACGAAACCAAAACCCCCGGTGCGCCGAGTGAATGCGCGCACCACAACCTGAAGAAGCAGATATATGGCAAAGATCAATTTCGGCGGAACAATGGAAACCGTGGTCACGCGGAAGGAATTCCCGATGGCCAGGGCCCGCAAGGTCCTCAAGAAAGAAACCATCGCGATCATCGGCTACGGCGTGCAGGGCCCGGCCCAGGGACTGAACCTCCGCGACAATGGCTTCAAAGTGATCGTCGGCCAGGCGCCTGAATTCAAGCGCGACTGGGACCGCGCCGTAGCCGACGGCTGGGTGCCGGGCAAGACGCTGTTCCCGATCGCCGAAGCCGTAAAGCGCGGCACGATCATCCAGTTGCTCGTATCCGACGCCGCCCAACGCGCCGTCTGGCCCACGATCAAGGCGAATCTCAAGGACGGTGACGCCCTGTATTTCTCGCATGGCTTCTCCATCGCCTACAAGAAGCAGACGGGGGTCATCCCGCCCAAGAACGTGGACGTGATCATGGTCGCGCCGAAGGGCTCGGGTCTGAACGTGCGTCGCAATTTCCTCACAGGCGCGGGCATCAACTCCAGCTACGCCGTCGAGCAGGACTACACCGGCCGCGCCGAGGAGCGTTGTTTGGCGATCGGCATCGGTGTGGGCTCTGGTTACCTCTTCCCGACCACCTTCCAGCACGAGGTCTTCAGTGATCTCACTGGCGAACGCGGTGTGCTCATGGGCGCGTTGGCGGGCATCATGGAAGCGCAATACGACGTGCTCCGTTCCCACGGTCACTCGCCAAGCGAAGCGTTCAACGAAACCGTCGAGGAGTTGACCCAGTCGCTCATCCGCCTCGTGGACGAGAATGGCATGGATTGGATGTATTCCAACTGCTCGGCGACCGCACAACGCGGTGCTCTGGATTGGAAGCCGAAATTCCGGAAGGCCGTCCTGCCGGTGTTCAAGGACCTTTACCAACGCGTGAAGACCGGCAAGGAATGCGCCCGCGTGCTGTCGGCGTGCGGCGGCTCGAATTACCAGGAACTGTTGCAGAAGGAGTTGACGGAAATTCGTGACTCCGAAATGTGGCTGGCGGGCAAGGCGGTGCGCGAACTGCGCCCGAAGGAAGCCGCGAAGGCCATCGGCAAGGGCGTCAAAGGCATTGGCGGTCGCCAGGCAAACTGATCTCTTTGAATCGCCCGCCGCCGAGAGTGCCACTCGCGGCGGCGGGTTTTGCCTTTGGGCTGCGAATCCCACGCAACCAAAAGGCGGGGCTGGTGTTTTGATGAGCAAGGCTTAGATTGCGAACATGAAACCGGTCGTGAACAAGTTGTTGAGCGGGTTGGCTCTCGTGGGGCTGGCTTGGCAAGCCGGCGCCATAACTTCGGACGTGGGCAGCAACCCCTACCAAGCCGTCGTCGAAAGAAACACGTTTGGCCTGAAACCCGCCCTCAGGCCGGAAGATGTCAAACCACCGGAGGTGGCCCCGCCGCCCAACCAGATCAAGCTGCAAGGCTTCTATGAGTTGTTCGGCAAGCGGCGGGTTTTGTTGAAGGTGACCG
>CAYJNU010000065.1:0-24710 GCA_964371005.1 uncultured Verrucomicrobiota bacterium | reverse complement strand
CCTCTGCCGCTTTGGCTCGCTCGACCGGAAAGCGGCAGAGGGCTGCCGCACTCCAAAACGCTTCGCGAGGTTGCCAGACGCAGACGTTGTCGGACATCCCCGCTGCTCGTAGCGTGGGTGTTGAGAATGGCGGCGCTCTATTTTGGATGCATCTGCCTTGTGACGGCAGTTGCCGCTGATGTAACGGTGGTTGAGACCCCAGAGTCGTTCACACTGGCCAACGGTTTGGTCAAGGCACGGATCGAGAAACGCACCGGCACCATGGTCTCGCTCCGCTACGCCGGGCAGGAGTTGATCGCTGAGCATGGCAGCGGCGCGAACGGTGGGTATTGGTCGTCCGTGGGCCGCGCGCGTCCCGGCGGTCAGCAACGCGCCGTGGTGCGTATGGATCCGAAGACCAACGGCGGCGAGCGCGCCGAAATCTCCATCGAGTCACACAACGATCCGCAAGACCCGACCGCGCCGCTGGACGTGGACATCCGCTACAGTCTCGGGCGCGGCGAGCACTGGGTTTACACCTACGCGGTCTGGGATCACCGAGCCGGTTATCCCGGGTTTGGCGTCGGCGAGGCACGATACGCGATCAAGCTCAACCCTGAGGTCTTCGACTTCATGACGATTGACAAGGATCGCCGGCGCGTGATGCCGTCGCCGGAGGATTGGGATCGCGGCGCGCCGTTGAACTTGAAGGAAGCGCGGCGGATGACCACGGGCATTCACAAGGGCAAAGCCGAACACAAATATGATTACTCCGCAGTGCTCTACGAAACGCCGGCCTACGGTTGGTCGAGCACGAAGCGGAAGCTCGGTCTCTGGATCGTGAACCCTAGCATGGAATACATCGCCGGCGGGCCGACGAAAGCGGAGTTGACCGGGCACCTGGACGTGAACCCCGGCGGCACGCCGACGCTGCTCAACATGTGGCTCGGCAGCCATTACGGCGGTACGTCACTCGCAGTCGGCCGTGATGAAGCCTGGACCAAGGTCATCGGGCCCTTCCTCATCTACTGCAACGCAGGCGCGGATCATGACGGGCTTTGGCAGGACGCGTTGGCGCAGGCGGACAAGGAATCGAAGCGCTGGCCTTACGCGTGGTTGTCGGACCCGAATTACCCGCCCGCGGCGCAACGCAGCACGGTCAGCGGGCAGATCGTGGTGCGCGATCCGCTCGACCCCGGGCTGCAAGTCAGCAATCTCTGGGTCGGTTTAACCGCGCCGAACTACACGAATCCGTCCACGGGTGGATTCGGTGGTCGCCCTTCCTGGAAGACGCGAACCAATGCGGGAGGGCCATTCGATGGGCGTTCTTTCACTAACGCTCCCCGGCGTGGCTTCACGCGTGGTTTCCCGCCTTACGTGGACTGGCAGCGCGATTCGAAGTTTTACCAGTTCTGGGTACAGGCCGATGCAGTAGGCCGTTTCACCATTCCCAATGTGCGAGCAGGCGAGTATTGGCTTCGCGCTATCACCGATGGCGTCATCGGCGAGTTCAACCTGACGAACGTGGTCGTTGGCCCGGGAAAGAAGGAATCCCTCGGTGCGCTGGAATGGAAGCCCACGAGGTTTGGTCGAACAGTGTGGCAGATCGGCGTGCCGGATCGCACAGCGCGCGAATACCGCCACGGCGATCACTATTGGCAATGGGGGCTGTACTTCGAGTACCCGAAGGAGTTTCCAAACGACGTGAACTTCGTCGTCGGCAAGAGCGACTGGCGGCGCGATTGGAACTACGTCCAACCGCCGCGGATCGAAGGCCGCGACGTGCCCGTGGTGGGGGAGGACGACGAGGACAACGGCGTGGGGCGGCGCCCAACCGACTTGGGCCGGGCGAACGTTCGCAGCACGACGTGGTCAATCCAGTTCGACATGCCCGAAAGCTCGCGTGGCCAGGCGACACTCCGTCTGACCTTCTGTGGCACGCACAGCGGCTGCAACGTGGAAGTTCTCGTGAACGGCAAGTCGGTCGGCGGAACAGGCGAGCTGCCTTCGACCAGCGCCATGCAGCGCGACGGCATCCGCGCTTATTGGATTGAGAAGCCGATTCCGTTCGACGGGGCGTTGCTGAAGCGCGGACAAAACGCCATCCAACTGAAGTCGCAGGCCAATAGCTGGTCGCAGGGCGTGATGTATGACTGCGTGCGGCTCGAACTGGACGAAGCCAGTGCCCAGACGAAGCCATGAATGCGTTGCTCCCAAGAGGGTGGACACAGCTCGCGCCAGCGTCTGGAGTGCGGGTGTCTTCAGCACCGCTTTGGGGCGGCGCCAACACTCTCGCCTGTCTTGGATCTGGCTGGTAGACAGCGGCGGTCAACCGCACGCACTCCAGACGCTGGCGCGAGGTGCGCATGACTTCTGTGCAAAGCAACCTTGACCGCATTGCCCGCCGCTGCTGAAGATCACCCGAGTTATGAATCGTCTCACGTCCCCATTTGGCCTGGCGACCTGCCGGACTCTGGCGCTTTGGCTCTGCCTCAGCTTCGCGCTCGCTGCCGTTGCTGAGGATTTCTACGTCTTCACGTCCTTTCGTGACAATGGTCAGGACGGGCTGCATCTGGCCTTGAGCACGAACGGCTATCATTGGCAGGCGCTGAATGGCGACCGCTCGTTCCTCAAGCCGGAGATCGGCGGTTACAAACTGATGCGCGACCCGTGCCTCGCCCAGGGGCCGGACGGCGTGTTCCACATGGTCTGGACCAGCGGCTGGACGACGGACAAGGGACAGGTCATCGGCTACGCGAACTCGAAGGACTTGATCCACTGGTCGCCGCAGCGCGCCATCAAGCTGATGGAAAACGAGCCGACCACGCGCAACCTCTGGGCGCCGGAAATCTTCTACGACCGGGCCGCCCAACGGTGGCTCATCTTCTGGTCCAGCACCATCCCGGGCCGATTCGCCGACACGGACCAGACCGGTGATGATGGCTACAACCACCGCGTCTATGCCGTGACGACGCCGGACTTCGAGACGTTCAGCCCGGCGAAGCTGTTCTTCGACCCGGGATTCAATGTGATTGACGCCACGATGCTGGCGGCGCAAGGGGAATTCTACCTGTTCTTCAAAGACGAGCGGAAGAACCCGGTGAAGAAGAACCTCCGCTACGCCATCGCTGAGAAACCCGACGGCCCGTTCGGGTCGCCCTCCGAACCCTTCTCGATTGACTGGGCCGAAGGCCCTTCGGTCATCAAGATCAAGGACGAATACCTTGTGTACTACGACCGCTATTCCCGGGAACGATATTACGGGGCGCTGCGCTCCAAGGATTTGAAGCACTGGGAGGATTGCTCGAAGGAAATGCACTTCCCGCAAGGCCATAAACACGGAACGGTGGTGCAGGTGACGGAGAAGGTGGCGCGAGGGTTGTTGGAATTGAAGTGACGCACTCAATGTGCCGCTGCGCTGGCCGGGTAAGTCGCGGTCAAGGACGCGATTGCCAATAGGCGTCGCCATCCGGGAAAATGGCCAGGCGAGATGTCGTATTTGATGTCACGCGCGCCTTTCTCGTTATGAACCAGTCGAATTTCGCGTTGATGTGCCTGCGCTCACTTTCGGGAATCAGGTTGGCAGGCTGGATTTCATACAACTCCGTTAGCGTCTGCAACACGTTCGGGTCGCAAAAGGGGCCAAGCTGCGTGAGGTCACTTGGAAATTGGACCTGGGTGGTGGCAGCGAACTTCCGCAGTGCCCTCTGTGCATGGCGCGCGAAGCAGCTTTCAGCTTGGAAGCGCAGGGATTGCATGGCTCGGTTGTAATCGTCCTCCTTTTCAAAGGTGTCGCTCTCCAGTCCGGCGTCGGCGACGACTAGCCACCCGCGATCGTCGAGATACTCGAATTCAGGAATACGCTCTGCCGGATTGCGCTCCACATATTGTTTGAGTTGATCCACACGCTTCAACCATGATCTCGCGGCCGCGCTGGTGGACGCCTCTGCCAGGCCGCCGGCGGCGGAAGCCCCCGTGTCATTTTTCAGGCGCGTGACCTCGCTACGCAGCTTGAGCAAGTCCGCCGTGTTGCGGTTCAACATTGCGTTCTCCTCGCGAAGTCGTGCAAGTTGGCGCGTGGCTTCGTCTCGTTCTTGTTGGGACTGTTGGTTCTGCTCCGTCAACGACGCTTGCAGTTGCTGGAGTGCCTGAACTTGGTCGCGCAGTTGTGAGGCTTGGCGGGCTTCGTAGATGCCCGCTCCGGCCAAAACGGCGACGGTGGCGGTGATGAGGGTTTTCTGTAGTGTCGTCATGGCAATGACTTTCGCAGTTGTGGCGATTGTGGTGGACGTGGAAACGGCAGTACCCGTGATGGCGGCGGCGGAAATGGTGACGGCCAAGTTGACCGGCGCGGCCTGCACGGCGTTGGTGGTGAGGGCGACGACCAGGCCGCTCGCGCCGACGGTGACGCCGCGTTTGGCGAAGAACTCGCGCAACCGTTCCACGGCGCGGCTGACGCGTTTTTCTGCCGCGTCTTCGCTTGCACCTAACGCTGCGCCAACTTCGCGCAGACTTCTGCCATCATAAAACCGGAGCATGATGGCGTGACGATCCGTTTCGTTCAGTTCTGCCACGGCGTCATCCAGCAGCGGCGCGATCTGCGGCCAGATATCGTCTCCCAATTGGTTCAACTTGGTTTGCACGTGCGCCTCCTGTTCCCGGCGGTGCCGCCGGGTTTCACTTCTCACGAAATTGCTGGCAGTCAACCGAGTGGTTTGAAACAGCCAACTGGAAAGGGCCTTGTCATGGCGAAGTTGAGCTGCCTTCTTCGCGAGCAGAATGAAGACGGCTTGGGTGATTTCCTCTGCCTGGTGTGGGTTGCCGACGCAGCGCAGGGCAACGGAATACACCAGATTGACGTGCCGGGCTACCAACGCAGCGAAGGCTTCGTTGGAATGATCTTCGGTGTATTGTCGCAACTGTATGCCGTCGTCCGTTGGTTGCATTCACCGGTAAGTGTGCGCCCGGCGGCCAAAACCGACAATTCATTTGCCTTCCGGCCGGATCATCTGATCGTCTCGAAATACCCGCCGCCCTCCATATTGAATCTCAACCCCTTGGTGCCGGGGTTAGAATAGGCCCGCAGCCTGAACGGGCGGGAGCCAACGCAAACGGCATTGCAGAGGAGTGTGTCACTGAGATTGGTCTTCCGAATCTCCAGCCGCAGCATGTTCGTATCAGTTCCGTGCCACGGCAACACCCCGGAAAACGTGACACGCTCGCCACCACGCAAATACTCACCCGTGAACGAAGCGCCCACGGTCCCGGAAAGCTCCAGCGTCGTGGCGGCTCCGGGCTGCGGCCCGGCGACTCCGGCCGGTCTGGCGTTCCGAGACAAAGCCGCATGGTACATCACTGTCGCGGTTCCCATTGCGAGCAGCACGGCGATGCTGGCGGTGACGATGGATTTGTGCAGCGTGGTCATGGCGATGGCTTTGGGTAAAGTTGCGGTGGCGGCAACGGCCGTTCCAGTCAGGGCGGTGGAGATCGTCAGGGCCAATCCCACCGGTGCGGCGTGAGTGGCATTGACGGAGATGAGGGCGGCGAGGCCGCTTGCGCCCACGGTGATGCCGCGTATGACGAAGAACTCCCGCAGCCGCTCCACGGCGCGAGTCACGCGCCGCTGGGCTGCCTCGTCACTGACGCCGAGAATCTCTGCCATCTCGCGGGCGGACTTGCGCTCAAAGTAACGAAGTAGAACCGCGTCGCGGTCCGGCTCGCTGAGGTCGCCGAGCGCGGCGTCGAGGTGGGGCGCGATTTCTTCCCACGCGGCTTCGGGAGCGGTGGAGGTTAGTTCAGTCATGGCGGCGGCCTCCTGTTCGTGAGCCCGGCGGCGCACCTCGGTCCGAACCGCCTTTGCCGCGAGGTTTCGGGCGGTGCAGTGCAGCCATCCGGACAGCACGGGACGGTTCGTGAGTTGCGAGGACTGCCGGGCCAAGGCCACGAAAACGGCATGAGTGACGTCCTGGGCGGAGTGCGCGTCGCACACCATGCGGAGCGCGGCAGAATAGACCAGATCAACGTTTCGCCGGACCAGTTCGGCAAACGCCGCCTCGCACCGCCGCTCGGCGTAGTCCCGCAAAAGCTGTTGGTCGGTCAGTTCGTCCACTCACCGGATAGTACCCGCGCCGGGCCGAATCGGACAGAGAAACGGAGGACGCTTGAGACTTGCGCGGCGCAACTTGACCCGGTTGCCACCGGCGTAGTGGCGCAGGTTTTCAACCTGCGTGGACTTGAGTCTGCAGCGCCTCCATGCTGCGCCTTGCCGAAGCTCCCGTTCGCGGTCGTCACACCACCGCAGGCACGGCAACCTGCAAGGTTGCGGCACCGCTGCAAGCTGCAAGCTTGCACCACCAGCGAAGGCGCCCGGGTCACGCCGCACTCGGGGTTGCACCCTTATCGCGGGCGGGTGGCTGGGGATTGCCAATCCAGATGCCAGGCCAGGCTCCACAGGCTTTCGAGTTTCACCTGTTCGGTGTGACCGTCGGCCATGCCCAGGTTGATCGCGCCGGGCAGTTTGTCGCCGGGAGCGAGCTTCCGTGGTGCGCGGGAGGCGCTACGCGCGCCGTGCCGCGCGATTGTGCAGCGTGCGAGGTCGTCTCCCGGCTGCGAAAAGGGAATACCCGCATAGAGATCGCGCGCGGGACGGTCGGTTTCCAGGGCCCATTGATCCACCCAATTCTCATCGAAGAACACCGGCGTGCGCGTCGGGTGCTGGATGCTGCTTTCTTTGCGAAACATGAATTCCTGATGGTCTTCCCGCACGTTGACGCCGTTCATGGTCGCATCCGAGTAGAGCCAGCCGTTGTAGCCATAGCTGCCGTAGAACATGGTTTTGCCATCCTCGGTCCAGCGGACCCAGGCGCGATCCGCCAAGCCCTGATCGTTGCCACTGGTTGGAGTGGGTTGGTGCAGCGGCGCAGACGGGCAGAGCAAGAGATCCTTCGCCTTGGCGTAGTCCATCATGCACCCCATCCAATTGCCACCCGGGTAGGCGGGGTTCTGGTAGGCGGCATTCTTGCCGTTGTCGCTGACGTAGATCAGGCTTGCCAGCGACAACTGCTTCACGTTGCTGAGACACTTGGTTTGCAGCGCTTTCAATTTGGCGCTGTTCACCGCGGGAAGGAGCAGCGCGGCCAGGATCGCGATGATGGCCATGACCACCAGCAGTTCAACGAGGGTAAACGCAGACGCCGCCTTGATCGAGGTGCGGGATTGCTTGTCCATGGGCTGGAGAGTAGTCCGCAAACCAACTGACGCAACCGAAAAACAATCCAGAAATGATCCTGGATCACGGGCGCGTAACCGGCAACGCGACGGGGAAAGGTGACTGTCGAAGCGCTCCTTGCCGTCTCCACTGAGCAGCCCTGTGACTGCCTCGCTCAGAAGCTGAAGTTGAAGCCAAATCTTCCGGGTTCAAGTTGAATGTGCGCCAGGACTTCGGCGAGAATCCTGGCTTGTTCGGGCGTCACGAAGCTCTGCATCTCTGCTTTGAATTGCGCCTTGATTTGTTTGACCGCTTCCTCTGCCTCAGAGGCTGGAGTTTCCTTTGACAACCCCTTTTGCCTGGCCTCTTGTTGGAGTCCCTGCATTACGCCATATACCTGGCTGAACTGTTGCTCATCCAGATTAAGCGCCCCGTAGAGCAAGCACGCAACCTCGTCCATCACATCGGTCCACTGTGAGTCCGTTCCGGACGACCTGGCGGCATCGAACTGTTTCGCCGCCTTCAGGAGGTTGGGAAGCTCATCCAGCGCCTGGGTCCGCGCCGCTTCGAGGGCGGATTTCTCCTCTGGCGAAAACCTGCTGTCATCTTCCTTCGACAACGCGCACGTTCACCGCGACGGTGCGGCGGCGGCGTAAAAGCACTCCCTCAGTTGCGGTTTTTTGGCTTACTTCCTGGCTGCTGCTTGCTGGAGCAGCTTTTGGACAGCGGCTTGTTGTTCCGAAGTTGTCGCAAAAGGCAGGTAGTCAGCAGGGTCACCGGCATTCACTCCGTTGTTGGCAGCGGCATACGCCTTATAGACTGGAATCATCACGGCTTGGATTTCCGAGTTCAGGAAGTCCGTGCAGGCGGAGCCCCAGGTGCCGATGGCCCAGCGCCTATCGAGCAAATCATCCACCGGGGCTTTTTGTGTTACAAACGGCCCTTGGTTGCCAATGCCTGGCATCGTCGCTCCCGCTGGGAGAATCTCCCAGCGCCGCAGGATGGCTGCATCCACCGGCGAATCGAAGTAGGGCTGCAATTGCGAAAGATCAGTCGGGAATGGTTGGTTGTTCGCCTTTGAGAACTTTGCCAAAGCTGCCTGGGTCATGTTGGAGAATTTCTGCTCCCCAATGCCCCGCAGTCCGCTCAAGGCATTACGAACCCCACTCTCGGAGTCGAGGTTCCAGCCTTTGCTAGCCGTCAGCCAATCCTGCTCGCTCAACAATTGGAGCTCGGGGATTCCTGCGCTCGGCGTCTGTTCCAACTGGCGCTTGAGCTGGTCCACCCTTGCCAGCAGCTCTTTTGCTGCTGCGTCCGTAGGATCATTTGCGGCATTCTGAAGAAGAGTGACTTTGCTGCGCAATCTCAGAAGCTCCGTTGGCATGTGGCCTGATTTCAGCCGTTCATTTTCCGCCTCCGCTGCCGCCAATCGTTTCGTTTCGCCATCTTTCACGCGCTGCAATTGATGGAGTTGGTCAGCCAACGATGCGTGCTGTAGCTGGAGCGTTTGAACCTGGGTTCGCAGCACCGTGGCTTGGCGGGCTTCGTAGATTCCTGCCCCGGCCAGAATGGCAACGGTGGCAGTGACGAGGGTCTTCTGAAGCGTGGTCATAACGATGGCTTTTGTGATTGTGGCAGTTGCGGTTGTGGCGACGGCTGCTCCAGCAACAGTGGCGGCGGTGGCGGCGGTGCAGATTGTGACGGCCAATCCAACGGGCGCAGCCTGGACGGCGTTGGCGGAAACGACGGCCACGAAACCGCCTGCGCCAAAGCTGATGCCGCGTTTGACGAAGAATTCGCGCAGGCGTTCCACGGCGCGGCTCACGCGTTTTTGCGCGGCATCATCGGATGTGCCGAGGGTTTGACCGACTTCTCGCAGAGACTTGTTTTCGAAGTAGCGGAGCAAGACGGCGGCGCGGTCGGTTTCGTCGAGCTCGGACATGGCTTCATCGAGCAGCGGTTCGATATCGGACCAGACAGGCGGGACGCTTGTCCCACTGGCGTTCAGGGCATTCATCTCGGTGGCGATTTGTTCGCGCAACTGGCGGCGGGCCTCGCGGCGGACGACATCAATGGCGGTGCGGCGGGTGACTTGATAGAGCCACGCGGTGACAATGGTGCCAGGTTTGAGCCGGGCTGCGTTATGGGCGAGGTCGGTGAAGGCAGATTGGGCGACTTCCTCGGCAAGTTGCGGCGAGCGGACCTGCCGGAGTGCGGCGGAATAGACGAGGTTGAGGTGGCGGCGAACGAGTTCCGCGAAGGCATCCTCAGCGCGGTCGTACGCGTAACGCCTGATCAATTCCAGGTCAGTGTCGCTCATGTTCAGAAGCATATCGCCGCCGTCGGGTGGATTCCGACAAGAAACATGCGCGGGTGATGCGTAACTTGTGGACCGACGGGGCTGCCGCTCGAATCAGGCCAGGATCAAGAAGAGCCAGAGGCCTGCCCTCACTCGGTCCCCGGCGTCACTTCGCTCAGAAGCTGAAGTTGAAGCCAAATCTTCCGGGTTCAAGCTGAATGTGCGTTAGGACTTCGGCGAGAATCCTGGCTTGTTCGGGCGTCACGAAGCTCTGCATCTCTGCTTTGAATTGCGCCTTGATTTGTTTGACCGCTTCCTCTGCCTCAGAGGCTGGAGTTTCCTTTGACAACCCCTTTTGCCTGGCCTCTTGTTGGAGTCCCTGCATTACGCCATATACCTGGCTGAACTGTTGCTCATCCAGATTAAGCGCCCCGTAGAGCAAGCACGCAACCTCGTCCATCACATCGGTCCACTGTGAGTCCGTTCCGGACGACCTGGCGGCATCGAACTGTTTCGCCGCCTTCAGGAGGTTGGGAAGCTCATCCAGCGCCTGGGTCCGCGCCGCTTCGAGGGCGGATTTCTCCTCTGGCGAAAACCTGCTGTCATCTTCCTTCAACAACGCTGCAAGGCGGCCCATCTTGCCAAAGGCGACCCAGACGTGCCTCGCCGTGGGATACGCATGGGCGGGATTCGTGTCCCTGGCATTGGCCTGGTCGGCCAACTCCTGGAAGAGCGCGGCGGCGCGTTTGGCCTGTTCTCGTTCCGTTTCGAGCCGCGTCTTGTCGGCATTGGCTTGAGCGAGGGCGCTGGCCAGACTCGAGTTCTGGGTGGAGAGTTGGCTGATCGTTTGCTGAAGTGCGGCGCTCGTGTCGTTGCCCGGTGCGGCTGGCGTTTGGGTGCGTTGCCGCTCCAGCGATTGAACCTGTCGCCGAAGAGCGGCAATCTCGCGGGCTTCGTAAATCCCCACTCCAGCTAGGACGGCAACGGTGGCGGCGACGAGGGTTTTCTGGAACGCGGTCATGGCAAGGGCTTTCGTGGCGGTGGTAGTAGCGGTGAGGGCTGATCCCGCCAAGGTGGTTGCGGCGGAGATGGCGACGGCCAAACCTACTGGGGCGGCTTGAATGGCGTTGGCGGAAATGGCAGCCGCGAGGCCGCCTGCGCCGACGGTGACGCCGCGCTTGGCGAAGAATTCGCGCAAGCGTTCCACTGCGCGGCTGACGCGTTTTTGCGCGGCATCGTCGCTGACACCGAGCGCGAGGCCGACGCCGCGGAAATCCTGGTTCTTGAAAAAGCGCAGCAACAGGACTTCGCGATCCGCCTCGTTTAGGCTGTAGAGCGCCTCGTCCAGCGCGGGGCGGATTTGTTCCCAGTCCGCAGCAGGTTCGGCGTTGGTGAGGAGTTGTTCCATGGCCTGCCTTTCGTTGGTTTGGCGGCGGTGGGTGTCGCGCAGGTGATTGAGGGCGGCGTAGCGCGTGCCGCGATGCAGCCAGCCCGCCAGCGAAGCCTCCGTGGATAGCCGGTTGCACACGGTCCGGGCTTTGCGGGCGAGGTCCACGAACACGCTCTGGGCAATGTCCGCTGCAAGATCGGCAGATTCCGTCTGGCGCAGGGCAGCCGAATAGACCCAATCGGCGTGGCGCGTGACGAGCTCGCGGAAAGCCGCGTCGTGGCCGCGTTCGGCATACTCGCGGAGCAATTGCGTGTCGGACTTCGCTTGCATCTCACCCATTAAACAACCGCCGCCGGAGAAATCCGACAGAGTTTTTTTGGCGTCATGTGCGTGCCTGCCGCCGGTGGAGGATGCGGCCTTTCGATTGACGGCGTGAGAGCTCCCTTTAGATCGCGCCACATGTTCGAGAAAGGTAGAACCGCTTGTCCCACGTCCGGCGCTTC
Source organism: uncultured Verrucomicrobiota bacterium (assembly GCA_964371005.1). Classification (GTDB taxonomy): domain Bacteria; phylum Verrucomicrobiota; class Verrucomicrobiia; order Limisphaerales; family MWDV01; genus MWDV01. Next base: position 13,332 of record CAYJNU010000065.1, on the reverse strand, counting down.
GGCAGTCCGGATTCCCATCGGCGGAGCCTGGTTCTTCGGGGGAATCTTGCTGAAGTTCCGGCAGAAGAATCCGACCTGGAACGTCGAAGTTTTGAGCTGCCGACTGAACTACGTCACCGAGAGGATGGCCACCCTCTCGCAGCCTGCGGTCGCGCTGCCCGCAGAGACAACCGCCCCCAACCAACTTAAGGTCAAACCGCAGCCCAAGCTCGCCGCCGCGCTCACAGCCGCGCAAGTGAAGCTCCTCGAGGCTGGTGCCGAGCCTCGAATCTGACCGTCGGGTTGCCGGGGGTGAATCTCGATCTTGCCAAGATGACGGGCGCCGGCTCCGGGGAGATCACCTTTGATCTGACGAGACTTCTGCCTACGCTGGCGACCACCAAATCGCATTCGGAGGTTTCCATGGGCGTAAACATCAGCGGCCAGAATCAGACCCTGACGAGGAAGACGGACCCGGACCTTCGTCTGGAACCGAAGCGAGCCGCAGCGACTTTGCGGCGGTTCATCAGATCAGGTATGGGACTGCCGTCTCCGGCAACCGTTACCGGGGCTGAGGTTCATCGGCAAGCGAGGAGAAGCAGTACGACCGGGGCGGCGCAGGTCATCCGGTTCTCGCGATCGTGCAGCTTTCATCGCAGTTGGTAGCTGACAAACGCGACCTTCTTGCTGTCTGGCGACCAGGAGGGGACATTGATGGTGCCTTGCCCGCCGAAGAGTTTGGCCAGCACTTCGGAATTCCCACCGCTTGCAGGCAGCAGGCGCAGCGTGACATCCTGATTCGCCGGGTGACCTTTGACGGTTTTCTCGTAGGAGAGAAACACAATCCAGCGACCGTCCGGCGACGGGTGAGGAAACCAGTTGTTGTATTCATCCGAGGTGACCATCTCCTGCCCGTTCCCGTCCGGTCGCATCCGCCAGATTTGCATGCTGCCGCTGCGTTCCGAGTTGAAATAGATGAAGCGACCGTCCGGCGAATACTCCGGGCCGTCGTCCAGTCCGGCAGCGGTGGTTAACCGGGTCTCGTCGCGGCCTGACGCCGGAATCGAGTACACATCGAATTCTCCGTTGCGCTCAGCGCAGTAAGCCAGCGTCTTCCCATCCGGCGACCAGCCATGCCAATAAGAAGGGCCGAGACGCGTGATGCGCTGAGGCGTGCCGCCGGTTACCGGCAGAGTGTAGATCAGGGACAGCTTCTTTTCCTGTGACTGGTTGCTGATGACCAACCGCGTGCCATCCGGGGAAAGACCGTGGTCATTGTTGCAGCGGTCGGCGAAGCCGGTTTCAACCCGCTGCGGCTCGCCGCCTTGCACCGGCAGCCGGTAAATGCGTCCACCGCTGTTGAAGAGAAAGCAAGTTCCATCCGGCGACCAATTCGGCGCCTCAATGTGGTTGGTGGTGACGTACACCGCTCGTCGATCCTTCGAGCCGATATCCACCGTTTCGAGCGTACTGAACAGTGGTGCCTTGTCGGTCACCGCCAGACCCGGACTCAATCGCACGTCGGCGAACACCGCCTTCTCCAACGCACCATCGTCGTGCGCACACACACCCAAGCCGACATAGAACGGATCCCGCAGCTTCAGACGAAAGGACCCGCCGGCGGGACGCCAGGTCCTACCATCCTGCGACAGCGACATGGATACGTAGTCGCCGAGCTTCTCAACCCGCAGGTGCCGGGGCGCGGAGATGTTCGCTTGAATCTCGTAGGTGCGGGCGGCGGCGGTTTCGCGATACTGGAGCGAAGTCAATCCATCGCCATGCAAAGCGGCATCCGCGTAAGCAGAATCGGACTCAAGGCTCTGGCGAACCAGAAGGCAGGCTTTCCGGTGCACCTGTCCGCTCGAACCCACGAAGGCGATGCTCGCCGCCAAGGTCACATCGCCCGACACCGGCTTCCAGACGAAGTGGAATGCATCGTTCGTGAACCACATGTTCGCGCCGCCGCCCGCCACCGCGTAGCTTCGTTCACCGGCGTCGAACATGGCAGTCCCCGGACGAGCGCAAACACCCACATCTTGGTGGCCCGCGAAGAGGCCCAGCGGCACGTCGCCACCCTGACCGCGAGCCTCAGGCGACATTCTGGAGGCGGAGAACATGAGGACGAGGAGCGCGAACCGAATGATCGGTGGGGGATTCATGGTCAAACAACAGTTGCGGCTTCGATGACCGGGCATGGGCTACAGCTTGCACCGAGGACTCGACCGGTGGAAAGCCCGCATTTTCTGGAAAGCGACGGTTTCTGCCTGCAACCGTAGCTCCGAGCCGCAATCCAGATGTTCGCAGCCAGCGTCGCAAGGTTGCCGGGACTGCGATTATTCGGTCACGGGAGCTTCAGCGTGGGCGAAGTCTTTGGCGATGGCCCCCGGGTCTTCGCCGACGTGTTGCTTGGCGATCAGCACGTAAATCGCGGGAATCACCAGCAGCGTGAAGATCGTGCCGAGCGCCATGCCGGCGACGATGGTGATGCCGATGGAATTCCGGGCGGCCGCGCCCGCGCCGGTGACGAGGGTGAGCGGGAAGTGGCCGGCCACCGTGGCGACGCTGGTCATCAGCACCGGACGGAGCCGCACCATGGCCGCCTGCTTCGCCGCCTCCAGCTTGCTGAGGCCGCTGCGTTGCAGCTCGTTCGCGAATTCGACGATGAGGATGCCGTTCTTCGAGACCAAACCGACGAGCGTAACGAGGCCGACTTGCGAATAGATGTTCAGCGTGGTGGTCCAGCCGTTCGTGAAGAATGCCATGCCCTGGCCCGGCATCTTCAGGAAGCTGAAGATGAGCGCGCCGAACATTGCCAGTGGCACGGAGCCGAGCAAGATAATCAGCGGGTCGCGGAAGCTGTTGAACTGCGCGGCCAGCACCAGGAAAATCAAAGTCAGCGCCAGGATGAACGCCGGCAGGAACTTGTTCCCTTCCGTGCGCAACTGCCGGCTCTCGCCCGTGTACTCCAGCGTGTAGCCCTTCGGCAGAATCTTCGCGGCCTCGCCTTCGAGGTAGCGCAGCGCTTCATCAAGCGGGCGGATGGCCACGCCACTGAGCTTCACCGCGTTCAACTGCTGAAACCGGTTCAGCGAGCGCGGCTCGGTTTTCTTCTTCAAGGTGGCGAAGGTGCTGAGCGGCACCAACTGGCCGTTCGGCCCTTTGACGTAATTGTCTTCCAACTGGTCCGGACTGAGCCGCTCGATGCGCTTGAGCTGCGGGATGACCTTGTAACTGCGCCCGTCGAAGTTGAAGCGGTTCACGTAATTCCCGCCCACGAGCGTCGCCAGGTCCGCGCCCACGGTCGCCATGTTCAAGCCCAGCGCCGCCACTTTGTCGCGATCCAGCACCAGCTCGACCTCCGGCTGGTCAATCTTGGTGTCTATGACCGGTGGGAAGGCGAACATGCCGCTGGCTGCCGCATTGGTCTGAATCTGCTGGGCGAACTCCAGGATGTGCGGATCGGCGGTCGAGGCGATGATGAACTCCACCGGGAACTGGCCGCCGCCGGGCAGCGCCGGCGGGGTGGCGATCATGGTGCGGATGCCGGGGATGCTGCCCACGGATGCCTGCACCTCGGGAGCGATTTTGAACACCGTCCGCTTGCGTTCGCCCCACGGTTTGAGCACCAAGCCGCCAAAGCCATTGTCTGGAAACGTGATCTGAAATGTCCGATCCGCCTCGGGGACGCTCACCAAACGGCGGTTGAGTTCCTCGGTGTAAAACGTGGTCTGGTCAATCGTTGCGTCGGCTGGCGCCTCGACGATGGCCATGACAAAGCCTTGGTCCTCTGTCGGAGCGAGCTCCTTTGGCGCCATCATGAACATCGGAACAGACAGCAGGCTGAGCACGATCCAGATGATGTAAACCGCCGGTCGCGCGTTCAAGGTCACGTCCAACACCCGCCCGTAGAGCTTGCGGAAGCGATCGAAGTCGCGGTTGATCCGGCCCGCCAATCCATGCTCTTCGCGCCCGGCGTCGAGCAGCTTCGAGGACATCACCGGCGAAAGCGTCAACGCCACGATGCCGGAGATGAACACCGCGCCCGCCAGGGTGAAGGCAAATTCCCGGAAGAGCGCCCCGGTCAGGCCACCCTGTAAACCAATCGGCGCATACACCGCCGCCAGCGTGACGGTCATGGCGATCACTGGCCCAATGAGTTCGCGGGCGCCAAGCAACGCTGCTCGTCGCGGGTTCTGGCCCTCGCGAACATGTCGCTCCACGTTTTCGACGATGACGATGGCGTCGTCCACCACCAACCCGACCGACAACACCACTGCCAGCAGGGTCAGCAGGTTCAACGTGAACCCGAAGACCTGCATCAGGAAGATGGCGCCAATCAGCGACACGGGGATGGCCACCAGTGGCACGAGCACGGAGCGCAGCGAGCCGAGGAACAAGAAGATCACGATGGCTACGATGAGCAGCGTTTCGCTCAGGGTCTTGATCACTTCGTGGATGGCGTCCTCAATGTATTTCGTGGCATCGTAGGCAATGCCGCCTTCCATGCCGGTGGGCAGTTCCTTCTGAATTTGCTCCATCTCCGCCCGGACACGTTTAATGACGTCGAGCGAGTTGGCGTTGGGCAGCACCCAGATGCCCATAAACACCGCCTTCTCGCCGCTGAACCGCACCTCGGCGTCGTAGTTCTCCGCGCCCAATTCCACGTCCGCCACGTCGCGCAACCGGACCAGCGTGTCGCCGGACTGCCGGATGACGAGATCCTGAAATTCGTTCACCGAGCGCAGGTCGGTGTTCGCGGAGAGGTTCACCTGCACGAGCGAACCCTTCGTGCGGCCCACGGCGGAGAGGAAGTTGTTCGCGGCCAGTGCTTCGCGGATTTGGTTGGGATTGATGTTGAACGCCGCCAGTCGGTCGGGCTTGAGCCAGATGCGCATGGCGAAGGTGCGTCCGCCCAGAATGTCCGCGCGCTGCACGCCTTCCAGCGCGGAAAGCCGCGGCTGAACCACGCGCACCAGGTAATCCGTGATCTGATTCGCTTTCAGGATGCCGGACGTGAAGCGCAGATAAGCTGAGGCGAACTGCGTATCGGCGGCCTCGATGTTGATGATCGGCACCTCCGCTTCCGGCGGCAGGTCGCCGCGGACCTGGTCCACTTTCGAGCTGATCTCGGACAGCGCCTTGGTGGCGTCGTAGTTGAGCTTGAGCCGGGCGGTGATCTGCGACATGCCGAGCTTGCTGTTCGAGGAGAGATATTCGATGCCGTCCGCGGCGGCGATGGCGCGTTCCAGCGGGGTGGTGACGAAGCCGCGCACCAAATCAGCGCTGGCGCCGACATAGACCGTGGTGATGGTCACCGAGGCATTTTCGCTGCGCGGGTATTGGCGAACGTTGATGGAACGGACGGCCTGGAGTCCGGCGATGATGATCACCAGGTTGACCACCACCGCCAACACCGGCCGCCGGATGAATAGATCGGTAAAGGATTTCATGCGCTGCAACGTGCCGCGGGGCATCCTGCCCGCAGTTCAGATTCAATGCTCATTAGTGGATCGAGTAGGTATCCGACAACAGTTCCTCCGGCAGGAGACCGGGAAACGCGTTAACTGTCCGACGGAAGCGGCTTCTCCGAAGCCTTGGGCACGATGTCGTTGTTCTCGGTCACGGCCATGCCGTTGCGCAGCTTGAACTGTCCGGCGCTCACGATCTTTTCGCCCGGCTTGAGCCCCGATTCCACGCTGATGAAGTCGCCGCGCACGCCGCCCACCTGCACAAATTGCTGCCGCACGACCAACCCGCCCGCCGAGTTGGTGGCCGGTTCGATCACAAAGACCGAGTCTCCATACGGGGCGCTGAGGATTGAGGTGGCCGGGATCACCGTCACGCTCTGCTCCTCAGGCAGCAACACCTCGACGCGGGCGAACATGCCGGGCCGCAACAACTGCTCGCGGTTCTCGAACGTCGCCTGCACGCGCACGCTGCGCGTGACATCGTCGAGATCAGGGTTGATCGCTGTCAGCGTGCCCTCGAATCTGTTGCTGGGATACGTATCCGAAACCAGGTTCACCCGCATGCCGGTCTTGATCCGAGCCAGCTCCTGCTGCGGCAGCGAGAACTCCGCATACACCGGCGAGAGAGCCTGAAGCGACACGATGGGTTTGCCCAGGTCCACAAACTCGCCCAGGTTCACCAGCCGGAGACCCAGCTTGCCGGCGAACGGGGCGCGAATCGTCTTCTTCGCGATGGTCGCGCGGATGTTGTCCGCATTGGCCTGGTATTGCTTCAGCGTGGCTTCGGCCTGGTCGAGGTCGGCCTGCGACATGGTTTTGTCGGCTTGGAGCGTCCGCGCCCGGTCGGCGTTGATCCGCGCCAGATCCACCTGCGCCTCGATCGCGCGGAGCTGTGCCTCCTCGGAGGAGGTGTCCAGCCGGACGAGCAAGTCGCCTTTGGCCACGGTGGCGCCGGACTCAAAAGCGATCTCCCGCACCGCGCCGGCGATTTCAGGTGTGACGGTGACCCCTTGCACGGCGGCGACGGTGCCCACGGCATGGATCAGGCCCTGCCATTTCTCCTCATGCACGACCGCGGAGGAAATGGACTCCGGCGGGACTTTGGCGGCGGCACCGGCGGCGATCAAGGTGCGGATCTGCAGGGTCTTCACGCCGGCAAGCCCGCCGGCGACCAGCAGGACCAGGAAGATGGCTATGGTGACTTTTAGTTTCATGAACTCGGGCAGATAACGGTTAACGCGGTTTGCGGGAAAGGTTTGTTTTCGGGCGCGGAGCGGCGGCGCCGGTGAGGAAGAGGTCCACGATGCGTCCCGCCGCACTGGGATTGGTTTTGCAGTCCGGCATGACCAGGTTCGCCGCCAGGTAAAAGTTTGTCAGGCCATAAAAGCCGTACGTCAACTCCCGGCTGTCGAACCGGCCAGTCAGCTCGCCACTCTTCCGCGCACACCGGATCAGCGAGTGGACGAACTCAAAATTCCGGTCGCATTTTTCCTGGCACGTCAGGCCCTCAGGCACTTCGCCCGGCGCGGCAAACATGGTGGCGAAAGAAATCCGCACCAGATCGCGATGTTCCTGGAAGTAAGCAAAGAGCTCGGTCAGGATGCCCTCCAGTTGCCCGCGAATGTTCTGGTGCCGCGACGAGGCCTCCTGCAACAGGCGGTAGCGCGCGTCGTGCGCCTCGTTGACCAGCGCCTGAAACAGCGCCGCCTTGTCTTTGAAATAGTAATACAGCGCCGGTTTGGACACCTTCGCGTCCGCGACGATCTGCTGGACCGAGGTGGCCGCATAGCCGGAGTGCGCAAACCGCTTGAGGGCGGCGCGCAGAATCTCCTGGCGGGTTTCACCATTGGTGGTGGTTTTGACCATGAACCTACCGAACGGTAGGTAAAGCCTCGGGCCACGTCAATTCTTTTTCGGGAGACGGACGCCTTTGATCAAAAGGATCGAAAATCCTTCCCGTCGCCGGTAGGTATGCGCTCCATTTCTTCGATCGCAGCGGCCATGCGGGTCGGCGGCTGGAAATCTGGGCTTTGACGAATCTCGTGCATTGGCAGTCGCTGTTGATCGTGACCAACCACAGCGGTGAAGTCCACCTCACGGACCCGGAAGCCGACGTGCTGCCCCGCCGGTTCTATCGCTCGCTCCTGCTTCCGTGAGTTGCGTGTGGGCTGCCGTCACAATGACAGAAACTCCTCGTGGATTTCCTGAGCACCGCAATGCAGGATCGCCACGCTGCGGGGCTGGGCGAATTTCGGTTTGCCGCAGTAACCCGGGTTGAAGAACAGCACCCCGTTGATCCGTTCACAAAACGGCTTGTGCGTGTGGCCGAACACCACCACGTCCGGGTGGTCTTGCAGGATTCGCGGGCGCACGCGATCCGAGAGCCGCAGCGGATCCACGATGTGGTGGAGGAGAAACTTCCGTCCGCCCAGTTCCCTGAGTTCCGTCTCCCGATAGCCGATGCGCGGATCATCCGTGTTTCCCAACACCGCCGTGACCGGCGCGATGTCCTGCAGGTCGAGGATGATGGCCGGATAGCCAATGTCGCCAGCATGCAAGATGTGGTCCACGCCGGCGAAGAACTCCGGGATGCGCGGGTCGAGGAAACCGTGCGTGTCGGAAAGGATGCCGAGTTTCACAAGTGATGGGGGCTTGACTTCGCTTCGCAACGGTTTGCGTCCTTGTGGTTCAGCCGCGCTGCTGCCTTCAAGACTTCGGAGTTCGGGCTTCAGTGTCCGCCCTTTGGGGTGTCACGCCTTGGCTTCCTCCGGTGTCTCGGCGGGTTCGGCTTCCGGGGCTTCCGCCCGCACCCCGGCCTCTTTCTCGATCGGTGATTCGGCCGGGGCGCTGAGTTTCACCGTGCCCACGAAGAGCGCCGTGAACAGGCCGCCACTCAGCAGCGTATTGCGGAAGAACTCCCACGCGGGCGGATACCCGGGGAGTCCTCGGGTGAGCGCCTGGATCCAGCCGGCCAGCGTCTTGGCGTAGCCGGGGTCGAAGAGCCATGCCGCGGTGTTGGTCACGAAGTAGAACAGCAGCGCCCCGAACAATCCGCCACCGAGCAGCCTGAGCCAGGACATGGAGGGCTTGAACCAGCGGCCCAACGCGACGATGCCCGCAAACGCCAGCAACGTCACCAGCAGGTAGCCGCTGAAGACAGACCTGTGATAATAGAAGACGTTCAGGAACACATCGGTCAGCGTGAGCGTGCCCAGCGGCAGCCACCACGCCATGCCGCGTGAGAAGTACACGCCGCCGCAAAACGCCAGCGCATACGCGGCGGTGAGCCCCGGTGGCAACAGACCCGGAATCCGCGACAACGCGAACGCCGCCATCAGCACCAACGGCAATACCAGCTTTCCTTTCACCAACGCCATGATACGCGCGAGCCTCAAATTGACAAGAGTGGCGGCAATTTGTGCGGGGTGGTCGTCCGCATCCCGGAGGTGGCTGTCTTGGGGGCGGCTCGGGGTAGGGCAACCGCGCCCGGTGGAGGCGAAGCAACTGCCGCTTCGCCTCGTTCACGCAACATCACCTTCGCGTCCGATAGAACCGGGCTGCTTCTTGCGGGGTGGTTTGATGCGGCGGAGTGCCACCGTCGGGAACCGGCGTCCACACGCCACCGAGAGCGGTTGCCGCTTCCAGAGTCCCCGAGGACCAGTTCAACTCGATCTGGTCGCCAGCCAGGGTCCGAATGGTCAACGAGTCGGGTTGGCGTTGTACGTGGAGCCGACTTGCGCCGGCGAGAACGTAGAATTGGAGCAGAAGATCATTCTGGGCCAATAGCACGGACGTTGGAAATGGGCGCTCAACCTGTTCACGCCCCAGCGTGGCATGACGATTTCCGCGAGACCGAGGGTGAGCCGGAGGTGGATCTGGGGTTGGCGTGCAACCTCAGTGCGCGCTGGGCGCCCGGTGTCGAGCTGCGTGGGCAACGGCACGCGCTTGGATGACGAGGCGACTCGTTCTGCCTTCGTTGCCCTGACCCCGCTCATTGCTCACGGAATAGCATTTCTGCCAACCAGCGGGGCCATGCCGGCCTGCGGGCCAAACACACCGCCGGCCAGGGCGGCCAGCGAGGCGGGCGTAAGAACCCTTCGGAGCAGGGGAAACACCGTTCGCTCTTCACGACGAAAATGCTGTCGGCATGCTTCCAGCCCCACGGTGAGCAACTGTCGCGCTTCACGCAGGTTGGTGGCCTCATTGGCCGCGTGCAGGCGCGAGTCGATCTCCTGGTGATCCTGATAAAGCCGATCCAAAGCACCTTTTTCCTCAAGCGCATGGTCCAGAGCCGCGTAAGCCAAATCCCGTTCTGTGTCGGCATGACGCGAAAGCACACCCTCAACCACGCAACCGAGGATTCGAATTTCCCGCACTGTTTGCGCATTGCGCAGGGCAACGCCAATCTCATCGAACAAGGCGCAAAGCCATTCATGCTCGCGCTCAAGAGTGTCAATGATGGTGTCCATATTTTCACCTTATCATATTACCGAATTACCTCAACGCACGAATCTGCGGATGGTCTCAACCAAGGCTTGCGTGGCGCGGTGCTTTGGGAGATAGCCGTTGGCTCCTGCCGCCGCCGCCGCCTCAACCACCGCGGCCTCCTCGTGCGAGGAAACCACGAGGATTCGGAGCGTCGAGCCGAGCGCCCGGATGCGTCGAATCAATTCCAGCCCGCATTCACTCCCCAGTTCGAGATCCACCGTGGCAACGTCGGGGTGCAACCCGCTGATCTTGGCCAACGCATCCGGAATGTTCTCGCTCTCGCCACAGGCCACCATGTCGGGCTGCAGGTCGATCAGCCTGTGCAAGCCCATGCGGACCAGCGGGTGGTCATCCACAATCAAGACCCGAGTCTTGTGGGAGCAGTCACGGCTCCGAGCGGCATTTCCCTCCGTTGGCTGAGCAGCCTCCGCAATCGGAGCTGTACGTCGGCCAGCACGCGGGTTCCACGCTGTCGGCTGGATGCTGACCCTGCTCATGAGGCCTGTCCTTTGAGCCCCGCATCCGCTCGGCGCGATTCGGGAGGTTGCCTGCCAGCCTCCCCCGGAAGCCCGTGCCTGCTCGGTTCTGGGCCCGGGGTTGCCTTCGCCTGCAGGAAAGCCGCCCACGCGGAGCCGCCGGGCGATGCTGCGGTTCGCTCCGGCTCGTTCGCGGGAGTTGGCGTCGATGAAGGAGGCGGCACCGGGGCCGTGGGATTGTCTGTCAGCCTGGGTGCAACAGCGAAGCAGAGGGCTTCGAATGACTTCAATAGAAGTTGCGTTTTCATGTGCCTGACCGTTCCAACGTATTATGCTAGGTTTCGTACAAACCGATCTTGAATGCTCGATTACGAACTAGCGCGTTGCGTGCCATCTGGAGTGAGCGCGATGCGAAGCGCCAGAACACGGAGGTTTGACCGGCTGCCTTGGGCGACATGAAACAGCGCGACGGAACAAATCAGTCCACTGCTGGAAGCTCCCAGACCACCGGGAGCGGGTCGGGAATACGCTGGCGGCTGCTCGGGCTGGGCCTGATGGCGGTGGTGGGGACACTGCTGGTCATCTGGGTGAGCCATTCCACGTGGGAACGGCTGCACCACTTGCGACAGGAGTTCGACAGCCTCAAGGTCGGGAGTTTCTACCTGGGGGCGCGCATGCAGGGCGACATCCAACGGTTGAATGACACTCTGCTGCGTTACCGCCTGCGCGGCGATATGGCGGATTATGACGAGTTCCAGCGGGAAGCCGCTGCCTTGCGCGCCTGGCTTGCTGGCAACCACACCAACGCGGCGACCGCTCTGGAGCGGGACTTCTTTGCCGCCATCCGCCCCGCTTACGAAGAGTACCTGGGCGAGAGCACCACCGTGCTGGAAGCGAACCGGACGCGCTGGTTGTCCAGTCGGGCCCGCATTTTCCAGGACAGTTACGAGAAGGTGCAGCGGCTGTCGCAGGGTCTTCTCCGCTTGTGCGACCAATTCATCGCGAACCAACGCTCGGCCTTCGGCGCATTTGGGGACGAGTCGAAACGAACGCTCGCGCAGTTCGAGCAATTGCTGAAACTCTCGCTGGCACTGTTGCTGGCGCTTGCGGCTGCGCTCACTGTGCTGGTGTACCGGGGCATGATCGCGCCGTTGCGCCATCAGCTCAACGCCAGCCAGGCGATCATCGCCCGCCAGGAAAAACTTGCTTCCCTCGGCGTGCTGGCCGCCGGGGTTGCGCATGAGATTCGCAATCCGCTGACGGCGATCAAATTCCGCCTGTTCAGCCTGCGCAAGTTCCTTCCCACGGGGGGCGACGCCCAGGAAGACGCCGCCGTCATCGCGGCCGAGATCAGCCGCCTGGAGCAGATCGTCCGAGATGTTTTGCAGTTCGCGAGGCCTGCGGAGCCACGTCGCGTGAACCTTCCCGCGCGCCGGGTGCTCGAGGACGTCCGCGATTTGCTGCGGCCGCAATTGGAGAAAGTCGCCATCGAATTGCAGTTGGGGCACTGCGACCCCGCCTGGGTGTGCGTCGACACGCCGCAAATCAAGCAGGTGCTGATCAATCTTGTTCAAAACTCCGCCGACAGCATCGAGCGCAACGGCACCATCACGATGAGCGTGCGGGATGCGGCCGGACATACGCGCAAGAACGGCGCCGCCCGTGTGTTGTTGGAAGTGACCGATAACGGCAAGGGTATCCCTCCGGACGTGCAAGCACGGCTATTCGATCCGTTCTTTACCACCAGGGAAGGCGGCACGGGATTGGGGTTGCCCATCGCCGCGCGGATTGTTGAGAAGCACGGAGGTGAACTTCGTTACCAAACCCAGCTCAACCGCGGCACAACCTTCGCCGTCGTCCTGCCGCGCGCCGACGCTCATGAAACCTAGAATCCTACTCATTGAGGATGATGCCAGCACCGCTGCCGCGCTGCAGAAGGTGCTCAGGGCCGAAGGCTACGACGTGGATGTGGCTGCGCGCGGTGACGATGGCCTCGCCCAGGCGTGTCAGCAGTCGTATCACGTCGTGGTGACAGATCTGCGCCTGCCGGGTTTGGATGGGCTGGAACTCGTCGCTCAACTTCACGCCGCCAAACCCAAGCAACCGATCATCCTCACCACCGCGCACGGTACCACTGAGACGGCCATTGAGGCGACTAAGTTGGGCGCGTGCGATTACCTGCTCAAACCCTTCGAGGCCGATGAACTGCTCGATCTGGTGGCCTCCGCGGTGGCCAGTAGCCGGCTGATGTCGGAGCCATTGGAGATAGGTGAAGCACGGCTCAACCAATCGGCGATCATCGGCAACAGCCGCGCTATGCAGGCCATCTACAAGGAAATCGGGCGCGTGGCCGCCACGCCCGCCACGATCCTCATCCGGGGCGCCACTGGCACGGGCAAGGAACTCATTGCCCGCGCCATTTACCAGCACAGCGCCCGTGCGGACAAGCCGTTCATTGCCATCAACTGCGCCGCCATCCCGGACACGCTGCTGGAAAGCGAATTGTTCGGCCACGAACGCGGGGCGTTTACCGGGGCACAAGCCCGCCGCATCGGCCGCTTCGAGCAAGCGCACGGAGGGACGATCTTCCTCGACGAGATCGGCGATCTGAATGCCAACACGCAAGGCAAGCTGCTGCGCGTCCTTCAGGAGCGGAGCATCCAGCGGCTGGGGAGTGAATCCAGCTTGCCCGTGGACGTGCGCGTGCTCGCCGCCACGCATCGCGATCTGGAAACCGCGATTGCGGAGCGGGAGTTTCGTGAGGACCTGTATTACCGTTTGAGCGTGGTTACGATCACGCTGCCTTCCTTGAGTCAACGCGCAGAGGACATCCCTGCGTTGGCGAGGTACTTCCTTCAGCGTTATAGCAGGGAACTCGGCGTGGAGGTGCCATCGATCCAGCCGGAGGCCCTGGCCTGCCT
>CAYJNU010000064.1:23869-24778 GCA_964371005.1 uncultured Verrucomicrobiota bacterium | reverse complement strand
GTATTGAACAGCTCGAACCAGTCGTCGCCTTCGAGCGGCGCGGCCATCCACTCGTTCACGCGGAGCGCGGCATTGCTCCCAAGCACGGCCGCGGCGGCATTGGCTGCTCCCGGCGTCGGCGCCTCCAGCAGTCGCCATTGACCGCCACTCAAGCCGATGGAGAGATCGCCCACCTGCGGTCCGTACTCCACGGAGTTCACGAGCTGGCCTGCGGGATTGAAAAGATAAACGCCACCGCTTTCGCCATCCAGCGACTCACCGGTACGGAACGCGCCCACGTTGGTCGAAGCGGGCTGAGAGCTATCGCACCGGACGACGAGGTAAGCGTAACTGGCGAGGATCGTGCCCGGCGGGAACACCCATTGGCCGGCTTCCGGTTCGTTTACGCTCAAGCTCATGCCGCCGAGGTCGAAGCTGCTCGCGTTGGGGTTGTAGAGCTCGACGAAATCCACGCGCTGCCCACCGACGTCCACTGATTGGTTGCGGGCGAGGACTTCGTTGAGCACGGGGCCTGAATAGGTAGATACGTAGTTGGTGGTTCCCGGGCTGCCGCTGCCAGGGAAAGTCCGGATGGTGGTGCCGCCGTCCGGTATGCGACCTTGCGAGACGTTTTCAGTCTGCTTTGCGTAAACGACGTTCTGAATCAAACCACCCGTCACATCTGAAAGCGTGATCGCATCGCCCCCAGCAGACAGTTTGAAATTCAGATGATCCAATCCACTTTCCTCATCAGCAAACAACTGAAGGTAGCCCCCGGGCGCGAGGAACGCGAGCGGGGTGAGTTGCTGGAGGCTGTTGCTGGTGGCGAGGTAGAGCCCCTGCAATGGCACGGCGGCGGCGCTGGACTTGTTGAACAGCTCGATCCAGTCGTTGTCCACGATGCCGGCGGATCGGGCGTCGTCCTCCGAC
>CAYJNU010000064.1:9250-23859 GCA_964371005.1 uncultured Verrucomicrobiota bacterium | reverse complement strand
CAGTCAGGCTGCCCGGCGACCGGGTTGGCCAGCCATTCGTTCAGAGCGAGGTTGGTCGCCGCGTCGAGTGGGGCGGGGAGGTTGGCGGCATTGGTGGTGGGAAGGGTTAGCGTCCAGATGCCACCGACCCGGCCGATGGAGTAATCCGCCACCTGCAAGCCGAAGGAGAGCGCATCCACGCGGTTGGTCGCCGCATCGTAGAGGAACACACGGTCGCCATCGCGGTCGAGGCCGAAGCCGGTGTGCAGGCCAGGAGTGGTGTTGGGCGTCGCGTCGCACCAGACGATCAAATAGCCGAGCGCGGGAATCGTCGTGGACGGGAAGACGAACTTCCGCGCGTTGCCATCGTCGGTGAGACTCCAACCGGTCAGGTTGATGGCGCCGGTGCTGGGGTTGTAGAGCTCGATCCAATCGGGGAACGTGCCGCCGTTGTTCACGGCGCCGAGGTTCTCCGCCATGATTTCATTGAGATAGACCGCCGGTGCCGCCGGTGTGGAATTGGCCGCTCCGGGCGAACCATTCACGGCTCCGCTGGCTTGCCAGTTTGCCGGATCGTCCGGGTCGCCGTTCGGATTGATGATTTCCAACGAGTGTCCCCCGCCATTCGCGGCGGCGGGCCAGCCGCCGCTGCTGCGGTAGTCCACCGTCGTGATGATGTTGCCGAAGCGGTCCAAGAGCATGAGCCGTTCGCCTCCGTTGCTCAGGTTGCCGGCGAACCACCCCAACGGGTTTACGCCGGGGTATTGCGCCTTCCACGCGTTGGTGTCGGTGTTCGAGCCCAGCACGCACCGCGCGCCACCGGTGAGTTTCGTGCCTTCGTTGAACTGGAAGCTGATCCCATCAAAATGCAAGCCGCTGAGGTCCGCCGTCGTGCCACCGGCGTTTTCGAGTTCGAGGAACTCATGGAGGGAGCCGCCGGGCGGGCGGTACATGATTTCCGTGATGCGCAGCGGAAGGCCCAGCGAGCCCACCGTGAACGTGGCTTCGGTCATGGCGCTCCACGTCGCGCCCTGGAGCGAGCGAGCGCGGATGGTCACGGAGGCGTTGAGCGCCAGCGATCCAGTGTTCGTGCGGGCCGAGGGTGAAATGGCACCGGTGAATGCCGTGCGCGGATCGCTGCCGTCCGTGGTGTAGAGGATCGGACCCGCGAGATTCGTCATCACCAGGTTGAAGCCCGCGGGCACGCGCCCTCCGAACTGGTTAAACACGGGTGCGTTGGACGATTGCAGCAGGCCGTAAGGCTGCATCTGGCCGAAGAAGATCGGCTGCCGGTCTCGCGCCCAATTGAGGATGGTGACGTCCATGTTGGGGATCAGCGAGGCCAACTCGGCGCGGAGTTCGTTGAAGCGATTCGAAATGGCCCCGGGCATGAGTGCGCCACCATTAAAGAAGTGCTTGTGGACGCGATCTGCCCAGAGCAGTCGAAAGTCCGGGCTGGCGCGGAGGCGGTTGTAGAGTTGGGCGATTTCGGAACTGCTGACGCTGCCCAGGCCGGAATCGTTGGGACCGCCCCCGCTTTGCGTGAAGGAATTGATGGTCACCGAGCGTCCGTAGATGCCCATGCCCCATTCGGCGTCCCAGACCACGAAGCGCCAGACGCTGTTCGCGCGGTCACGGCCCGCCCGCCAATTGTTGGCCGGCCAGTCGCCGGTGGCGGCGTAAGCGTTGAGGATGCAGTAATCGGCAAAGTTGGTCAGATCCAGCCGGCGAGCGATGTTCGAATAGACCAGCGAGGAAGCCACCGTGGAGCTGTTCACGTAGTTGACCAGGCTCTGGAAGTCGGCGCGATCGCCATCAATGACGCCGGGCGCGCCTGCGCCCTGCGCCCATGCCATGGACACCACATCCCAATCCGGGCTACCGCCGAGGTGCTCCTGGAAAAACTCCTCATGCACGCGTTCGGTCGGGTTGTACCAGGGCGAGCCAGCGTAATAAACTCCGTTGATGAAGACCACGGCGAGGTTGCCGTGTGCTGCGATCTGCCCCATGTCCGACGAGAGGCGTCGATGGATCTCATCGCGGATGAATGGGTTGCCCTGCTCGTTGAAGCCAGCGCGCAGAACCAGTTGGTCAAACCGATGAACCGACGTCAGCGGGAACAATGGATAATCCAGCCGGCCCGGTCCGTAATCGCCGCGAAAGTAGAGACGAAAGGAAAACTTGCTGGTGGGCGTGAGGCGGGGCCGCTGCCAATCGCTGCCTTGCACGCGAATGCCGCAATCGGTCTGGAACCCAGACTGGTCCCCGGGCTCAATCCACTCCACCGACGTGGCGCGTTCCCAAGCCAGGCCGTGCTGGGATGGATTGTGGTAGTCGCTGCTGGTGTTGGGCGACCAGGCGCCGCTGTTGTAGTTGCCGCCGTTGATGCCGAGGATGCCGCTGGGACCATAAAGGTGATTGGAAGCAGTAACGATGGAGAGAATCGGGACTGAGCGGAGGGCGACGGGCACGTTGAAGAAATACGAATGCGTGGTTGTTCTCGACGGCAGCAGCCCGGCCTTGAACGCCGCAGCCCGGAACAAAGTGGTGCTCGAGATACGCAGTCTCGCCGGGAACAAGGCGCTGAGGGCGGTTGGCTCGGAGCCGTCGGTTGTGTAGCGCAATTCCGCGCCCGGCGTTTCAGAAGACAGCAGCAGGTCAAACGGAGTGGCAAAAAGACCGCGCGGTACATTGACATGCACCGCCGCGCAAACGCCAGTGATCGTGCTCAATCCGTTGGCAGCACCCGGCGTGGGGGTGGCGAAATAACGGAGACCGTTCGTGTAGTCGAGACCGTAGGAGATGTCGTTGCGTTGTTCGGGAAAGGGCGTGAAGCCGCTCACCAAAGCGCGCGGCGACTCGGAGGAATACAGGCCGAGATGCTCGCCCGAGTTGGAGAGCTTGAAGTTGGTGTGCAGTTGCGACGCGGCATTCGTGGACCGACGATCTTTGCCCGAGGCGAAGACCACCAGGAACTGGTTGACGCCGAGCGTGCGCGCGGGAAACGTCCACAAGCCTGGCAGATCGGGATCGTCGCTCAACGACCAGTTCGCGAGATTCACGGGGCTGGTGCCGTAGTTGCGGATTTCAATCCACTCCTGCAAGTCGCCGTCCTCGTCTTGCAGCCCGTTGGTGCTGACATTCGCGGCCAGGATTTCCGTGATGACGAGATTGGCGAGAGGCTGGTTTGTGTCCAGCGTGTAGCTCCAGTTTCCGCCCGCGAAGGGATTCGGGACCGCAGCGGCGTCGGTGATGCCGTGTCCCGCGGCCCACACGACCGCGCCCGTGCCAGTGGCCTGGGGTTGCGGGAAAGTGAAAACGAACGGTCCGCCAGATTGTTGAGAAACCGCGGTGGCGGGTTGGCCGTTGATCAGCAAGTCCGACGCGTCCACCCCAAGCACGGCTTCAGAAAACGTCACCTCAATCTGGCTCAGCGCGCGTACGGGAGAATCGGCGGGCGGAAACAGGTCCGAAAGCGCGGGCGGGGTGAGGTCGGCCAGGACGTATTGCCACGTCGCACCCGGTCCAGTGGCATTGAAGGCATTCGGAGTCAAAGCCTGATCCGTGATGTCGTGGCTGGTTGCCCAAGTAATGAAGATGGTGCCAAAGAGAGGCTGGGCGAACGTGAAAGTGTATGTGGTGTTGCTCACCGTCATGCCCGTCGGGGAAACTCCATTCATGAGGAAATCATCGACTTGGACTCCGTTCACCGGTTCGGAGAATGTCACCGAAATGCTCGTCAGCGCCGTGACCACGCCGGGGGTGGGAGAGATGCCCACAATGGTCGGTGGGCTGGTTTCGGACAAGATCGCGGTGAGCGAAGCGTCGAAGCCCAAATCGGAACTCCCCAGCGACGTGTTGAACACTTGCACCGCAAGCATGTTCGTTCCAGTAGTGAGGTAATTGGAAGGTGTGGGCAGCGGGTAGGTCACGAAAGGAACGGGCTCAGTCGCGTTCGCCGCGGTGGTTTGGTAGGTGGGCGTGGTGGCGCTGACGTTGGTCCGGACCACTTCCGTGCCGTTGATCCAAGCGACAAAGCCGTCATCGACGAAAGCGCTTAACCGGAGCACGCCGATTTCTTGCGCGTTGGTGAGTACAAACGGCATGCGCAGGAAGACGCAAGAGTACCGGTCCTGCATGTTGCTGAGGAACGTGCCCCCGACCCGGACATCGCCGTACCAGAAAGGAGCGGACGCGTTGGTAAACGCCGCATCGTTGAATCCCGACAACCGCCAGGCGGACCTCGGAGACGACGCCTCGCTTCCGCCGGGCCGGAAGCGCCAGACCGAGTTCGTGGAGAACACCTCCCCGCCACGAGTGCCAAACACCGTCGCGAACAGTCCCAGAGCCGCAAATGCCAAGCCTCTATGTATGCCCATCGCACACTCAGGCTAACACAGTCTTCACGTGCAGAAAGTCATTAACTCTGGTGACACCTTTTCCCAGGAGCCCTGCAAGATCTTCTGAAGGTGGACGACGACGAGGAAGGCGTGGGCGAGTGCCCAGAAGTCAGGCGGAAACCCGAGACGAACCGACGACCGATCAGGTCGGCGCGCTGAAGAAGTCGTTGGTTCCTCTGTCAAGTCACACAGTCCCCGCTCCGTCGGTTTCCCGGGTGAGACAAACACCCGCTTGCGTCCGCTCGCGGGGAGGAACACGATGAGGAAAGTTTTCGACCCACGACAGACCCGGCGAATGAATTGAGCGAGCTATGCGTCACGATCTGCTTCTGATCCTATTGTTCGGGCTGACGACCGCGCGCGCAGGCGACCTTGGCTTCAGCGATCCGGCGAACACGCTGCCGCCGCCGAGTGCGGCGGTCGGCTTCGCGAACCGGGCCCCGGACCTGGATGTCCTGCCCGGTTTCCAAAAGCCGCCACCCGGCTTCGGCACGGTACCGTTCTTCTGGTGGGTGGGCGATCCGCTGACCAAGGAACGGCTCGGTTGGGAACTGGAGCAAATGGTCGGCATGGGCGTGTCTGGCTACCAGATCAATTACGCGCATTCGGACCGCGGCGGCCGCAGCTACGGGCTGACGTATCCCAGCGAGCCGCCGTTGTTCTCGGAGGATTGGTGGGCGCTGACGGGCTGGTTCATGCAGGAGGCCAGAAAACAAAACGCTGGCATCAGCCTCAGCGATTACACGCTCGGCTTCGGTCAGGGTTGCTTCGTGGACGAACTGTTACGCGAGCATCCCGAGGTGAGAAGCATGCAGTTGCGCATGGACAAGGATGGCAAGGTCAGCGCCGAAACCGTGACGTGGTCGCTGAACCCCATGCATCCGATGTCAGGCAAATGGTATGCCGAGAAATTCTTCGGCCAGTTTGAGCGGCGTTTCCCCGGCGAAGGCGGCAAGGGGTTAAACTTCTTTTTCTCCGACGAACTTGGCTTCGGCGTGGGCGGACGACTCTGGTCGGCTCAATTCGCCGAAGAATTTCAAAAGCGGAAAGGCTACGACATTACGTCCGAGCTGCCGGCCCTCTTCAAGGACATCGGACCGCGCACGCCGAAAATCCGGCTCGACTACAACGACGTGCTGGTGGCGCTGAGCGAAGAGGGCTTCTTCAAGCCCGTGTTCGATTGGCATCAGCAGCGCGGGATGATCATGGGTTGCGACCACGGTGGGCGCGGGCGCGACGTGATGGAGTTTGGCGATTACTTCCGCACACAACGCTGGAATCAAGGTCCGGGCGCGGATCAACCCGGCCTCGGCAAAGACCTGATCAAGGCGAAGGTCGCGGCGTCCATCGCGCATCTTTACCAGCGTCCGCGGGTTTGGCTCGAAGGCTTCTACGGCAGCGGGGGGGGAACGACGTCCGCCGACGTGGTGGACGCCACTCTGGCCAATTACGTGATGGGCTACAATCTCCTCGGCATCCACGGCATGTATTACTCGACGCACGGCGGTTGGTGGGAATGGGCGCCGCCGGACAACACCTTCCGCATGCCGTATTGGAGACACTTCCGCGGCTTCATGGATTGCGTGCAGCGCCTCAGTTACCTCCTGACCCAGGGCGATCACCGCTGCGACATCGCGATTCTCTACCCCGTCGCGCCGATGGAAGCGGGCATGGATGGTCCGCAAGCAGTGCAGGCCGCGTTCAGCGCCGGGCAGCAGCTCTACGGCAAGGGCGTGGACTTCGACTTCATGGACTTCGAATCGCTGGCGCGCGCCCAAGTCGTCGGCAAGGAGCTCCATGTTTCCGGTGAGATCTATCGCGTGCTGGTTTTGCCCGCGATGAAGGCAGTGCGCCACTCGACGTTTCAAAAGGCAATCGAGTTTCACCGTGCGGGTGGCATCGTTGTGGCCATCGGCACGCTGCCCGCGGCCAGCGACCGCGTGGGCCGCGACGATCCGGAGTTAACCGCAATGGTGAAGGAACTCTTCCCCGATGGACCGACCCAAGACGTCTTCGCCAAACTGCCTGAGCGCGACTATGAGGGTCCGGGTTACATCCAGCATCGCCGCATTGGCCCGCGCGATCTTTACGCCATCTACGGTGCGCCGAAGGACAGCGAGTGTTTCTTCCGCGCCACCGGCCAAGTCGAGCTATGGGATCCGTGGTCGGGTACGACGCGTCCGCTGGCCGTTGCTTCGCGGGATACCCGCGGCACCCGACTCAAACTGCCGCTGACCGAAAAAGAGATTCAGTTGATTGTCTTCAGCCCCGGCCAGCCGAGCCTCGCCACCAAGACCACGGAAACACCATCCACGGTGATCAAGGTCGAGGGCGACTGGGAATTCGAGCTACAACCGACGAGCGACAATCGCTTCGGGGATTTCCACTGGCCACCGACGCCAACGCTGGTGGGTGCGGAAGTGCGGCAGCTTTGGTATTGCGAGGGCGACGCGACCAACGGCCCGTGGCGCAAGGTCACCTGTTCGTTCGGTCCGCAGTTCATTCGATCCACCAACGCGTCACCGAGCGCAGACGCCACGCCCTGCGAGTTCTCGTGGCGCTGGGGCATTGAGAACGATCCCGGCCATCAGGGCTACCACGGCCTGAAGGAAGAAATGCACGACGAGCTTCTCGCCATCGGCAAGGCGAAGAACAACGGCCATTACATGCCTGATGTATTCAGTTACGAACCAGATGGCGACACCTTCTTCTCCACGACTGTCATCGCCCCACGCGACATGGCTGCTTATGCGCTCACAGGGCCGGTCAAACCCGCGCAGGTCGAGCTCAACGGCGCCGTCGTGTCCGGGCCGATCCTTCAATTGAAAGCTGGCGCGAATCCGCTCATCCTGCACTACACCAAACCCGGCCGCACTTACTTCGTCGTGTCCACTGAGCCCGGGGAATCGGCTGAAGCCGACGACGTCTTTTCTCCTGCGGCCTTCTGGATTTGGTATCCGGGAGAAAAGGTCGGCGCCGACCGTTGGTTCAGCAAGACGTTCGACCTCGACAAAGTCCCCAGACAGGCCCGGCTTCGCATTACGTGCGACAACAGCTACGCCGTCTCTATCAATGGCAACACCATTGGCAACGGCACGCGTTGGGAAACAGTTCAGGAATACGACGTGACGAAAGCGCTGCGCACTGGGCACAATGAGATCGTCGTCGCCGCCCACAACGATGGCGATGCCGCGGGGTTGATCGCGGAGTTGGTAGCCGAGAAAACGCGGGTGGCAACTGACGGGAGCTGGCGCGTCGCCAAAACCGAGGGCGGCGAAGCGGTGACCGCCGAGCCGATCGCCAATTTCACGGACAGCCTCTGGTACAAGCACCAGCTTGGCCCGCCGAAGTTGGTGGCGGGAAGATCAACGGGAGATACGGAGCGTCCCAAGTTCAAGGCCGGTCCGTTGGTGACACGCTGGTGGAAGAATCCAAGCATCCTGCCGTTCGACGTGCGTGCGAGGGAGCAGACGCCAGCGGGCTGGTATCGGTTTGTTTCCCCACCCGGTTTGCGGGCACTCTCGCTCAAGCTCCGGGGCAAAGCACAGGTCTGGGCCGATGGCGAGTTGCTGATTGAAGCTGGCGCGGGACGGCACACGTTACCGCACCCCTCCGCCACGCCGGTCACGGTGCTCATGCGCATCGAACAGGAACGCGGCTGCTATGCGGGCGCGGCGTTCGATGAGTCGATTCAGCTCGACTGCGGCCCCGGCCGGATGGCGCTGGGCGATTGGTCGAAGAACGAAGGCTTGCTGTGCTACTCGGGCGGCGCATGGTATCGGAAGACGGTGACCCTTCCCGCAGCGAAGCAGGTGTTGCTCAATCTCGGCGCGGTGGCCGCTTCCGCCGAGGTGCGCGTGAACGGCCAGCTCGCCGGCATCAAAGTCTCACCACCCTGGGTGTTGGACATCTCGACGCTCGCCAAGCCAGGCCCGAACCGCATTGAGGTCCTGGCCTGCAACACCCTGGCGAACCACTACACGACCGTGCCGACCGGCTATCGCGGCTCGACCGTGTCCGGGCTGCTTGGCCCGGTGCAAATCGAAATGATCCGATGATTACCGGGACTTTATGCTCAACTTCCCAACGCCGAACAAAGTGACATACTCGTATCGCTCTCTCGTTCTCGCCTTGGTGGTGCCGGCGATGGGAATCATATCCGCTCCGCGAGGATTGTCCGCATCGTCGCCTTCGGGGGAACCGAGTCGGGCTCAGTCCACGGGCGCGGAGACTGTGGACCTCAGCCAGGTGCCGCAGATACACGAGACAGCTACCCAGCACAATACCCGCATGCAGTGGTGGCGCGACGCCAAATTTGGCATGTTCCTCCATTGGGGGCCAGTGTCGCTCTCCGGCAAGGAACTGGGCTGGGGACGCAACGCCAACCGCCCGTGGGACATTAATGGCGTCCAAACTCCGCGCACGGAAGACCCCGTTTACGACACTCTCTACCAGCGGTTCAACCCGGCGAAGTTCAGCGCTGACGCTTGGGTGAAGATTGCCCGAGACGCCGGCATGAAGTACATGGTGATCATCTGCAAACATCACGACGGCTTCTCGATGTTCGATTCGCAACTGACCGAATACGACATCATGGCCACACCCTACGGCAAGGATCTCATCAAGCAGTTCGCCAATGCCTGCCATCGTGCGGGGATGCAACTGGGGCTCTACTACTCCACGCGCGACTGGTATCATCCGGACTACCTGGTGGGCGACACCCAGCGATACGACGCCTGGTATCGGGGACAGGTCGAGGAACTCCTGAGCCACTATGGCAAGATCGACGTGATGTGGTTTGATCACGTCGGCGGTCAGGATTGGGGCAAATGGAGATTCGCTGAACTCTTTGCCATGATGTACCGGCTTCAGCCTGGCCTGATTGTCAACAACCGGGCGGCACGATTCTGTGGCCCCGCCACTCTGGAGGATCGCGGGCCGGCAACGCCTGAAATCAGGCAGATGACCGATGGCGATTTCGGCACGCCGGAGCAATCGGTGGGTCAGCAAGACCTGAAGCATGACTGGGAATCCTGCATGACGCTGGTTGGCGGGCAGTGGTCATGGAAACCCGGAGGGGAAATGCTTTCCATGGACGCGACGCTGGATCTCTTGGTCAGTTGCGTCACCGGCGGCGGCAACCTGCTGCTGAATATCGGACCCATGCCCACCGGCGAGATCGAAGATCGCCAAGTCGCTTTGCTAAAACGGGTCGGCGACTGGCTCAAGCCGCGGGCCGCAGCGATCTATGGCACGCGCGGTGGCCCGCTGGCCAATGGCGACTGGGGCGGATCGACGCATCGCGGGAGCCAGGTCTATGTTTTTGTGAAGGGTTGGCTGAACGACACGGTCCACTTGAGTGCGTTGCCCGGGAAGATCGTTGCCGCCAAGAAAGTTGTCGGCGGTGAAGCCGTGGCCTTCCAGCAGACGGAAGCAGGCATCGTTCTCACAATGCCAGCCAATCGTCGTGATCCGGTTTTCACCGTGATTGCGCTGGCACTCGACAAGCCTGTCGAAGACGCAACTCCATAGTAGGGGCAGCATCCGCTCTGCGTGCGATACGCCCACTCGATCGTCTGTGGGAAACGCTCGCAGCGCTTGACAGAAAACTCATGAGCGCTCAAGCTCGGTTCGGCAACCAACGAAAGGACTGGTATGAGAAAAGCCGGCTTGATTTCGAGTCTCGCCCTCTGCGCCGCCACGGCGACGCTGTCCGCGAAGGAATTCCCTCTCACTTTCAAGGCCCTCGAGGTGGACGAGGCGCTGAGCCTGCCCGGCGGGTCCGGCACGCTCGGGACTCTGCGTTCAGCGAGACCATCCTCGGTCAAGAACGAGCCGAAGGCGGTTTCCAAGCGCCCCCTTTACGGCGAACTGGTTCGGAGCCAGTCGGGCCGCGGCTTCGTGTTTCGCGTGGACGAGTCCGCCGGGGACGGGAAGGGTTACGATGAGCTTCTGATTGACCTGAACCAGAACGGTGATCTTGCCGATGATCCGGTCTTCAGGCCAGCGGGCAAGCCGCTCATCACCAAGACACCCGCGCAAACACGCGAGTTGTCCCGGTTCGGGCCGATCGAATCGCCCGCAGCAAAGTCGGTTGGCGGCGTGCGACCGGTTTACTTCGCGGAACTCAATCACTATCGCCGACCCGCAACGCCTGGCGCGTCCAGTCGCCTCTCGGCGTACGCGGGCTACTTGCGGCTCCGGGCCGGCAGTATCTTCGAGACCATGGTCGAGTTGGATGGCATCAGGCAGAAGGTTGGCGTGGTGGATGGCAATGCGAACCTGCATTTCGGGGACGAGCCCGAGAGCACTACCTTCAATAACGCCGGCCAGGAGAACTGGTATTTCGGCCCAGCCGACGCCTTCTTGTGCGACGCGGATGGCTCGGGCAAGTTTGAGAATCGCCCCGGCGACCCCGAGTCCAGCCCGTTTGGGCCCATGCTGTATTTCGGCGCGACGCCTTATCGCGTCACGCTCGCCGCGGACTGCACTTCGCTGCGCGTCGAACCTTGGAACGAGAAGCTGGCAAACCTGGCCGTGCAACCGAACGGGGCGCAAGTGCGTAACGTGCTGGTGGCGTGGGAGCAAAAGCCCGACGACTGGCGGCTCATCAAAGCAGGCGTGGCACAGGGCCGAGCCCAAGTCCCGCCGGGCAAGGTGCGTCTGACCGGGTGCGTACTCGAAAGCAAGACTCCGGAGGGTCAGCCACTTGTGCTGGCCGGTTACTACCGCAAGATGGACAACACTCTCGAAGCCCGCGCCAGCCAAGCCACGACGCTGCGGTGCGGCGCGCCGCTCGAAGTCAAGCTATCGGCCGAAAAGCGGACGGTGACTGCTTCGGCTGGCTCGATGTACAACGACAACGGCCCGGGGACGTCAGCAGTGCCGGCGTTGCGAATCCAGGCTGAGATTCTTGGTGTGGCCGGTGAGACCTATGCCACGTTTGCCAAAGGCAGCGGCCTTTCAGACGAACCTCCCAAACCCCAATTCGCCATCCTCACCAAGGATGGAAAACAAGTGGGATCGGGCAACCTGGAGTTTGGGTGAGGAGGGATTTGTTCGCACTCATGGCGAGTGCCCAAAGAACTCACCGGCAAGAGTGTCACCGTCAAGGTGGAGTTTGACCTGTCACCAATTGAGGTGAAGCCCACGCCCGTGGAGGCGCAGCTCTAAGCGGAAACGATGAGCATGGACATCCCTCCCATCCTTGAGCCCAATCTTGACAATGGTCTGCCGCCGGTGAAGCCGGCGAATCTGGCTCGCTGCGGTGTCTATCTGTCGCTGGTTGCGCCTTCGGTGATCCTGCTGCTCTTGCTGATCCAGCCGGGGTGAGGGTCCCCCGTTACAGTCCTTGGCGGACTGTGCATCATGGCGGCCCCTCCGATCGCGTTCATCGTGAGCCTCATTGGGCTCGTTCGCGGGTAAAATCGCACGGTCGCGATCGTCGGGATGGTCATTAGCGGCCTGTGTGCGCTGTTCTTCTTCGGGATGCCGTTGTTGAGCATGCTCTGCAAATGAGCTCGTCCGCACACCAAACGTTGTGCGCACCGGCCACTGCCAGTTGTTTCAGACCCTCTCGAAAGAGTAATCGGGCAAAGCGCGCCAATGCCGCCGCGAGGCCGCGCGTCACCACCCCATAGCGCCGCCCGACCAGGAAAGCACGGGATCGCGCCGCCAGCAGTGCGAGTAGCACTTTCGAACGGGCAGCCAACTCCTCGATCTCCTTGCCGCAGTGCGGACAGACGGGTCCGGCTGGGAAGTCTTCCCGGATTCTGATATTCGCTGTCGTCATGCCCTGTATTTTGCGCCTCAGATTCTCAGAATCCACTACGAGCTTATCGCGACGTTGTAGCTGCTGGCTGCGTTCATTCGGGACTTGAATGCAGCGGAACGCCCATCTTCCCGGACATCGTCACCGAATCTTAGAGCGCGACCTCCCGCAAAAAGGCCGCGCTATCTTCGGGCGGCATGGGATTGATGTAGAATCCCGTCCCCCACTCAAAGCCGGCCGTGTAGGTCAGCCGCGGCAGAATTTCGATATGCCAGCGAAAGTCCTGATCAATCGTATCCCAGTAGCCGCTCCGGCGATGGCCCGCCCTGGACGGCGCCGTTTGGAAGATCAGGTTGTATTGCGGCTTGTTCAGTCCCCGACTGAGCTTGCCCAAAGTGATCTTCAGCGCCTCCGCAAGTAGCAGACTCTCCTCGCTGGAGATACTGTGAAAGTCGGCGGCCTGACGTTTCGGCAGCACCCACACCTCAAAAGGAAAACGTGCTGCGAACGGGCAGAAGATCACAAATCCCGGGTTCTCAAACACGATGCGTCGGGCGTCGCGCTGTTCCTGCCGGAGCACGTCTTGAAACACCGAACGCTCTTTGCGCCCGTAGTAGTCGCGGACACCGACAAGCTTGGCTTTGAGCCGGTACGGCGTGACCGGCGTGGCGATCAACTGGTAATGCGAGTGACGAAGCGACGCCCCGGCTTCCCGCCCCACGTTCTTGAAGGCCAGGATGTACCGGAACCGCTCGTCGCGTTGCAGGTCCAGCATGCGCTCTTTACAGGCGGTCAGGGCGAGTGCAATGTTCGCCACGGGTTGGTCCTCGACGGCCTGATCGTGCTCCGGGGTATCAATGATGATCTCGTGCGCGCCAATTCCGTTCATGCGGTCATAGAGGCCGTCCGCTTCGCGGTTCAACTCGCCCTCAATGCGAAGCGCCGGAAACTTGTTGGGGATGACGCGAACCCGCCAGCCTTGCTGATTCGCGCCGCCGCTCGCCCGCGAGGCCCAAAGCTCCGGTGGCGTCATTCCCTCGTTGCCGGGACAGAACGGGCACACTGCGGCCTCCGGTTCACTCGGTGATTGGGTGAAATCATGTGGGCGCTTCGCCCGCTCGGAGGCGATGATCACCCAACGATCCGTGATGAGGTCCTTGCGAAGTTCGGGCATGTGGCGGTTTTAGTTGCGCGGCAGTTTGGAGTCAACCGTGCAATTCGCCAAGCCCCGCTTTGATCTCCGCCACTTGCTGCGCCGGAAGATTGGCTTCGCCGTGGAGGGGAATGATGCTCATCGCCCAAGCCCGACTTCCGTGGCAGACCGCCTTCTCCACGGCGGGTGAACAGTCGTACGTCACCCCATATCGGGGCGTCCCCTCCCGCATCAATTGCACGACCAACTGATGCTCGTGACGACAGGCCACATGCCAGTCATCGCAATCCAGCCGGTGCAGAAGATATGGCGTCGCCAGATTCACATCTACATGATGCCTCAACGCCAGAGTCACTCGCTCCACAGGAATCGCTCGTGGGTCGAGGTCGGATGGTTTCGAATCCGGTTGGGCGCAACTTCGCCTCTGCCGATTCCTCCGGGCGAAGGGCCATCGGCCTGCCGCCGCCGCCGACTTTGGCGGCGTCTCGGGCGCCGAGCTGCGGCGGAACCACGGCAGAAGCCACGCGATTTGCATTCTTGCAGCAGTATTCAGAACTACCAACCGGAATGAACCTGCCTCACGGCATGACGCCCCGCAAGTGCAGATCAACATGCGATCGGCACGCGGTGAAGACGCTTGCTGAAGCCTTGCGTCCCTTCAAGCAGATTGACCCTCAGCGTGCTTCGATCCGCCCCGGTCACAGAGCTAGCATCTGGATGAATCTTCCGGAGGGAACGCCGGAAGCATGTTGGTGAACAGCCCAGTGTGGACGCGATGGCGCGAACTTGTCATCGCTGTGAACGTGGCACTTTACTAGAATCCCACAACCGAAGGCGATGGCTTCTGAACAGATTCAAACGCCCGCACAAGTTGCCAGTGTCCCGCAAGAGATCACAGGGCAGCCTCGTCGCGTGGTCGTGGGCAGCGTGACGTGGCGCGACACCTTTGCCGCGCTGAAACACCGCAACTTCCGGTTGTTCTTCGTCGGTCAGCTTGTGTCGCTCATTGGTTCCTGGATGCAGAACACCGCGCAAGGCTGGCTGGTGTACCAGTTAACCGGCTCGAAGGTGCTGCTCGGCACGGTGGCAGCCGTCGGTTCACTACCCATGTTGTTGCTCTCCGTCTGGGGTGGTTCGGTGGCCGACCGGCATCCCAAACGCACGGTGGTCTTCTGGACACAGACGGGGATGATGCTCACAGCGTTCGTATTTGCGGCACTGGTGGGAAGCGGGAGGATCCAACCATGGCACATCCTCGTGCTGGCAGCCCTGGGGCTGGCCGCCGCCGGCTGCGGTGGCGGCCTGG
>CAYJNU010000064.1:0-9240 GCA_964371005.1 uncultured Verrucomicrobiota bacterium | reverse complement strand
ATGCTGCTGCTTTCGGTCTGGGGCGGCTCGGTGGCCGACCGGCATGCCAAGCGCACCGTGATTTTCTTCACGCAGACCGGCATGATGCTGCTGGCCTTCGCGTTTGCGGCGCTGGTCTCGAGCGGGCACATCCGGCCTTGGCAGATCCTCGTACTGGCCGCACTGGGCGGCGTGGCGATGGCCTTCGACATGCCCGCCCGGCAGGCGTTCATGGTGGAAATGACCAGCCGCGAAGACTTGATGAACGCGGTCTCGCTGAACAGTTCCATCGTCAACGGCGCCCGGGTCGTTGGCCCCGCGGTGGCGGGTTTCCTCATGGCACAGGTGGGCATGACGTGGTGCTTTCTGCTGAACGGCCTGAGCTTCATCGCGGTCATTGCCGGCTTACTGATGATGCGCCTGCCCAAGTTCGTCCCTCCGACGGAACCTCACTCGGCCGGCCGGCATGTGCTGGAGGGCTTCGCCTACGTGGCGGGACACCGGCGCTTGCGCACGCTGCTGTTGCTCTTCGGCGTGGTGGGCGTCTTTGGCTGGTCGTACTCGGTGCTGCTGCCCGCGTACGCCACGGACATTCTGCGTGTGGGTGAGAGTGGCTACGGCGCCCTGCTCAGCGCCAACGGCCTCGGCGCGCTCCTGGGTGCGCTGACGGTGGCCACTTACGGGAGCCGAGTGCGGCCCCGGCTTCTGATCCTCGGCGGGTTGTGGATCTTCTCGGCCATGCTGATGTTGTTGGCCGTCGTGCATTGGTATCCGCTGGTGCTGGTATGCATGGCCGTCGGCGGTTGGGGGATGCTGCTCTACTTCGCAACGACGAACACGCTCATTCAGACCAGCGTGTCGGATGAGATGCGCGGGCGGGTGATGGGCATCTGGGCGTTGGTCTTCGGCGGAATGATGCCCGTGGGCGGCCTCGAATCCGGCTTGCTGTCTCAGGCAGTCGGTGTGCCTTGGACCATCGCGGCGGGTGGATTCGTTTGCGCCATCGCCGGTCTGGTGACTTGGTGGGCGGTGCGCCGCAATCCGCCTGCCCCGGCTGAGCCGCGGGGTCGAAGTTGAACCGTCAAAGGGCGTTAAACGCAGGGGTTCCTTCCCGTCATCCTTGCCCCTCTCCAGTCAAGCGCTCGCAATACAAGGGCTGAGAAGAGCCCGAGAAGCGTGACAGGCAAAGTAAGAGGCCAATAACGCTACACAGTCCATTGGTGTTCTTGCCCATGTAGAAGTTGAAGGTCGGGCCGGACTCGGCGCGCGGGGCGTATTCCACTTTGGTCAACCGCATCTTCTTGTGGAAGAACTGCGCGATTGACACGCCGGACCGCGCTCTGTAGCACCACGCCATGCTAAGTAAGCCCGAAGTGAATTCTCCCTAACCGGCGCGACGCCTATGAAATCGGATTTCCACCCGACCAATTCACATGTCACGAGGCGTTCCTGGATGAAGATCGCCGCTGGCATGACCGCCACTGCCCTCCTTCCGCGGCAAGTCCTGGCGCAAGCGACAGCCGCCGCCAAGTCCACCTTTACCGGCTCCACCGTTGCTTCGGATTCCGCCGCCATCGCTGGAACAAGCCACGGCAAAGTGCGCGGGTTCGTGCATAGGGAGATGTTCATTTTCCGGGGCATTCCCTATGGCGCTTCCACCGCTGGGGCTGGGCGCTTCATGTCGCCCGCGAAGCCAGTGCCCTGGAAAGGTGTTCGCTCCGCGCTTGCCTGGGGGTTCGCCAGTCCGCAGATTCCACCGGAGCATTGGGACAAAGACGAAGTGGCCTTTGTTTACCAATGGAATCCCGGCGCACAGGGTGAAGACTGCTTGCGGCTGAATGTCTGGACTCCCGGCCTCGATAATCGCAAACGCGCCGTCATGGTCTGGTTGCACGGCGGCGGCTTCGCCACTGGCTCCGGCAATGAGATGAACGTCTATGATGGCGAGAATCTGGCCCGCCATGACGTTGTCGTCGTCAGTCTCAACCACCGCGTCGGCGTTGTAGGCTTCCTCGATCTGTCGTCCATCGGCGGCGAGAAATTCGCGGCGTCGGGAAACGTGGGTTTGCTCGACATCATCGCCGTGCTCGAATGGGTGCGAGACAATATCGCGAACTTCGGCGGCGACCCCGCGAACATAACGATCTTCGGCCAGTCCGGCGGCGGCGGTAAGGTGACCGCCCTGTTGGCCATGCCACGCGCCAAAGGTCTGTTTCACAAAGCCATCGTTGAGAGCGGTTCCATGCGGCGCATGCTGACGCCCGACTTTTCGGCAAAACTTGCCAACGCCGTGCTGAAGGAAACGGGCGTAAGCAAAGACCGTCTGGAAACCCTCCAGAACGTGCCTTTCGACCGCCTGGTCACGGCCGCCGCAGTCGCCGCCAAGAGGGTTTACCCCGCGGGCGATTACTCGCGTCCGATTGATTTCGGTCGCCACTGCGAATTCAACGCTTGGGCTCCGACAGTTGATGGCCGGATCCTGCCCGAGCATCCGTTCTGGACCTCGGCGCCCCCCGCCTCGGCTGGCGTGCCGCTGATCGTGGGCTCAACGCTCACCGAATTCGCGATCGGCTTTGGGGATCCCGGCTTCGAGAAACTCACGTTCGACGAACTCCGTAAACGCATCGTCAAGGGCCACGGGGCCAAGGACGGCCAGCGCATTCTCGATGCGTTCCGGCGTGGGCATCCGGACGCCGGCGCGGCAAAGCTCTTCGCCATCTGGTTCTCGTCCGGAGTCCGTCACGCGGCCGTGCAGCAGGCTGCTCTGAAGGCCGCACAAGCCGGCGCGCCCGCGTACCTGTACTGGTTCGCGTGGGACAGCCCGATCCTTGACGGCAGGCTACACTCGTTTCACTGCGCCGAGATGCCCTTCGTTTTCGACAACACCGACCGCTGCGACCACATGACCGGTGGCGGACCTGAAGCGCGCGCCCTTGCGGCCCGCATCAGCGGCGCCTGGGCGCAGTTCGCGCGCACCGGCAATCCGAACCACAGCGGCCTGCCCAAGTGGCCGGCGTTCAATGCCGACAATCGCTCCACGATGATCTTCGACAACACCTGCGCGGTGCAGGACGATCTCGACGGTGAAGAACTGAAGGCGCTGGATGCCTCGATGAAGTGGTTGTAGGCGGACTCGACCCGCAGGCATCTGAGTCGTGTTTAGTCGGGCGTACACGTCCGCATCGGTGGCGAGGATGACTTTCTCGTAACGCGGGCCCTCGGTGTTGTCCTCGACGTTGAGCGGCCGTAGCGGCGACGCCCCGTCGCTTCCACCTTTCTTCTTTCACGTCGCGGCAGCTCGTGATCGAATCATTGGGGCGGCAGATGACTTTGGGACGAATTTGTTCTGAGTCTCTACAATAGAGAAACCGCTTGAGTCGAAATGTCAGGCGTGTCATGAATAGCTCCCAGATTCAGTTCCGTACCTGCGATCATGAAATCACATTCCGCTCGCTTGAATTCTCGTAACCGATGCATTTGGCTGACTGGCCTAGCGCTTGGAGGTGTCGTCGCCACGGCTTCTGCCCAATCCAATCTGGTCTTGCTCGTCAGCCCCGCCGGCGAATATATCGGCCAGGGCCGGACTTATTTCACCACCAACACTGCGGACTTCAACGTCACCCTTTACCCGGGGCCACTGCCGACCGCGGTTCAAGCCACGGCGTTCGGATTCATTCTGACGCTTGCCGGCCCTAATGGCGCCGCGCCGACTGTGGGCGTCTATACCAATGCCACCCGCTATCCCCTCCATGGCAGCAACCCTGGCCTGAGCATTCATGGCAATGGTCGCGGCTGCAACTCGATCTGCGGTAACTTTCAAGTATTTGAATTCGTGACCGATGGCAGCGGGAATCTGATGCGGTTCTGGGGGACGTTTTCGCAGCGCTGCGAATGCGGCGGCACGCCCCTGACCGGAGAACTTCGCTTCAATTCCGCCCTCGCCCCGCCTACGGCGCTACCCCGAACGCTGCGCGTGCCCGCGGAATATCCCACCATCCAGGCGGCGGTGGATAGCGCCACGATACTGAGCCTCGATCAGGTGCTGGTGGACCCCGGCCTATACCTCGAGTCCGTTCAGCTTGGTGGGAAACGCGTTCAACTGGTGAGCGCCGCTGGCCCCACCGCCACCTACCTCGCAGCCACCGGCGGAGTCGCCATCGCCGTGAGCGGGGCCACGCCAGAGACGTTGATCCAGGGGTTCACCCTGATGGATAGCGGCACGGGAATCGCCATCGCCGCCGGGGGCTCGCCGACCATCTCCTCCAACGCAATTGTCAATTGCGGCACCGGGATCATCTGCGACTCCGGCAGCAGCGACACCCGGGGCTCGCCCTTGATCCGCGGCAACCGCATCACCGGCTGCGCGGGTGCGGCGATCCAACTGTCTTTCACCGGGGTGCCGGTGATCGAGGCCAATCACCTGGAAGACAACGGCGGCGGGATCGGCATGTGGGAGGCCGGCAACGTGACAATTCGCAACAACGTCATCCGCCACAATCACGGCGACGGCTTCTGGATGTACAATTACTCCAGTGCCGACATTGTGCAGAATCTCATCGTGGAGAACGGCGGCAACGGTGTCGGCTGGGTCGCCCCCGGCGGCTCGCGCGGACCATGGTTGATCAACAACACCATCGCGGGCAATCGCGGCTCCGGCATCGTTGCCAGTTCCTCCGGGGATGGGGCGCAAATCCTCAACAACATCGTCGTCGGAGACCCGGCCATCACCGCCGGCAACAACCCGCCCGTGATCCAGTTCAACGACTTCTACTCCCGAACCGGCAATGCCTTCAACGGCATCGCCAACCTGACCGGGCTGGACGGCAACATTTCCGCAAATCCGTTTTTTGTCTGTGAACCGGAGAGCGACTACCGCCTGTTGGTCAGCTCCGTCTGTCTGGATGCGGGGACGAATGGCGCCCCGCTGCTGCCGCTCCAGAGTTTTGACGGGGAACCCCGCATCCTGCCAGCGACCACAAACGGGGCCGGCCGCGTGGACATGGGCGCCTTCGAATTCAACCCGACCGCCCCCGCCGCCAGCCCGTGCCTGTTTGTGTTCTGTCCGGCGGATATCCTGGCGGTAACCGCACCAGGCTCGAATGCCGCGATTGTGACTTTCCCGCCGCCCTTCGCCACCCCCGGCGCCGCAGTAACCGACGTGCCGCCCTCGGGCGCGAGTTTCCCGGAAGGCACGAACCTGGTAACGCGCACCGTGACCGTGGGGACCAACTCCGCACAGTGTTCATTCCGGGTCACCGTGCTCGCCCCGCCGACCATTGCCACCGCCCCGGCTGGACGACTGGTGGCAGCCGGCAGCACCACCAATCTGACGGTCGCGGCAGCGGGCAGTGCCCCGCTGCGCTACCAGTGGTGGTTTGAGGATATCGCCCTTGCCGGGGCGACCAATCCGGCCGTAGTGCTTACCAACTTGCAGGCCGGCAACGAGGGTTTTTATCGCGTCGTCGTGACCAATGCCGTCGGGGCGGTCACCAGCTCCCCGGCGCTAGTCAAGGTTCTGCCCGCCGCTCCGAGCATCCTCACCGGCCCCGCCAATCTGACCGTTCCAGCAGGCACGAATGCCATGTTCCAGGTCAGCGCCCTCGGCAGCAGCCCGCTGGGGTACGTCTGGTATCGTGACGGGGTGTCATTTGCGGTCACTGCCACTCCACAATTGGTCATCAGCAACGTGCAAACGCTGGACGCCGGCACGTACCAGGTCGTGGTTTCCAACCTGCTCGGCAGCGCTACCAGTTCCGGCGCGAGTCTGGTCGTCACAGCGGCGCCACCGCGAATCGTCACGCAGCCATCTAGTCCGCCGGGCGGATTCCTGCTCACCGGCAGCAGTTACACCCTCACGGCGCTGGTGCGTGGCTCCGAGCCAATCAGTTACCAATGGCGCCGCAGCAAAACCAATCTACCCGGCCTAACCAACGTCTCCCTGACGCTTTCGAACGTGACCAGCGCCAACGCCGGGCAGTACACCCTCCACGCCACCAATTTGTATGGGGCCGTCACCAGTGCCGTGGTCTTCATCAGCGTTTTGGGGACGCCGCCCACCTTCACCCAGCAACCCGCCTCGCGGGAAGTTCTGGAGGGCAGCAGCGTCACATTCAACAGCCTCGCCACCGGAACCAGTCCGCTTTCCTATCAATGGAAATTCCACGGCACGAATCTGCCCGCGCAGACCAATCGCCAGCTGATCTTAACTGGTGTGACCGCGGCGCGCAGCGGACCCTACTTTGTCACGGCCTCGAACGCCATCGGCACCACCAACAGCCTCGTAGCCCAATTGCTCGTCAACCAGTCCCTGATCCTGAGCCATCCCTTGACCAATCAAGTCCTGGACACGGGCGCCACCGCGATACTGGCCGTTGGACTCACCAGTACTGGAGCGGTAACCTACGCCTGGCAATGGAACGGCACGCCCCTGCCCGATACTGAAGCGGTGCTGACCCTCACAAACGTTCAACCAGGACAATCTGGTTTTTATCGCGTCACGGCCTCCAACCCGTACGGCAGTCTCGCGTCCACCGGTCGTCTCAGCGTGCTGGGGCCGGCCTCGATTCTGTTGGCGTGGGGCGATGACTCCGCGCAGCAAACCACCGTGCCAGCAGGATTGAACGATGTGGTCGCCGGGGCCGGGGGGGATTTCCACACCGTGGCGCTGCGTCGCAACGGTACCTTGATTGCCTGGGGCGACAACACCCATGGCCAGACCAACGTCCCAATTAGCCCGCTGCGATTCGTCGCCCTCGCGGCCGGAGTGGAGCACAACCTCGCGATCACGGAAGCCGGCAGCGTGGTCGCCTGGGGGCGCAACGACGCGGGCCAATGCACCGTTCCGGCTTCGGCCTCATCGGTGCTCAGTGTGGCTGCGGGTGATTCCCACAGTCTCGCCTTGAGCGCAACCGGAACCGTGCTGGCCTGGGGCGACAATTCCTTCGGGCAATGCACGGTGCCCGCGGGCTTGAGCAGCGTGCGCGCCATCGCGGCTGGCCGGCACCACAGTCTCGCGTTGCGCCAGAACGGAACGGTGGTCGCCTGGGGCTTGAACGCGTTCGGCCAAGCTACGCCGCCCGCTGGATTGAACGATGTCGCCGCGATTGCCGCTGGTTATTTGCACAGCGTGGCATTGCGTTCCAACGGGAACGTGGTGGTTTGGGGCGACAACACGTACTTCCAAACGGAGTTCCCGCCGGAACTTACGAATGTCATCGCCATCGCTGCGGGTGACTTCCATTCACTGGCACTCCTTGCTGGCGGTGAAGTGGTTGGTTGGGGCAATAATTGGCTCGGGCAGACGGAAGTCCACCCGGCTTCTGCCGACATTTGGGCAATCACGTCGGGATACTACCACGGGCTGGCGTTGCGTTCGGTGCCGCTACTGAGAATGCGAACGCTGGCGGACCGGTTCGTGGTGGAGTGGCAGGGCGCAGGCACGTTGCAGTGGTCGCCCACCCCCGCCGGGCCATACGAAGATATTCCAGGCCTCTCGGGTGGGTACACCAACTCGGATTATTCCCTGCCGGCAAAGTTCTACCGATTGAAGCGCTGACCCGTCGGTAAAACGTTCGCGAACCGCCCAGTCGAATGCCGATTCAATGGGCGGGGACGCCTGCTCGCCCCCCACGCCCGTTACGGTTCAGGCTCAATGGGCAGCGCTCAAGACCTGGAGACCAATCGCGTCGCTGGCTCAAGCGCAAGAAAACGAATCATGATCTCGCGTTCGGCAAGCTGAGTCTGATCGTCCTCCGCTGGTGAACCGTCTGTGGGCATTCACTCCTCCACCGGCACGACCAGCTTGTCCATGATGTAATCCTTCCGCTCGGGCGTGTTCTTGCCCATGTAGAAACTGAAGATCGGGCCGGACTCGGCGCGTGGGGCGTATTCCACTTTGCTCAACCGCATTTCCTTGCCGATGAATTGCGCGAATTCTTTCGGGCTGATTTCGCCGAGGCCTTTGAAACGCGTGATCTCCGGTTTGCCGCCGAGCTTCGCGGAAGCCGTGTCCCTTTCCGCTTCGCTGTAGCAGTAGATCGTTTCGGCTTTGTTGCGCACGCGGAACAGCGGCGTCTCCAGCACATACACGTGGCCATCGTGGACGAGTTGCTCGAAGAAGCGGAAGAAATACGTGATCATCAGATTGCGGATGTGCATGCCATCCACGTCCGCGTCGGTGGCGAGGATGACCTTGTCGTAACGCAGGCCCTCGGGGTTGTCCTCGACGTTGAGCGCCTGCATGAGGTTGTACATCTCGTCGTTCTTGTACATCACGTCGCGCTTGAGATCCCAGACGTTGAGCGGCTTGCCCTTGAGCACGAACACGGCCTGGTTGTTCACATCGCGGCAGCTCGTGATCGAGCCGGCGGCGGACTGGCCTTCGCAGATGAACACCATCGTGCCCTTGCCCTTTTCCTTCTTCTGGTCGAAATGATTCTTGCAGTCCTTCAACTGCGGGATGCGCAGCGTGATCGCCTTGGCACGCTCGCGCGCGAGCTTCTTGACCGCCTGCAATTCCTTCCGCAACTCCTGGGTGTCCTTGACCTTCGCAACAATCGTCTCGGCGATCTGCTTGTTGCGCTGGAAGAAGTGGAGCAGTTCCAAACGCACGTTGTTGACCAGCTCGGTGCGGATTTCGGTGTTGCCGAGCTTGTTCTTGGTTTGCGACTCGAACACCGGGTCCTGCAGACGGATGGCCACGGCGCCCACCATGGCTTCGCGCACATCGTCGCCATCGAACTTGCTGTTGGAAAACTCGTTCACCGCCTTGAGCAGACCCTCGCGGAAGGCGCTCAGGTGTGTTCCGCCGTCACTGGTGTACTGGCCGTTGACGAACGAGTAAAACGTCTCGCCGTAGCGGCTGTTGCAGTGCGTGAAACAAAACTCCAGCGTCTTGCTGGCATAGTGCAGCGGCGAATACAGCGACTCGCTGCCGTCGCTGTTCAAGTCTTCCATGACGAGGTCCATGAGACCATGTCGTGACTGGAAGACTTTCGGCTCGGGCGAAGCCGTCGTTCTCAGAATCAACCTCAAGCCCGTGTTCAGGTAGCTGTAATGGCGCAGGCGGCGCTCGACGTATTCCTGCTTGAATTCCGTTTCCTTGAAAATCTCCGGGTCGGGCTCGAACTCGATGAACGTGCCGTTCGGCTCCTTCGTCTGACCCGTGCCCTCTTTCTTCAACTTGCCGGTCTTAAATGCGGCCTCGGCGAATTCGCCGTCCCGATGACTCCGCACCACGAATACCTTCGACAGCGCGTTGAC
>CAYJNU010000063.1:0-24786 GCA_964371005.1 uncultured Verrucomicrobiota bacterium | reverse complement strand
CACGGCCCATTCACCACGCCCACGGGCCGAAGCTTCCTGGCCGCCCAATCACTACTTCTGGAGGAAGATGAAAGTGCCCTTCTTGTTCCCGACCACGACGTCCACCCGTTTGTCGCCGTTAACGTCAGTGGCGACGACCTGCGTTCCCACGCCGGAATTGTCGTCAATCAGGTGGGGAACGAAGTCGGCCTTGTTGGGCTGCTCGCGCTTCAGCCCGAACCAATAGAGCACTGCTGGGGCGTTGGGTTCAGGATCGCCCGTGGGGCCGTGCGCCCAAAAGCGCTTGCCGGTGACAAGGTCGAGCACGCCGTCACCATCCATGTCCGCCAGGGCGAGGGCGTGCGGTTGAGAAAACACGATGCCGTGCGGGCTATCCTCCGGTTTCTGCCCAGTGATCGCGTGCTGACGGAAGCTGATCTCGGCTCCGCTGCGGACTTGCTGAAACCATACGACGCCGTACTCATGGGCGTTAAGGCAGGTGATGAGATCGTTCAGCCCGTCGCCGTTGACGTCATAGACCAGCATCTGGGCGCCACCCGGCCCGACCTGCCAGGCGTGCCGCGCCCAAACCGGGTCGCCATCCCTTGAGGCGGGTTGCTCCCACCAGGCCCCGTTCTCCAGAATGTCCACGCGCCCGTCGCCATTGATGTCGCCAAAACCCAGCCCATGAGAGTAGCGCTGCCAGTCGCCTTT
The DNA here is from genome assembly GCA_964371005.1 of uncultured Verrucomicrobiota bacterium. Taxonomy (GTDB): domain Bacteria; phylum Verrucomicrobiota; class Verrucomicrobiia; order Limisphaerales; family MWDV01; genus MWDV01. The sequence continues at coordinate 24,093 of CAYJNU010000063.1, read as the reverse complement.
GGGCGTGACGGCATGGAACTTCCAGGGCGCGGTGGGATGGGCCCAATCCGCCTCGGCGTAGCCCACGAATCCGTGTGAACAGCAGATGATCTCCGGCTTGCCATCGCCTGTGATGTCGCCGAGTCCTGGCGATTCGCTTTCCACATTATCGTAAGCAATGTGGCGCTGCCAGTGACCAGTGCGCCCCCGTGGGTTTTCGAACCACGAGCCGTCCTTGCCTGGATGACCGTAAACCATGATATCGGGCCAGCCATCATCGTTGAAATCGTAGGTGAAGGTTAAGAAATTCTCCGAGTAGGCGTTGTTTGTGCCCAGGCCGCCTTCAAATCCAGGAATGGTCTCTTCCGTGCCGTTTGGCAGGCGGCGTTTGAAACTCCGGTCGGCTGGCCAGTATTCATGGCGCGTCTTGAACGTCGGGCCTTCATACCAAAACGGACCGCAGACCACGTCGCCGGCGGCGTCCTTGTTGAAATCAGCGACATTCACGCCTTCGGCCCAGAACTCGGGGGAGGCTTGGATTCTCTGAAATGTGCCAAGCGAGAGTGAATCGCTCGCAGCCCGGAGAGGGCTTGCGGCCAGCAGGAGCAGACAGAATGACTTGCGCATGGGCCATGGTTTGCAGTTTCGCCTGGCCCGGTCAAGCGAACGCCGCCAGACCATCAAGTGACATCATCTTCTGCAAGCTGGCTTGATGAGGACTGGCAGCGTCCGGGTGGTTCAGTCCTCCGCTTCAAGAAGACCAAGAGAATGCTGATGTCCGCCGGCGAAACGCCCGAGATTCTTGAGGCCTGCCCCAAGGTCGCAGGTTTAATCTTGGTGAGCTTCTGCCGGGCTTCCAACCGTAGGCTGGGCACTGTCGCGTAATTGAAAGAACTGGGTATGACCCTGTCTTCCATGCCACGCAGCTTCTCGACTTCGGTATGCTGGCGCTGGATGTACCCCGCGTATTTGATCTCAAGTTCGACTTGTTGGATGACCTCCTGGTCGAGAGACTTGTTCGCGGAAGGCAGATCCGCGTATCTAATCTCAGGCCGTCTGAGCATTCCATCTAAAGTGTCTTGTCCACAACGTGTTGTGCGGACACGATTCAGTTCCAATTGAATCGCGGCCTGCTTGGACTCCACTTTGCGAAAGCAATCTTCAGGCAGTAAACCCAGCTCGTACCCCACGGGCGAAAGACGCAAATCAGCATTATCCTGTCGCAATAAGAGCCGATACTCCGCTTTAGAAGTGAAAATTCTGTAAGGCTCCGTCGTGCCTTTCGTAACGAGATCGTCAATCAGCACGCCTATGTACGCTTGATTTCTCGGAATGACGCATGCTGGTCTGCCAAGCACGAATGCGGCGGCGTTTATCCCAGCCATAAGGCCCTGAGCCGCAGCCTCTTCATATCCAGATGTTCCATTGATCTGCCCGGCTAGAAACAGCCCTCGGCAGACTCTTGTCTCAAGATTACTGCCGAGTTGGGTGGGAAGGACATAATCATACTCAACCGCATAGGCGGGCCTGATTATTCTGGCGTTTTCGCAGCCGATGACTGTCTTGATCATCTCAACTTGAACGTCGAATGGAAGTGACGTCGAGAAGCCATTCACATATATCTCATCGCTGTCGGCGCCCTCTGGCTCCAAGAAAACCTGATGACGCGGTTTCTCACTGAATCTTACCACTTTGTCTTCAATAGATGGGCAATAGCGTGGGCCCACTCCTTGAATTGCTCCAGCATACAAAGGCGATCTGTGTAGATTTGCTCGGATTATTGCCGCCGTCCTCTCCGTCGTGTAGGTGATATGACAAGGGAGTTGTCGTCCAATTCGCGCGAGTAGCGACGCTTGTGGATAACGAGCAGATTCCTCAACTATGTCATCTGAGCGACCCAGATCATGTTCCACGTGGAACAGTTCCTCCTTCCTGAAGCTGAAGTATGGCGGTGGCTCATCTCCTTCTTGGACCTCAGTCTTGCTGAAATCAATGCTGGACCGGATCAGTCGTGGGGGAGTACCAGTCTTAAGCCGGCCGAGCTGCAAGCCCAATTCGTCCAGACACTTGGACAGTGCTTGGGCAGCGCCCTCACCAGAACGGCCACCAGAATGGCGTGTATCTCCAATGTGCATTAAACCACGAAGGAACGTGCCTGTGGTAATGATCACCGCCTTTGCTGCTATTTCGATTCCCAATGAGGCGACAACTCCGCAAACCCGACTGTCACGCGCAAGGATGCCCACCGCTTCGTCTTGTAGTACGTCCAGCCTTTGCTGTCGTTCGCAGATGCGTTTCATGTAAGCCTGATAAGCCCATTTGTCGCATTGTGCACGAGAAGCAATTACCGCAGGGCCCTTCTTCGCATTCAATGTGCGAAACTGAATTCCACAAAGGTCGGTTGCGATAGCCATTTGACCTCCGAGCGCATCGATTTCCCTAACAAGATGCCCCTTCGCCAAGCCACCAATTGCAGGATTGCAGGACATCTTCCCAATCGTGTCCGCGTTGATGGTGATCATCAGCGTCTCGCAGCCCATTCGCGCACAAGAAAGCGCGGCCTCAATGCCAGCGTGACCTCCACCAACAACGATGACGTCGTAGTGTTTTGGGTGGACTGCCATCTTAGACGGCTCGGAATAACATGTCGTTCCGCCGATCGGTCAGGCGTTGAACGCCACAGCAAGCGTTGTCAGCTAAGCAGTCGCAGATCCATTGGATTGAATCCAAGCCATAAACAACAGCAACATCCGAGGCGATTTGCTCAACGGATAGAAACACGCCGCGCTGCTTTCTGAGCGCGAACAACACTTTGGTTTTCAGTTTGATTGCTTCAGCGGCTCCTCGCTTGCCGGCCTCGACACCAGGTTGATGATACGCGTTGATGTTGACCAAGGAAGCGTACAAGCCGACGCAGCGTTCAAAGAGCGCAACCAGCACGCCAACTGAAAACCCCGACACTTCGTCAACCGCAATCGTTAATACGCCACGGTGAGCCTGAGTAATCGCATTCCGAGTGCCCATCAAAAAGCTGTGTAAATAATCCCCAGAAGATACACTGTCATCCACAAACATCGAAGCTCCAATCCGATCCTTCCTCGCCTCAATGAACGTGATGAAATAGTTGTCTATCCCATCTCTAAGTTGCTGTATATAAGAATGTTGGTCAGTTGCACCTTTGTTGCCAAACACGCTGATTCCTTGATTCACAGTCTTTCCGTCTCTATCCACCGCTTTGCCTACGGACTCCATGATCAACTGCTGGAGATACCGGCTTAGCAACTCCAAGCGGTCCTTATAGGGGACGATAACCATGTCTTTGGAACCGTTGCCGCCACCAGCAGCGAACCACATCAAGGCTAGTTGCGCTGCTGGATTCGTCAGGCCATCCGATTGTCGAGTAAGGGCATCACACGCCCGGGCTCCGCCAACAAGTGAGTCGATGTTGATGCCTTGAAGAGCGGCAGGTAGCAAGCCAACCGCCGACAATTGGCTGGTTCTCCCGCCAACCCAATCCCACATCGGGAATCGACGAAGCCATCGTTCGCTGATTGACTGCTTGTCCAAATGGCTATCCGCCATAGTGATAGCTACCGCGTGCTCTTCAAATCGCAAAGCTGCACGGGCGTAAGCGGCTCTTGCCTCCTTCATCCCGTTGGCGGTCTCTTTGGTGCCACCAGACTTCGAGATAACGATACTGAGGGTCTGCCCTAAGGAGGAAGTGCCGATAGACGCCAACACCCTGTCCATTCCATCCGGATCGGTGTTGTCAAAGAAGTGCATCCTCATCTTCTCAGTCTTCGGGTGGCCCAAAGCGTGCGCGACAAACTGAGGTCCGAGCGCTGAACCGCCGATGCCGATCAACAGCACATTCTTGAATTGCCCTCCAGCACCCCGTATCACACCCGAATGAACATCCGCAGCAAATTGCTTGACGTCGCGAAGATTCTCCTCAATCGCCTGACGAATCTCCGGAGTGGGAGACAATTCCGGCGCCCGCAGCCAATAATGCCCCACCATCCGCTTCTCGTCCGGATTCGCAATGGCTCCCTGCTCCAGTGCCTGCATCTCCGCGAAGGCCCGCTGCAACCGCGGCTGCATTTCCTCCAAGAAGCTCTCGTCAAAGGGCATCCGACTGATGTCCAACGTCAAGCCAATCGTTGGATAGTGTTGGCAATATTTCTGGAAGCGTTCCCAAGTAACGCCAGCGGCAGGCTTCAATGCGTTCGTAGCTATATCAATCACAGGCGCGCACCTATAGCACGACTCTCCTCCGGTCTCAATCCCGTTCGCACTGCGCTTGGCAGCACCCTATCGACCAGCGGTTTTCCCACGCAAGGTCGAACGCATATGACAGCGGAATGCGCTTGAAGCGGGCGTGAATTTGAATTAGCAAGTCGGCGGCATCGAAACATTAAACACGCAACACATGAAAGCCGCCTTTCCCGACATCAAGAACATCCCCTTTGAAGGTCCGCAATCCAAGAACCCGCTTGCCTTCAAGCATTACAACGCCGACGAAGTCGTCGCCGGCAAAACGATGCGCGACCACCTGCGCTTCTCGGTCGTGTACTGGCACACGTTCCGCGGCACGGGCAGCGATCCCTTCGGCGCGGCGACCATGTTGCGCCCGTGGGACGACGGCTCCAACTCCGTCGCCAACGCCCAGAAGCGCGCCCGCGTCGCCTTCGAGTTCATTTCCAAGCTCGGCGCACCGTTTTACGCCTTCCACGACCGCGATGTCGCCCCCGAGGGCAAGGACCTGGCCGCGACCAACAAGAACCTCGACGCCGTGGTGAAGGTGTTGAAGGAGGAACAGAAGCGCACCGGCGTGAAACTGCTTTGGGGCACGGCGAATTTGTTCAGCAACCCCCGCTTCGCGATGGGTGCGTCCACGAGCTGCAACGCCGACGTGTTTGCCTACGCCGGCGCGCAGGTGAAGAAGGCCCTCGAAGTCACGCACGAACTGGGCGGCGCGGGCTACGTCTTCTGGGGCGGCCGCGAAGGCTACAGCAGCCTGCTCAACACCGACATGAAGCGCGAGCTGGATCACCTCGGCGCGTTCCTGCACATGGCCGTGGACTACAAGAAGAAGATTGGGTTCAAGGGCCAGTTCTACATCGAGCCAAAGCCCAAAGAACCCACCAAGCACCAATACGACTCCGACGCCGCCGCGTGCCTGAACTTCCTCCGCCAATACGACCTGCTCGGCGACTTCAAGCTGAACATCGAGACCAACCACGCCACGTTGGCCGGCCACACGATGCAGCACGAGCTCGAGACCGCCATCGGCGCGAACGCCCTCGGCTCGATTGACGCCAACACCGGCGACGAACTCATCGGCTGGGACACCGACCAATTCCCGACGAGCATCTATCTCACCACGCTGACCATGCTCTGCATCCTCAAGATGGGCGGCTTCACCACGGGCGGCGTGAACTTCGACGCCAAGGTGCGCCGCGAGAGCTTCGAGCCGATTGACCTGTTCTACGCGCACATCGGCGGCATGGACGCCTTCGCGCGCGGCCTGAAGCTCGCCGCCGCCATCCGCGCTGACGGTCGCCTCGCCGACTTCGTGAAGCAGCGTTACGCCTCGTGGGATTCGGGCATCGGCGCGAAGATCGAAGCCGGAAAGGCCAGCTTCAAGGACCTGGAAGCCTACATGCTGAAGAAAGGCGAAGCCGCGCCCAACACCAGTGGCCGGCAGGAGTTCCTGGAAAACCTCCTCAACGAATTCATCTGAGCCGTGACCCGGCGCAGAACAACCTCTGTCAAATCACGCGGGCGGGAGTCTCAAGCTCTCGCCCGCGGTTGCTGTGGACCTCGACATGTAACAAGTAAGGCGAATCAAATGTCGAAGCCAACAATCGGCATCTGGAAAGAGAAGTCATTCATCCCTGAGACCCCGTCGGACGTAACCGATTTATAGCGGATTGTGAAACCGTGTGCGGCTGCGATCTGCTGGGCAAGGTAAAGTCCGAGCCCCATCCCTTGAGGGTTGATTTCATTGGCGCCTGGACCACGCATATACTTATCGAAGATTCTCTCCCAAAATTCCTCAGGCACAACGCGCCCGTAAGAAGACACCGTGACTTCAATATGATCTTGCGCTCTGATTTCGTGCAGCCGAATGAAAGTCGTGCGACCACCAGCGGAGTACTTCAGTGCGTTGTCCAACAAGATCAACGGAATGAACTGGATCGAATTGTAAGCTTCAATCTTGGCCTTCGTGAATCCCTCTATGTGAATCTGGAGGCCTTTTCGGCGGAACCGAGGTTCGAAGATTTTGTGCATCTTCCAGAGGAAGCCATTGATGTTCGACTGACTCTTCAACCCGTAGGTGATCGCGCTCGGGTTTGGAATTATGTCCGCAAGGTTCAGTTGTTCCTTCAGCAAGCTTATTGATTGATACAGCCCGACCAACTCGTCGGAGGAGCCACGCAGCTTCTCTTCGAACGTGACACCGTTGCCCTCTCCGATCACCTCCTGACACCAAGACAGCACGATTCCCACACTCGTCCGGACGTCGTGTAGATACGCTACGCTCCCCCTAACCTCCTCGGAGATGCCGGCTGAAACCGAATCGGCGAGACGCCTTATCTGGCTTTGGAATCTCATGACATCTTGATGAGACAAGACGTGCCGCCTGTAAGGCTTACGCCGCTTCCCAGCGATTGCCGTGTTGTCTTCTGATGCGATCAGACCGTTAAGGACGAACTTTTCGGCGAACGCTGAGATTGGGTAACAGGAAAAACCCTTCGAGCAGGTGAAATGTGCGAATGGCTTTCCAGCAAGAGCCGCGCAATCCTTCGTCTCGCATTTGCCGCAGATGTTTAGCTGCTCTAAGATCGTACCGTTGAATAGCCTGCCGCCGGCGACAAATGGATACGGACAGGAGTTCTGCAGCACGTCGACAGCGTTCACGGACTTTGATTGAACTTGGAAACGAAACTCAAGAGAGTGCAGACGATCTGGGCGACTTCTTTCGACACCTTGAGAGTGTTGATCACCACATCCACGGAAACTGGCTGTTTTCTTTCCGCGTTTTCAACAAACAACGATTCGAATTTCGTGATTTTCTTTTCAGGCACCTCATTCTTACGAAGCACAGCTACCAGCGTATTCCAGTAGTGCATGGCAGTGAACTTCGCTTGCAGGAGCGCGTCGATCTTCTGCTTGCACTCCAGTAAATCCGAAGGCTTGGCCAAGAAATCATCGGCTTGCTGGAAGAATTTCTGTTGGCTCAGATCGAATGACCTGCCTGAGTAGGCCACAATGATCTGGCCAGGGTTGTATCGTTTCAGATGCTCAAGAACGCCAAACCCATCCTGCTTCGACACCTCTGGCGACGAGACCCCGCCGATGTCCAGAATGACTATGTCGAACTCCCCTTCTTCCAGAGACCGGATGCTCTCCACCTTGGACCAGTACTGGACGTTGTAGCCTTCGTTCTGAAGCAATTGAACTGGAAACGCATCCTTCTCGTCGTCAATAACGAGTATCCGTGCTCGCTTTCTCGCTTCGCTTGCGGGAAGGCTAAGGTTCAATTCACTGATGTTCCTTTTGCCAAAGCCGAACATATGACGGTTGCAAGGAGTTGAACCAAGCAAGAGCTGTTTGGAAAGAAAAAACGGAAGCGTCTTGGCTTGTGGCAGTCCACTGGCGCTTTGGGCGGCTGCGCAGACTCCAGCGGCCGGACCGCGGGCCGTCCCGGCACGCCGCACGTGGATTGGCGAGGAGACGTTAAGAACGCCGCACTCCAAACGCTGCTGCGATTCTCCAGCGTCCCCGAACCTCGCGAAGCGTCTGGACTGCGTGCGGTTTACCGCCGCTTTCGACTGTGTACACCACGAGCTGTCCGTCCGCAGGGAGCCTAGCCGTTGACATGCCCGGGGCAAGCGTTACGCTACCGCCATGAGCGCGGAAAGCTTGAACCGGTTTCTGGAAGTTGACCCGGAGATTCAGGGCGGCGTCCCGGTGTTTCGCGGCACGCGCGTCCCGGCTCAAAGCCTTTTCGAGCATCTGGCGGCGGGTGATTCCATTGAAGACTTTCTGGAAGGCTTCCGCTCCGTGCGCCGGGAGCAGGTAATTGGACTGCTGGAAGCGTTGAAGGCGGAAACCCTGGCCACTGCTACCTGATGCGTATCCTGCTCGACGAAAACCTCGACTGGCGGTTGAAGCGCTCGCTGCCGGGTCATGACGTCGAATCGGTGCAACTCAATGGTTGGGCCGGTATCAAGAACGGTGAGTTGCTCGCTCGCGCCGCTTCCGCCTTTGACGTCTTCATCACGATGGATGGCAACATGGCGTTTCAGCAGAACTACGCGAAGCTCCCGCTCATCTTCATCGCGCTGCGCGCATCGAGCAACCGGTTGGCGGACACCGCCCCACTGGTGCCCAAGGTGCTGGCTCTGCTTCCGACGCTGCGACCCGGAACGTGGACAGTAGTAAAGGCGTAGTGCCTACGTGAGCTGTCTTCTACGCCAAGCAACCCGCCGCCTCGATGGGCCAAACGTCCACGATCTTGCCGGCGCGCGTGATCCACATCCGCCGGTGGAGATTCTGCGTGGTGCACCCGTGCGAAGGAACCACCCGCACGTTGTCGCCGACCTTCGAAGGGCGTGTGTTCCTCGGCGTTGTAGCGGGCCTTCGCCGCCGGGAAACCTTCGACCACGGGCAGGCCGAATTCGCAGCCCATCCCCTTCGTGCCGACATCCACCACCGCGCAGCCGGAATTGGCTGAGAGCACCGTGGCTAGAACCCAGCGCGCGACGACGAGCTCCGGGCGAACCAGCGAATACGATTGATCCATCAACGCGTAGCTGCCCGCCTGAATTTCGTCCACGCCTTCAATGTTGCCCGTGATGTCGAATGTGCCGGCGCCGCCGCCCGACACGATGCCGACGCGGATGCCCGCTCCCTCAATCATGCGGAGCGTTTCCACGAGCGGCGAAAGGCGGCTTCTCGTGTTCAGACTGGCAGTGTGAGGCTCACAACCGTGCCGCGGCCCCGGCGGGATTTGATCTCGATCTGCCCGCGGTGCGCTTCCACGACACGTTGGACAATTGCCAAACCCAGCCCCGTGCCTTTGCGCTTAGTGGTATGGAGCACCGAGGAAAAAGCCTGTCGGCGCTGGGCCTCGGTCATGCCACCACCCGTGTCGGCGAACTCGATGATGACCTGTCTGGCTGCCGCGCCGCGCGTGCGCGTGGCAATTGTTAGCGTGCCGCCCTGCGGCATGGCTTCGACGGCGTTGAGCGTGAGGTTGAGGAACGCCTGTTCCAGTTGCGTGGCGTCGCCGGGCACGGACGGGAGCGCGGGATCCAGCTTGCGGACGAGTTCCACGTTTTGCTGCTTGAGCTTGTGCCGGACGAGCAGGCCGAGTTCGTCGAGCAGTTGATTCACGTTCACCGGCTCTGACTTCGGCTCGCCGGTGCGCGCGAGCACGAGGATGCGTTCCACGATACGGTTCAGGTGCTCGATTTTTTGGCCCAGGATTTCCGCGTCCTTCGCCCGTGGATCGCCCGCCGGGAAGCGGAGGTCCAACGAGTGATAGAGCATCTTCATGACCGTGAGCGGATTGCGAATTTCATGGGCCACCTCCGCCGCCAGCAGACCGAGCGCGGAGAGCTTTTCGTTCTGCCGCAACTGCTCCTCGACATCCACCACGCGCTCGTAAAGCTGCGCCCGGCCGATGGCGAGGGCCGACAGTTCAGCGAACGCCGAGAGGATGCGCACCTCTTCGTTGGAAAACACGTAGGGCTCGCCGGTGTACACGCTCAGTGCTCCCACCGCCTGCCCGGAGAACACCAGCGGCACGCTCAGCAACGCAACCAGGCCTTCCTGCCGCGCCACGTCCACGTTCTGGTAGCGGCCCGAGGTTTGGACGTTGGCGATCTGGAGCGGCTTCCGCCGGCGCACCACCACGCCGAGCAGGCTTTCATCGGCGCGCAACCGCGGCTTGTTGACATAAGCCGGGCCCGCGCCGTCGCTCGCACGCAGGTCCAGCCACTCGTGAGTTTCGTCCAACAGGATCAACGAGCACATCTTCGCCTGCATCAGCCCGCGTGCCTCACGCGTGATGACATGGAGCGCGTCGTCAAGGTTGAGTGTGGAATGAATCGCCTGGCTGACCGATGCGAGCGTCTCGAAGAGCCGCGCCTTGAGACGCAACTGCTCGAAGCTCCACGAACGTCGAATGAGCCGCGCGGCTTCGTCGGCCAGCGCGAGCAGCCATGCTTCATCCGCGGCGTTGAATGCAGACGCGCGGTCGGCCATCACGCACAGGACGCCCCGAGCCTGCTCGCCGACATCCAAGGGCACGGCGAGTTCGGCGCGGGTCTGTTTGCGGAGCGCGAAGTGGCGCGCGTCCTTCCGGACATCGTCCACGCGTGTGGTCCGACCACTGCGCGTTACCCAGCCCGCGACTCCTTCGCTCACGCGCAGGCGGAGTTCTCCTGCGTGCGGAGGCAAGCCCGACGACGCCTCGATTTCCAGGAAGCCTGTGGTGGGATTCATCAGTGCGATGAAACCGGCGTTGGCGCGCGTGGACTCCAAAGCCGCGCGCAACACCACGGCGAGCGCAGCGTCCGAAGTAGGCGTTTCGTCCGCCGCGTTGCTGACTTCGCGCAACAAAGCCAGCCGTTCGTAACGCTGCTTCAGTTCGGTCAGTTCGTCGCTCATAACTTCGACAGTGGATGCTGGACGCCACGCCCCGTCATCGCACCCGCGCGGTAAGCCAGGCCCCCGCGAGACCGAAGATCAAGTTGGGCGACCACGCCGCGAACCACGGAGGCAGGTAGCCCCCCGCACCAAACGCCAGCCCGAGTTGCAGCGTGATGAAATACGCGAAGCAGATGAACACGCTGCCGGCCACACCAAAAAACACGTTGCGCCGACCCGACGCCGCGCCAAAGGGGATCGCGATCAACACGACCACCAGGCACGTCCAGGGCGCGGCGAGTCGCCCCTGCAGCTTGGTATGCAGCCAGTAGTAGTCCTCCACGCGTGTGAGCTTGGGATGGCGGCGGAGGTAATCGAGGATTTCCGCGATGGGGATGTCGGCCTGGCGTGCCCGGCGCAGGGTCAGGCCACTACTGATGTTGATCTCGCTGCGAATCTGTTCCGGGGTCTCGGTAAATTGCGGCATGGGCAACGTGGCCGCTTCTCGGAACGGCACCAGCCATGGGAGGACGCGCGGATCGTCCGCGAATTCGCGCGCCCCGAAAAACACCCAGGTGTCGTTCGTGCGCAGCGCGCGGGCGGCGAGCAACCAGCGCTGCGAACCGTCGGGCAAGGTGTATTCCACCTGCGGCCCAAGCATCTCCCGGGTTTTGAGGTTGTAGGCATCCATGTACCACATCCGGCCTGCAGGAGCGTTGTTGAAACTGAGGGTGCGCACCAGGTTCCGGCTGGCCACCGGGCCCAGGCGCACCTCATGCCGGTGCAGGATGCGCTCGCCCCGCTCCTCGCTGTGGGGCACGGCGAATTCGTTGAGGACAAAGAGCGCCACCGTGCCTGCGAAACCCACCGCGAAGTAAGGCAACGCCAGTCGCCACAGGCTGACGCCGGCTGCGCGGATTGCGGTAATCTCGTGATGCCGGCTGTGATTCGTCAGTGCGTAAAGCAGGGCCAATAACAGCGCCATCGGGAATACCGTGGCCAGAAACTCCGGGCAGGTCACGGCATAGAACTCAATCACGTCCCACATGCCCAGCCGCGCCGCCTGGAAATCGTCGAGTTGCCGCAGCAGATCTGAAGTGATCCAGAGCAGCAGAAAACCGCCCAGGCAATAGCCGAGCGGGGTGAGCAACTCGCGCAACAGATAGCGGTCGAGCAGACGCATTGAGGCGCAGGCTAAACGCCGCCCGCCGGCGTCCGCAAGCTTTCGCGGCAGCGCATCCCGTGGTTTCGCAGGATTCTGTCCTGCCGGAATGTTCACCCCCACTCAGGGTTTTCCTGTATGTTCTTCGCCGCCGCTTGTGTTCATACTGGGCGCATGACCCAGAATGATGGCCCGTCAACCGGCACCGAACGATTGCAGCGCATCCGCGTGCTGGTGGCAGATGATTCAACTGCCGTGATCAAATCGCTTTGTGCCTGGCTCGAAACCCAGACACGGCTCAAAGTCGTGGGCGTCGCCCATGATGGCCAGACCGCGCTCGAGGCCGCCCGCACCGCGCAACCGGACTTGGTCCTCATGGACCTGGAAATGCCGGTCCTCAGCGGTTTGCATGCGACGGAGACGCTCAAGCGCGAATTCCCGGATATGAAGGTGGCGATCATTTCCACGCACGCGAGCGAGATGTGGAGTCAGACGAGCCTGAAATGCGGTGCGGTGGCGTTCTTGGCGAAACAACGCATTCCACAAGAACTGCCGCCGCTGCTGGCGCAACTCTTCCCGACCCAGTAACTTCTCGCGGGCCACCACGACACGCGCATGAAGACCCGCAGCAACCACACGACGCCGGACCCGGCGGACGGGACCGGCCAAGACTCACGCTCCGCAAGTCACCCCCCAAGTCCCAACGGAGGCGAAGCGGGTCAGGAAATCCTGACCCGAGCGGTCGAGCAAGCCCCCGAGGCGATCGTCATTACCGACCACGAGGCGCAGATCCAATACGTGAATCCGGCGTTCGAGCGGATTTCCGGCTACGCCCGCGCCGAAGTCGTCGGCAAAAACCCGCGCCTCCTCCAAAGCGGCCAGCACGACGAGTGTTTCTACCGGCATCTCTGGAAAACCCTTTCGGCCGGGGACGTGTGGAACGGGGAGTTTATCAACAAACGCAAGGATGGGCGGCTCTATTATGAGGAAGCCACCATTTCGCCCGTGCGCGACGGCGACGGCAGGACCGTCAGCTACGTGGCCGTAAAACGCGACGTGACCGGCCGCAAACGGATGGAAACCGAGTTGCAGCGGAGTGAGGAGCGCTACCGGGTGCTGTTTGATGCCACACCGCACGCCATGTGGGTGTTCGATCTGGAAACCCAACGATTCCTGGAGGTGAACGAGGCAGCCATCCAGCTCTATGGCTGGGCACACGAGGAATTCCTTGGTATGACGCTGCAGCATCTCCGTCCACCCGCGGAGGTGCCGGATCTGGTCTTGCGCGCTGTGCGTCCGACGCCCGATGCGCAGCAAACCGGCATGTGGCGTCATTGCCGCAAAGACGGTTCGATCATCCTCGTGCGCCTGACCTCGCGGGAAATCCTCTTCGAGGGTCGCCGCGCGGGCCTGGTTCTGGCGGAGGACATCACGGAACGTCAGCACATGGAGGACGCATTGCTCGAAAGCGAGGGCCGCTTCCGTCAATTGACGGATAATCTCCGGGAAGTCTTCTGGCTGGTGGACCCACAGCACCACCGCACGATCTACATCAGCCCGTCGTTCGAGAAGACTTGGGGCATGCCGTGCAGCGAGATGTACCGCAACCCGGATGCCTGGCTGGCCGCCGTGCATCCGGACGACCGCGACCGCGTTTTGAGAATGCTCGGCTCGCTGCCGCCCGCCGGGGAGTACGACGCTTGCTATCGCATCGTCCGGCCCGACGGCACGACCCGGTGGATCCACGATCAGTCGTTCCCGGTGCGGGATGAATCTGGGCAGGTGTATCGGATCGCCGGCGTCGCGGAGGATGTGACGGACCAGCGCGAACTGGAATCGCAGTTGCGCCAGATGCAGCGGCTCGAAGCCGTGGGCCAGTTGACGGCGGGCGTGGCCCATGATTTCAACAACGTGCTGGCCGTGGTGCAGGGGCATGCGGACTTGTTGCTGCTGGATTGCGAACCGGGCTCGTCCGTCGAAGAATCGCTCCGCCAGATTTCACGGGCGGCCCGGCGCGCGGCAAATCTCACCCGGCAGTTGCTCGCGTTCAGCCGCAAACAGGTCCTGCAGCCACGCGACCTCGACCTCAACGAAGTGATCGCCAGCATGGCGAAGATGCTCCGGCGCGCAGCGGGCGAGACCGTGCAGCTTGAAATCGTCCGCGAAGACCGGCCCGCGCACGTCCACGCCGATGTCAACATGCTGGAGCAGGTGATCCTCAACCTGACGGTCAACGCGCGCGACGCCATGCCCAAAGGCGGGCGGCTGCGGCTGGAGACCCGGCATCTGGATTTGGATGGCACCACCACTCACGAACCGTCAGGCGGTGGGGCCGGCGCGCACGTCTGCCTGAGTGTGTCCGACACCGGCTCCGGGATTCCGCCGGAAGTCATGCCGCATATCTTCGAGCCGTTCTTCACCACGAAAGAGATCGGAAAAGGGACCGGGCTCGGGCTCGCCACGGTTTACGGGATCATCAAGCAACACCGCGGCTGGATCCACGTGGACAGCAAAGTGGAACAGGGAACTACCTTTGAAATCTACCTCCCCGCCGCCGCGGCCAGCGACGCCACACTTGATGACGGCCACGCCTTGCCTCCGGTCCAGACGACCGGGGCCGCCGCCACGGTCTTGTTGGTGGAGGACGAACTGGGTTTGCGCGACGTCGCCAACCGCGTCTTGCGGCGGGCCGGCTACGAGGTGATCGAAGCTGGCTCCGGCCCTGCAGCGTTGGAGGCCTTGCGGCAGCACGGGCGCAAAGTGGATTTGTTGCTGACCGACATGGTGATGCCCGACGGCATGACCGGCAGCGAGCTGGCCGAACAGGTCATCGCCCTCCATCCCGGCACGAAAGTTATCCTCACCAGCGGTTACAGCAACCAGCTCGAGGACACCTCTTTCCTGCTCGAGAACGGAATTCTGTTCCTGCCCAAACCCTATTCACCGCAAACACTCTGCGAAGCCATTCGCAAAAGCCTGGGGGGCCAGAACACCGCGACGCCTTCAGATTCGTCTTGCGCAAAGGCTTGAACTGTTGCCGCAGTAGAGTACTGTCCGCTTCGTGAAACGAGTCTGCCAAGCCATCGCGCTGACCTTGTTGGCGATCTGGGTGCCGGCCACCCTGCATTGCCAACTCGAAAGCCTGCCGGGTTTGGAATCGCTTCTCTCCTGTTGCCAGCACGAGGATTCTCCTTCGCCCGCGCATCATGCGGAAGAGTGTGCCATGGACAGTTGCGCGGATTTGGAATCCGGCCTCTACAAGCTCCCGGAACACCCGGTTGTCTTCGCCCCGCTGCCAGTTTCGGCGAGGGTCAGCTTGAATGATGTTTCGCTGGCCAACCCTCGCGACCTCACGAGCGAGCGAGTGCCCGCTCCGCCCCCACGGCTTGCGCCCGCAAGCTGGCAATTCGTGACGCGCGCCGCCCCCTCCGTGCGCGCCCCATCGTTCGCTTCTTAACGCGATCCCCTCGGGGACTTCCCTGCCAATCGCGGTGTGACTTCACCCCGCACGTCCACCTTTTTCGTGGTCCTGTCCGTAACGAGTTATGAAGCGAAATGTCTTTGCAGCCATCTGTAGTCTGGTCGTCGCGTCCCTGCCAAGCGCCGGCGTGACGCTCACCAACGCCCTCACGCTGGAGGAATCCATTCGCCTGGCGCTGGCGAACAACCCCGAGCTGCGCGCCAGTGCCGCCCGCGCGGACGCCGCCGCCGGGCGGGCCGTTCAAGCTGGGAAATGGTCGAATCCGGCTCTGGAACTGAGCGCGGAGGAATGGTCGATCGAGAAACGCCGCGGCTTCTCCGACGCCAAACAAACCCTCGGGATCACACAAACCCTGCCGTATCCCGGCAAGAAATCCCTCGACCGCAAAATTGGCGGCGCGGGGGTGAAGCTCTCCGAGGCGGAATTGGCGTTGCGGCGCACGGAACTCGTTCGCGATGTGACGGTCGCTTTCTTCCGGGTGCTGGCATCCGAACAGTTGGTCGCCGTCTCGGGCGAACTCGTCCAAGTGGCAGAATCGGCGGCCACCACCGCGCGCAAGCGCGTGGATGCGGGAGCCACGGCCTATCAGGAGCAGCTTCGGGCCGAGATTCAATTGGAGCAGGCCCGCACGGAACTCAGAGGCTTCCAACTCGACCGCACTGCGGCGCGCCAGGTCTTTGCCAGCTTGCTGGGACAGCCCGAGTTGAAGAGCGCGACTTTGGCCGGGGACCTCGCACGCATGCCGAACGCCGCGCGGCTGGATGCCGCCGCAACGCACCCGCTGGAAGAGCATCCGAGCCTGGAAATCGCGCAGGCGGCTTTGCGACGCGCGGAGTTGGAGAGCCGCCGCGCACGGCTTGACCCGTACCCGGATGTGACCGCCGGCTTGGCCGGCGGGAGGCTGGGCGACACCGACGAATCCATCATCGAGCTGCGCTTCTCCCTGCCGCTGCCCCTGCTCGATACCGGGAAGGGCGCACGTCGGGAAGCCCAAGCCAACCAGGCCGCTGCGGAGGCGGACCTGCACGTGGCGCGTCAGCAACTGGAGCGTGAGTTGGCCCAGGCACTCGAACGATGTCGTTCCGCTGCGGAACAAGTCGCCAGTTACCGCGACCGCATCCTGCCCAGGGCGACCGAAGCGTTGCAGCTCGTCCAGACCGGCTTCGAGGAAGGCAAGTTTAACTTCATTGATCTGCTGGACACACAACGCACCACGGCGGAAGCTCGGCTGGCTTACCAGCAAAGACTGCTCGAACTGCATATCGCCCACGCGGAGCTGGAGGCCCTGCTCGGCCCGCAAAAGACAACCCCACTTTCAACCCACTGATCTGTCATGAAGAACGCGCCATCGAAACCCGAAACCCGAAATCCGAAACCCGAAACCAGTGCGAGTTTCATTGGTTCATCTCTCCTCATCTCAACACTGCTCCTGGCCGGATGCGGCAAGGCCGTTGAAGGCGGCGACGCGCACGCCGGCCACGACCACGGTGCGGCGGATAGTCACGTGCAAGTGAAGGACGGGGTCCCCATGTGCAGCGAGCACAACGTGCCGGAAGCTGAATGCGGCATCTGCAATCCGCAGAAGATCGGCCCGCTCCCTCCAGGAGAGAGTCTGAAGCTTCGCTTGCCCTCGACCAACTCAATCGCGATTGCTGGTGTCGAAACTGCGCTGCCGACGGTTGGCGTGATGGCCGAAGCCATCGAGTGTTATGCCGAGATCGCTTTCAACCAAACAAAGCTCGCGCAGATCGTGGCGCCGGTGAGCGGTATTGTTCAAAGTGTGGACGCAGCCCTCGGAAGCAAGGTCGTGGAGCGACAGTCCGTGGCGAGACTCTGGTCCGCTTCGATCGCGGAAGCCGTCGCCAAGGCGGTGTTGACCCACCAGACGCTGGAGCGCGAGCGCAAACTGCGGTCCGAGCGAGTCACGTCGCAGAAGGATCTGCAGGAGGCGGAGGCCGCGCATCGTGCCGCGTGTCAGCAACTCCGCACGCTGGGCTTTACCGAGGACCAAATTGATGAGTTGGGCGGCAAACCGCAGGAGTCCGTGTTGCTTGACGTACGCGCGCCCTTTGCGGGCGAGATCGTTGAGCAGTTTGCTGTGCGGGGCGCGTTCATGGACGCCGGCAAGCCGCTCTTCACGCTGGCAGACCGGTCCACGGTTTGGGCCATGTTGAACATCCCGGAGTCGGAGCTGGGCCGAGTGCAGACCGGCCAGCCGGTGGAACTGCGCGTGGATTCGCTGCCGGGAAGGACGTTCACCGGCCGCCTGACCTGGATCGCGCCGGAAGTGGACGAGCGAACCCGCATGGCCCGCGCCCGTGCCGAAGTGCCCAACCCCGACGGCGTCTTGCGCACTCGCATGTATGCCCAGGCGCGCATCCTGACGCGACAGACGGAAGGGGCGCTGCTGATGCCGGCGGCTTCACTCCAGCGCGTGGAGGGCAACTCGCTGGTGTTCGTGAAACTGGCGGACGATCTGTTCGACGCCCGCGCCGTGCGCGTCGGAGCCAAGGGCGGCGGTTCGCTGGAAGTGCTGGAAGGTCTGAAACCCCAAGAGCAGATTGTCGTGGCGCACGGCTTCGCCCTAAAATCGCAATTGCTCGCGTCGCGGATGGGTGCGGGTTGTGCCGATGACTGAACCCTGCCATTACATGTGCCATCACCTATGCGTACTCTCAGCCACCTTTTCGAGAACAACGAGGCCTGGGCCCGAGCCATCCAGCAGCAAGATCCGGAGTTCTTCCTGAAGCTCGCCCGCCAACAGTCGCCCAGCTACCTGTGGATCGGCTGTTCGGACAGCCGGGTGCCCGCCAATCAGATTGTCGGGCTGTTGCCCGGAGAACTCTTCGTCCACCGCAATATCGCCAACCTGGTGGTGCATACCGATCTGAATTGTCTTTCGGTCATGCAGTTCGCCGTGGATGTCCTGAAGGTCCGCCATGTCATCGTGTGCGGGCACTACGGGTGCAGCGGCGTGCAAGCGGCCCTGCGCCAAGACCGGCTGGGCTTGAGCGACAATTGGCTGCGCCACGTTCAGGATGTGCATCAGAAGCATGAGCAACGTCTGGCGTGCGACGGCGATGGAAGCGCAGCCGCCGACCGCCTTTGCGAACTGAACGTCATCGAACAAGTGCTCAACGTCTGCCAGGCGACCATTGCCCGGGACGCCTGGGAGCGCGGCCAGGAGTTGGCCGTGCATGGCTGGGTTTATCGGTTGGAGGATGGGCGCCTGCGAGACTTGAAGATGACCAACACTGCTTTTCCAGAAACCGCCGCCGCCTACAAGGCGGCCATTTCGGCGCTGACCTGATTCATCACACCAAGCGGCAACGCGATTCCTATGCTGAACGGACTCATTCATTTTTCGCTCAAGAACCGCCTCCTGGTCTGTGTGCTGGCGGCGGCGCTCGCCGTCATCGGCACCCGAACGCTCAGCGTTCTGCCGATTGACGCCTTCCCCGACACCACGCCAGTGCAGGTGCAGATCAACACCACTGCGTCATCGCTGAATCCGGAAGAGACCGAGGCGCAGATCACCTCGCCCGTGGAACTCGCCATCAGCGGTTTGCCGGGCTTGGAGAACGTGCGCTCGACCTCGAAGTTCGGACTGTCGCAAGTGGTGGCGACGTTCAACGACCAAACCGGGATTCTTCAGGCGCGCCAACTGGTGATGGAGCGGTTGCAGAGCGTCGAACTGCCGGCGGGGATCGAGCGTCCGCAGTTGGGTCCCATCGCCACCGGTTTGGGCGAGGTGTTTCACTACGTGGTGCGCTCGTCCAACACCAATCGCACGCTCACGGAGATGCGCGAGTTGCACGATTGGGTGGTGAAGCCTGAACTGCGGAAGGTCCGTGGCGTGGCGGAGGTAAACTCGTGGGGCGGTTTCGAGAAGCAGTACCACGTCGTCGCGGATCCCGAGCGGCTCGTCAAATACGGGCTCACGTTCGAGCAACTCTTCGAGGCGCTCGCGGCCAACAATCAGAATGTGGGTGGCGGTCAGATCGTGCGCAATGGCGAGACCCTGTTGGTGCATGGACTGGGTCTGGCCACGGACACGACGCAGATCGGCAACATCCCCATGACGACGCATGACGGCGTGCCGGTGCATGTTCACGAGGTGGCGGAGGTGCGGATTGATCATGAAATCCGGCGCGGCGCGGTGACGGCCGATGGCCGCGGCGAGGCGGTGTTGGGCCTGGGGTTCATGCTGATGGGCGAGAACAGCGCGAACGTCACTCGCGCATTGAAAGCCAGGTTGGCCGACGTGCAGAAGGCCCTGCCGCCCGACGTGACGGTTGAGGTGCTCTACGACCGTACCGAACTGGTGGACCAAGTGATTCGCACGGTCAGCGAGAACCTGCTGGCCGGCGCATTGCTGGTGATCGCGGTGTTGTTCGCGTTTCTCGGCAACCTGCGCGCCGGGCTGATTGTCGCGGTGGCGATCCCGCTCGCGATGCTTTTCGCGGGTAACTTCATGCTGCAGGCGGGCATTGCGGCGAGCCTGCTGAGCCTGGGCGCGATTGACTTCGGGCTGATTGTGGACGGCGCGGTGGTGATGGTGGAGAACGCGATGCGCCGGTTGGCGGAAAAACAACACGCGACGCCCGGCGCGGCTGCGCTCCCCGACGCGGAGCGGCAGGAGGTAATCCGCGAGGCTGCTGTGGAAGTCGCACGGCCAGTCGCCTTCGGTGTGGGCATCATCTTGCTCGTCTTCCTGCCGATCCTCACGTTGGAAGGGGTCGAGGGTAAAATGTTCAAACCGATGGCGCTGACGTTGATCTTCGCGCTGCTCGGGGCGCTGATCCTGTCGCTGACGGTGATTCCGGTGCTGACGAGTCTCTTCCTGCCCAAGCAGGTGAAAGAACAGGAACCTTGGCTGGTGCGGTTGGCGCATCGGCTCTACGAACCCGCCCTGGAACTGGCGTTGCGTTTCCGGAAGGCGACGCTGCTGGGCGCGACGCTGCTCTTCATCGGGGCGGTCCTCCTGGCGTCGCGCATGGGTGGCGAGTTTCTGCCCAAACTCGGCGAGGGCGCGATCGTCGGCACGACCGTCCGGCTGGGCGGGATTTCCGTGGACGAAGCGGTGGCCCAGAACCATCGCATCGAGCAGCGCCTGATGGCGGAGTTCCCCGACGAGATCGAGCACATCTGGACGCGCCTGGGCACGGCGGAGGTGGCGACCGACCCGATGGGCGTGGAGCTTTCAGACTTCTTCCTCGCCCTCAAGCCACGCGAGGGCTGGACGAAGGCCCGCACACAAGCCGAGTTAACCGAGAGAATGCGCGCCGTGTTGGGCGAAGTGCCGGGACTCAAGCCCGCATTCAGCCAGCCCATCGAAATGCGTATGAACGAACTCATCGCCGGCATCCGCGGCGACATTGGGCTGAAGATTTACGGGGACGACCTGGAGGTGCTGCGGCAGTTGGCGGACGAAGTGCAAACCGTGCTCGTGAAGATTCGCGGCGCCGAGGAGGTGAGTGCTGAACAATTAACCGGGCAGGGCTTCCTGCAAGTGCGGGTGGATTCGGAGGCGATCGCCCGCTACGGCGTGCCCACGCGCAACGTGCTCAACGTGGTCGAGGCGGTGGGCACGAAGCGCGTGGGCGACGTGCGCGAGGGACAACGGCGGTTCCCGCTCGTCGTCCGGTTGCCAGACCGGTTGCGCAGCGATGTGGACGCGCTGGCCAACACCCTCATTCCAACCGACGGCGGACCGTTGCTTCCCTTGAAACGGCTGGCGCGCATTGTGGAAACGGAAGGCCCGTCCACAATCAACCGCGAATGGGGCCGGCGGCGCATCACCGTGCAGTGCAACGTGACCGGGCGTGACGTGGCAGGATTCGTAGCCGAGGCGCGGGAGAAGATGGCCGCGCAGGTGAAGCTGCCGGAGGGCTATACGCTGGAGTGGGGCGGGCAGTTCGAAAACATGGAACGCGCGAACCGCAAGCTGATGTTCGTTGTGCCGATGGCCTTGGGGCTGATCTTCGTCCTGTTGTATTTCGGCCTGAAATCACTGCGGGATATGTTAATCGTGGCGTCGGGCATTCCGCTAGGCCTCGTGGGCGGAGTTTTGGCGCTCTGGGGGCGCGACATGCCATTCACCGTGAGTGCCGCGGTGGGCTTCATCGCTTTGAGCGGCGTCGCCATCCTCAACGGTTTGGTCCTCGTGACCTTCATCCAACAACGGCTCGCCGCCGGTTCGCCCCTGGAATCCGCTGTGCGCGAGGGCTGCAACGTGCGCCTGCGACCGGTGCTGATGACGGCACTGGTGGCCGCGGTGGGCTTCATCCCGATGGCGGTCAACGTGGGTGTGGGCGGTGAAATCCAGCGCCCCTTGGCCACGGTGGTCATCGGCGGCATCGCGACCAACACGCTGCTGACTTTGCTGGTGTTGCCGGCGCTGTATGCGTTGGGACAGCGGAGACAAACTGCCGAGAGCCCTGCGGGTTAGCATCTGCTGGCCGCGGGGAAGTCGCCCATCTTTTCCTCCTGGATCAGGTTGCCGCCCGCGCTTTTGTTTCGGCTGAGGCGCCCCGCCGCCCCGATACCCTTGTGTTTTCCCTTTCCGGAACTGAACGCGGTATCCAGAATGCGCGAACAGAATTCATCGCCAAACCATGAAGACCAAAGTTGGCCGAATCATGCTCGTCCTCTGGATCGCGCTGCTCCAGTCGTTAACCGTGTTGGCAGCGGACGCCGAATCGAGACTGCGGAACAAGTGGCTGGAGCACCAGTTCGAATCCAAACCGGCGGCGCTGCCGTTCTCCTTCGTCTATGGCGGACGGCCGTCTTCGGAGTTGCTGCCCGACTGGAAGATCGAGCGCGACTCGGGCAAGCGGCGATCCGGCCGGCGGCCAAGCACGCTGATCGCCACCGATCCGGTTACGGGACTGCGGGTGCGCTGCGAGATCGTGGAGTTCACGGACTTTCCCGCCATCGAATGGGTGCTCCATTTCGAGAACCGTGGGACGAATGACACGCCGATTCTTGAGCACATCCTCCCGCTGGATGCCCGGCTCGCGGCGACGGCGCAGGAGAAGGTCATCGTTCACCATTCCATCGGCGAGAGGAACTCGGGTGAGAGTTTTGCGCCGGTGGAGACTGTCTTGCCGCCGCAGGACCGGAAGGGCTTGATCTTCGCTCCCCTCGGCGGGAGATCGTCCGACGGTGTCATGCCGTTCTTCAATCTGGCTTGTGCGGACGGCGGGACGGCGCTGGCCATCGGTTGGTCCGGCCAATGGGAGGCGCGTTGCGTGCGTTCGCCGCAGGGCGCGCTCGAAGTCCGGGCCGGTCAGCAAGCAGTTCACCTCAAACTTCACCCCGGCGAGAGCATTCGCACGCCGCGCATCCTCTTGGTGTTCTGGAAAGGCACCGAGCCATTGCGCGGAAACAATCTCTTGCGCCAGGTCTTGATGGCGCACTACCTGCCGCGCCGGAACGGCCAACTGGTTTTCTCCCCGATTTGCGCGAGCGTGAACTGGACGACCCCCGACGGCTCGTATGAAGCGCCGCACCTCGAAGTGATCGAACCGCTGGCGAAGCGCGGGATCGAGGTGCTTTGGTCGGACATGGATCCGCAACAGTGGTATCCGAAAGGATTCCCCGAGGGGACGGGCACGTGGGATGTTGACCCGGCCAAATACCCGCGCGGCCTCAAGCCCATTGGCGACGCGGTGCGGGCGGCGGGCATGGAATACCTGCTGTGGTTCGAGCCGGAACGGGTCCATCCCGGAACGCGCATTGCCCAGGAACATCCGGAGTGGGTCATGCCGGCGCAGGGCGAATGGAGCCAGTTGTTTCGGCTGCACGACGAGGAAGCACGTCGCTGGTTGACCGACACCATTGACGTGCAGATTTCCGCGGCGCAACTGGGCTGGGTACGCTGGGATTTCAACATCGAACCGCTCGGCTTCTGGCGGCGCAACGACGCACCGGATCGTCAGGGCCTCACCGAGATTCGGCACGTGGAAGGGCTTTACGCGATGTGGGACGACTTGCGTGCGCGGCATCCAGGATTGGTGATTGACCTGTGCGCGAGTGGCGGCCGGCGGATTGACCTGGAGGCGCTCACCCGCGGCGTTCCGCTCTGGCACAGCGATCTGCAATGCAGCGGCAAGCCAAGCCTGAGCGCGGACCAGCTACAGAACGCCGGTCTCTGGCGCTGG
The DNA here is from genome assembly GCA_964371005.1 of uncultured Verrucomicrobiota bacterium. Lineage (GTDB taxonomy): Bacteria > Verrucomicrobiota > Verrucomicrobiia > Limisphaerales > MWDV01 > MWDV01. The sequence continues at coordinate 644 of CAYJNU010000063.1, read as the reverse complement.
GTGCCGATGCACGGCTGCGGCAACTTCGCTTACGAGCCAACCTATGCCTTCCGCAGCGCCATGACGTCCGGAAACATCCTCGCGCCGGGCAACAAGGAAGGGCGTCTGAGCACTGCCGACGTCGACACCGCCGCGGACGTTGAGCGAACCGTGGCGATCTACCGTAAGCTTCGTCCGTTCATGCTCGGCGATTTCTACCCGCTCTTTCCACACAGCCAAAGCGAGGAAGCCTGGTTCGGCTACCAATTCCATCGTCCTGATCAGAATGCCGGTGTTGCGATCCTGTTCCGACGCGAGAAGTGTAAGGCATCGAAACAAACCTTGGCCCTGCAAGGCATTCGGCCGCGCCGGCGCTATGAAGTGAGCTTCGAGGACACGCCGGAGAAGAAGGCCATGACCGGTGCGGAGTTGCTGGCCATGCCGCTGGAAATCTCCAGCGCGCCCGGATCGGTCATCCTTTACTATTGCATCGTGAGATAACAGCAGCAGACGATGTGACCTCGCCGCACTTCCAGACTGAAGCTGAACCGCTGGCGGGCACATCCAAAGGGCTCGACTCGCAGCGGATCTCCCATCGCTGTGGGATCACCTTACTGAGCGAACCGCAGGATACGCGACAAGACCGGAGTGCGCCCGTCCTCGGG
>CAYJNU010000062.1:0-24887 GCA_964371005.1 uncultured Verrucomicrobiota bacterium | reverse complement strand
GATCAGAACTGCGATGGTCCCGAGAGTGCTGCCATCGTTCTCGGGGTGGGAGTCACGGGCATCGGCACCTTCACATTGAATTCGGGGTCAGGCCAGACGACGACCGTGAGCTACTCCATCGGCGGCGGTGACCTTCTTAATGACCTTCAGGATGGTTTTCTAAGCTACACGATCACAGCCCAATACGTGGATGGTTACTGCGACAAAGGTGACTTCTGGCTCGATTATGCCAAGCTCACCGCACAAGCCGAGATCACCCCAGGGCTGCCGACTCCTACACCCACTCCTGACGCGGGCGCTTCGCTGGCCTTGTTGGGCATGGGCCTGACCGGCTTGGGCGCGCTGAAGCGGAAGCTCAGCTAAGCCGCCAATTACTTTACCAAGTTCGTTACCAAGCCCGCCGCTCTCGGCGGGCTTCTTCGTTTGGGCAGGTCCTCAGGCGGGACGACCGGCATGAACCACTCCGGTGCTCGCAGCTCGGAGCCCGCCAATCCGTTGGCTGGAACAGCAGCGTCGCCGGAGCGTTCAGCAATACACCACCAGCGACTGGGTGATGGGTTGAACGCGGTTGTGGTTTAGAAGTTTCTCGATGAATGTGGCATTCAGTTGTTGCCCCTCGGGAACGAGCAACATGCCGTTGGAGGTATAAATGCCCTGGGCCAGAATCATGCCGGGGCGCAGGTCGGAGAGGGTCACCTCGCGTTCTTTACGCGGCCCCGGGGAGAGCGGCAGGGCTTGCAGGAACGCTCGCACCGCTTGCGGGTCGAAGGTCGTGCCGGCAGCAAGCTTCACGGCTTCGAGCGTGTCTTCACGGGTCAGGCGGCTGGAGGCTTCGGCGACGGCAACGGCCAGCAACCGAGCGAGCCACGGGATGTTGTTCTCAGCCAGTTGATCGGGATAGCCCTTCCCGTCAAAACGCTCATGGTGCGCGCGGATGACTTCGCCGACTTTCTCCAAACCGCTGCCGAACGAGGACAGTTCCTGGCCAAGGATGGGGTGCTGCTCGATCAACGCGCGCTCGGCCGGGTCCAGCGCCGCTGGATCCTCCTGCCAGCGGCGAATGATACGCCGGGGCGCGCCCACGAGCCCGATGTCGTGCAACCACGCGGCACTTTCCAGCACACGGCGGTCCTCTTGGGAGAGGTTCAGCACTTGCGCCATCGAGCGGCAAACCTGGGCCGCACGCCGGGCCTGATGACCAAGCGTCGGGTAGAAGGTCTGCATGGTTTGCAGGCAAAGCTCCATCGAGCGGAGTAGATTCCGCTCCAAGGCCTGGTTTACGTCGCCCAATTGCTGGTTCTGCTGGGCGACGAGCTTCACCTGCTGTTCGAGCGAGCGATTCAACTCGACGAGTTGCTCGTTCATGGCCTGGGTGGAAGCTTGCAGACGTGCGTTCTGGCGGATGAGTTCGTGGCGCTGGACGGCGTTCTTGATGGTGACCAGCAACTCCTCCCGCAGCCACGGCTTGACGATGAACCGATAGATTTCGCCCTTGTTGATGGCGTCAATCACCGTGTCGAGACTCAACACGGCGGTGATGAGAATGCGCGTCGCGTTGGGCTGAATCTCGCGGGCTTGGGCGAGCAATTCCAGGCCGGTCATCGCCGGCATGCACTGGTCGCTGATAATGACGGAAAACTCCCTCTTGCGGAGCTCTTCGAGCGCGGCGGTGGCGTCGGATGTGGCGACCACGTCATAACGCTCGCGGCGCAAGGTTTCGCGGAGGGCCACCAGGACGATGTCTTCGTCGTCCACCACCAGCAAGCGGTGTTGGGCCGGGTTCGTTTCCGGCGTTGACGCGGTTTTAGAAAATGGAGCCGGTCGTATCACGATCGTTCGAGGGTGGTTTTCAGCCGCGCCAGCACTTCCGCGAGCGGTAACTCGTGGGCCAGCACGGCGTCCACGCCGTTGAGAAGACTGGTGTCAACCTCGTCCTCGTTGCAACCCAGAAGATTCAGAACCGTTTTGACGGGGAGATTCTCGCTCCGGATGCGCTGGAGCAGGGCCAGATCCTCAGTCTTGCCACCGGCGCAGAGCATCATCACGCCGCTGAAGTTGTAATCCGGCGCGTGTAGCACTTCCATCGCGGCACGGTGCGTGTCGGCCGGCACCACGTAATAGCCATGTGTGCGCAACGTCTCGACCGTGCGGTTGCGTCCCTCGCTGGGCGCGCCGACCACCAACAGCGTGTGCCGCGTGGGGGAAGGTTGCGGGCTGGTCGATTGTGACTCGGAGAAGTCCGCCTGCGAAAACCATAGGTGAAACGTGGTCCCGGCGTTTTCGCGTGACTCAACGGAGATTGCCGCGGCATGGTTGTCTGCGAAAAGCCGGGCGTTATAGAGTCCCAGACCTGAACCCCGCCCGAGCGGTTTGGTCGTGAAGAAGGGATCAAAGATGGTTTTCAGGAAGTTTGGAGGGATGCCCAGGCCGGTATCCTGGACCGACAGGCAAAGCAGCGGCGTGCGCGGCAGCGTGCCCTGCAGGTTTTCGACTGCGGCAGGCGGTTGTTCGTAGCGAGCGGTGCGGAACACCAGCGAACCGCCGTTGGGCATGGCGTCCACGGCGTTCAACGCGAGATTCACGATTACCTGACGGAACTCGACGTCGTCCACATAAAGTGGCAACTGTCCCGCCGCCAGAACGGTCTGCGTCCGCACCCGACGGCTGAGGACTTTCTGGAGTAATTCGGCCATGCTGGTGACGATCTCATTCAGGTCGTGGTAGTTCTTCTCGCCGGGTCGGCCCTGGTGAAGCTGGCGGATGCGGCGCGAAAGCTCGCTTGCCTGGGTGGCCGTGCTGCGGATCAGGGTGAGGCCGCTCTTCAGATTCTCATTGTCGCCCAATTCGTGCTCGAAGGTTTCGCTAAGCGACACGATGCCGGTCATAATGTTGCAGAAATCGTGCGCGAGCCCTACCGTGAGCGTGCCCAGGTTCTCCTTCCACGACATGCTGAGCAAGCGCCGCTCGGCGATCGTCTGGCGGGTGATGTCCAGCCAAATGCCTTCGTAACCGATGAGAAGGCCGTTGCTGCTGCGCACCGCCTGCCGGTGTTCCCACAGATACCGGACCCTTCCGGTTTGGATATGGCGGATGCGATAGGTGCTGGTCAGGCCTTTCGCGGATTCGCCCATGTGCTTGAGTTGGTCCATCAGCGCTTCGGCGTCCGCTTCGTGAACGACTTCCCAGAAATAGCGGGACTGCCGCCGCCATTCCGACGCCGAGACGCCGGTCAATTCTTCGATCTTCGGACTGACGGAGACGAAGCTGAAATCCGGTCGCTGGCTGAAAATGATGCCGGGCCAGCGTTCCATGAGATTTTCCAGTTGCGCCTCGGCGCGCACCAGTCGGTGCATCATGTGATGAGAGGCGACCCGCGGCCAGTGCGCCTCTGGAAACGATTCCTCCAACGCGCCACCGGCCGGCAGAGTGGATTCCAGACGCACGAACCAGAAGTGCTCGTGGGCGCAAAGCTCGACTTCCACCTGCTCGACGCTTTGTTCGTTCTTCGCGAAGAGCTGGAACCGATCGAAGGAACTGGCGATCTTGAGCCGGGCGGCAAATTGCTCCGCCCAAGCGGCATGACGGCGGCCCAATAGGGCCGGAAATGACTGCGCGAGCAAGTTCCCTGGCATTGCGCCCAACCAAGCCGCCAAGCTGGAACTCACCGTCAGCACATGCCCAGACCCATCCAACACCGCAGTGCCGCCTGCCAGCCACGCCGGGCCGTTGGATGGGAACGTGCCGCCCAGCAAGGCGATGGCCGTGCTGGCAGATGAAACAGGACCGTGATCCATGGGTTCGAGAGTCGTCACCGGGTAAAACCTCCGTGGAGAATCGTGCCGACGGGCCGGGAGTGGCGAAATCCCTTCGCGTCCCACTGCAAACCCGCCAAGTGTGAAAGCAAATTCATGCTTCTGCCCCGCTTCACGCAAACCGCACCGACGGCTGTGCAAAGCGGGCGGCAGCATACCACGCACTCCCCCCGGCGCAAAGCACTTGCTTTGCGGGCGAAACGAAAACGCCGCCGCTTGAGACGAGCGGCGGCGCGACCGAGTTGACGGGACGGTGCTTACGAAAACGAGTTCCAGGCGGCTGGTTGGCAGGGTTGGGCGTAGGAGCGATGCATGCGCCTCAAGTTTTGACCAGCTTGGTCCAACTCGGCTTGTTCGGCCTTGGTGGACTGGTAAAGGACGTTCAGGAGAGCATTGTTGCGCCACTCGATTTCGATCAACCCGGCGATGACCGTCCGCAACTCCTGTTGCTTGCTTGCATGGTCCAAGCCCAAGCGGTTCCATTCCTGGTGGGCCTCTCCCGTCCAGCGGATGATGCGGGGTTGGAGTTGCTGGAGGGCGGTCTGGCAATCGTGGAGACCAGACCAATTGCTGGCACGGATGGCTTCCCCTTCGGCCTCCGCCAGTCGCCGCCATTCCTGATAAGCGTTTTGGAGCTGTGCGTCGGCGCTCATAATGGGCTGCTCAGGCGGTGGCGAGAACAAAAGCTGGGACGGCCGCAGCGTTGGCGGGCATGCCCTGATTGTTCAACATGGTGGCCCACGCGTCGCGGAGCACCGTGACGTGGCGGATGACCTCTTCCACGCCGTCCGGTTTCTTCTGCACGTCGCTTTCCCAAAGGCGTCGGTCAAAGTAGTCGTAGAGTCGGCGAAGGGTGGAGGCGCAATCGCCGCCCTGCTCCATGTTCAGAGAGAGGTTCAACTCGCGAATGATGTCCTGCGCACGTTGGAGATTATTATGGATGAGGCTGTTGGCCTCGGCAGGATCGTCGCAATCGAAACCGGGCCGGGAGCGCTCCAGGGAGCGGAGGGCGCCTTCGTAGAGCATCAGCACCAACTGGCCGGGGGGCGCGGTTTGGGTAGCGATCTGGCGGTACGACTTCCAGGGATTCAGAACACGCATGGCAGGCTTGAAAGGGAGGTGGTGCTAATGGGTCATGTGCAATGCCAACAGGTTGGCGAGCCGGTCCAGTGTTTCCTCGGGCGGATACTTGACGTCCGCTACCAGGGAGCGGGCCTGTTCGACTTTTTCCGGGCGAACCAAGGGAATATCCTTGAGGGACTTTTCCAAAGCGGCAGCCCGCTCGAAACGGGCTTCCGCATGCAGAGCCGGGGCGGCCTCACGGCGGGTCACCGGCTGACCTGCTCCAGTTGCCGCTGGGCGGGCTGGGTTGAACTCAATTTCCATACAGACAATTCTCTCGTTCTGGCAGGCTTCTGTTCATTTGTTGAACACCACTCACTTGAATCATCGGCACTTGGCGCAAAAACTTAAGCGACAAGTTCATCGTTCCGGCAAGGTCGCGAGCACGCTGGCGAGGGCGAATTCCCCAAACCGCCGGGGGGAATGCAGCGCCAGCCAGTCCTCGGGCTTTTTCAGCAGTCCGCCCTGGCCTTGTTTCCGTTCGAACTTGCGCACCCCCGTTTGGACGGTTGATTGGGCCGCGTCAAACACCTCGTCACTGGCCCAGATCGTCTGCTGACTGCGGGTGTCCACCAGGCGCAATCGCCAGCCGACCGAAAGCGGAGCGTACGCTTTGAACTCCGTCAGGTGGCAAAACAGGACGGCGTCGCAACCGTAAGCCTCGCGGAGCGCCTCAAAGAATTTTGGCGGCAGCGGTTCTTCAGCACACCAGGAAACCCGGCCGGTGCGTGAGCGAAGGGTGGTGGAAGTGGCTTTGGCGATCTCGAACTTGCGCGTCTTGGCCAGCTCAGCCTGCAAGACCAATTCCAGCGATTCGCACCCATTGACGAGGTCCAGACGTTGCTTGTCACAGGTTAGCGGCAACACCAGCACGCGCTGCACGTCCGTGGGAAGGCTGTCGGTCGCCCGGAATGAATTCCCCTGTGCTTTGGATTTCGCCGCTACCGATTCGCCGCCGGCGGTGTCGGCCAGAAACCCAAGCGCCATGATCATCACCGCGAATCGCCCACACGCGCTACGCAACACTCTGCCACGCCCGGCGGGGTGAGCCGGACGCGCGGCGAGGAGTTGGCATGGCGAGAGCGGGCGCATGCGAGTGCAGTTACGAACTGAACTGCTTCAGCAGATACTGCAGTTGCTGGTTCAGGTTTGCCTGGGCGGTTTCCATGGCCACGAACTTCGCGGTCATCTCCTCTTTGTTCGCCTGGACGATGCGTTCGAGTTCGGCGATTTGCGTGGTGATGCTGCTGGATTGATTGGTCAGCGTGGTCTGGTGCGCCACCAGGGTACCATCGTCACCGATCGTCTTGTCCAGAAAGTCGGCAAGCCGCTTGCCCAAACCGTTCGTTTCATCCGCGAAAAGCTGGCGCACACTGCTCAGGTTGTTGCCTAAGGCAGAATCCAACGCCTCGGTGTCGTCCAAGGTGAGTTTGTTGTCGTCGCCGCTGGTCTGGATGCCCAAGTCCGACAAATGGTCCAGCGCACCAGAGAGCCCGGTGATCGTTGAAAAGGCCAGGTTGCGCAGGCTCGAAGCGATATCGTCGGCGTCGCCCTCGTTCGCGAGCGTTCCGGCGGTGACCACGCCCTTCGCATCGGTGGAACTCGCCGTGTTGGTGTCGATGATGCTTTGGACGCGGTTATAGGCGTCCACGAACCCGTTGATGGCCGACTTGATCTTCTCGGTATCGGTTTCGACCGTGATCGCGACCGCACCCTCTTTCAACGCGGTCACCGAAAGTCCGGTAATGCCGGAACTGGCTTCGTTGATGCTGTTGGACTGGCTGACGAGTTCGTCGCCGCCGTTGACGGTGTAGAGCAGATTGTTGCCCCGCTCGAGCGCGCCGCCACTCAGGCCAGTGGCCGCCAGGAAATTGCCCGTCACATCCTCCAACGCAAAGCCCATGTCACCGGTCGCCTTGCTGGACAGCAGCAACCGGTCGTTCAGCGTATCGTAACTGGCAGTGACCCCCGCGGTCGAGTTGTTGATCCGGTCCAGCACGCTTTGAGCCGTGTCGGTGGTGGCGTTGAATGTGATGGAGACGCCGTTGATCTTGAACTCGCCCGCGCCGCTGCCACCGTCGGAAACGGCCGTGGCCAGGTTGGCCGAGGCGAGTGAGGCGCTGATGCGCACGCCGCCCAGCGCGCCGGCGCTGGTGGTCGAGGTAGTGCCGTTGTTGTACAGCCGGGCGACCTGGAGAAAGTTGCTGGTGTCCGTGGAGCTACCGAGCACCACCGGCCCACTCGAGCTGGTGAGCGTGAACTTGTCCGTGCCCGGATCGTAGCTGCCCGTCACCGCACCACCCGTGGCTGCGGAGATGTTGTCAAACACATCCTGCAACGAATCCGTGGTGGCGATGGTGATCTGCTTCCCGTTGACCGTGAAGGTGCCGGCGGTGACCGCGGTGCTGAAGCCGGCATCGGCCAGCGTGATGCCAGAAACATCGCTGGTCGCGCTGATGGGGCTGCCGACGTTGGCGGCACCCAACATTCGGGAGGCGGTGGCAAGCTGGGTAATGTTGAAATTGAAGGTGCCCAGCGCGGTGCCGGTGCTCACTGTCGCGCGGGCATACGTGGCATCGGAAGCGGAAACCGTGCGGCTGTCGTAAAGGCTGGTGTCCTGCAGCGTGGTCACGCGGGATTGCAGCGAGGTCAACTCCGTCTTGATGCTGGTGTACGCGTTGTTGCGCTCCTGGATGTCCAGTTGCTCCTGCCGCAACGTGTATTCCGGGGCGCGTTCGACCTCGACGAGTTGGTCCACCACCGACTTCCAGTCAAAACCGGAAGCCAGTCCTGAGAGCGACAGATCTACTGATGCCATAAACTTCTTCTTTCGTTCGTCAACCGATCATGGCGCTGGCCATCCCGCGCGCGGCAGACGCCACGCAGCGGAACCACTCCGGGCAGAAACCGGACGGCGCTTGCGCACCGTCCGGCCTGTTACTCGTTCATCCGTTCCAACGGCTGCCCTTACGAGAGCAGACGGAGGGCGGATTGCGGAGTGGCGTTTGCCTGCGCCAACATCGCTGTGCCTGCCTGGACAAGGATGTTGTATCGGGCAAAGTTCGTGCTCTCTTCCGCTACATCCACATCTTTGATGCGGCTGTTGGCGGCCGAGAGGTTGTCTTTCAGCACACCGAGCTGCTCGCTATACATCGAGAGCCGGCTGATGTTCGAACCGACCGTGGCGCGATCCGTGGCGAGCTGGGTGATCGCCGTCTTGACGTTCGTCAAGGCGGAGGCCGCGTCGGAGGCGGTCGCGATGCTGTCACCGGTGGCGGCCGTGTAGGAGGTTGCCCCCAGGTTCACGCCCGACATCGCGAACGTGTTCGCGTCGCTATCCGTGGTGACGTTTTGCGCGCTGCCACCGAAGAGGCTCACGCCGTTGAAGTCCTTGGTCGCGAGATCGTTGATGTACGATCCCAACGTCGAGAACTCCTGGTTGTACAGGGCCCGATCCGCGTCGGTCTTGGTCACGTCTTGCGAAAGGACGGCGAGTTCGCTCATCCGGTCCAACGCCTTCGCCGTCTTCTTCAGGAACCCGTCCTGCGTCTGATTGAACGAAATGGCGTTGCTGATGTTGCTTTTCGCCGCGCCGATGCGGTTGATCTGCGCGTCGAAGCGCATGGAGACAGCCATACCCGCACCATCATCTTCCGGCGAAATGATTTTCGAACCGGAGGAGAGGCGTGCGAGCGACTTGCTCAATGCGGTGCTGGATGCGGACAGCAGGCTAGCGCTGCTTTGTGCTGATACGTTTGTGTTGATGACCATACTACTGACTCCTTCCATGAGTCACCCCTTGCGGGGCTTTTTGTTTCACGGCATCCCTGCCGCGAGGCGGTTTTAATTAGGCACCCACCGTTATTCCTGTTGGCTGTTTCGGGCCGCCAACCGCCCATTTCCCACACCCCCTCTATCGGTGACTCCGGCCGGGACTTTAGTCGTGAAAGGAGATTTTGATCCGTATTTTTCCGGGGGGGGCGACGGACTCTCTGTGCCGGAGGCTGGCTGAATACCCTTGCCCCTGTGCGGTCTGGCGGTCGAGATGCATGGTCTGGCGGTTTCAGCGGCAGTCGTGAAATGCCGTGGCTGGATCCAGAAAAGAACCCGGGCGGCCACTGGCCGCCCGGGTTTGCCCACTTGCCCCTGCTAATTGCCTACGAGAGGAGTCGTAACACGCCCTGTGGCAGCGCGTTGGCCTGCGCCAGCATCGCCGTGCCCGCCTGGACGAGGATGTTGTAGCGTGCGTAGGCGGTGCTTTCCTCGGCTACATCCACATCTTTGATGCGGCTGTTGGCGGCGGTGATGTTGTCCTTCAGCACTCCGAGCTGCTCGTTATGCATCGAGAGCCGGCTGATGCTCGCGCCCACTGTGGCGCGATCCGTGGCCAGCTTCGTGATGGCCGCCTTGACGTTGTCCAAAGCGCTCGCCGCGTCCCCAGTCGTGCCGATCGTGTCACTCGTGGCAGCCAGGTACGAGGCCGCCTGCAAGTCCACGCCCGTCATCGAGAACTTGTTTGCGTCACTGTCCGTGGTCACGTCCAGCGTGCCCCCGCTGAACAGGCTGACGCCGTTGAAGTCCTTCGTTGCCAGGTCGTCAATGTAGTCGCCCAGGGTCGTGAATTCCTGGTTGTACAGAGCCCGATCTGCGTCGGTCTTGGTGATGTCTTGAGCGAGGACGGCGAGTTCGCTCATGCGGTCCAACGCCTTCGCGGTCTTCTTCAGAAACCCGTCTTGCGTTTGACTGAAGGAGATGGCGTTGCTGATGTTGCTGCGGGCGGCGCTGATCCGGCTGATTTGGGCGTCAAACCGGAAGGACACCGCCTGACCGGCCACGTCGTCTTCCGGGGAGATGATTTTCGATCCGGACGACAGCCGGGAGAGGCTTTTGCTAAGCAGTGAGGAGGATTCTGAGAGCAAGCGGGCGCTGCTCTGAGCCGAGATGTTTGTGTTAATGACCATAGTACTCTTTCCGTGAGCTACCTCTTGGCGAGGCTTTGTGACACGACTTCCATGTCGTGAGACGGGACTTTACTGAGGCGCCCGTCTGGTATTCCTGCTGACCGTTTAAGGCCGTCAGCCGCCGGGGTTCGCACGGCTCCGCACCAGCCACCTGGGCTAGAGAGGACACCGTGAAATTCGCATAAATCGTAATGGGCACACCGACCGGCGTAGCCCCTAAAGTGTGGGTTGGACTCCGTCTCGCTTGGGTAAGCACAGGTGTTCCGGCGGAACAGAGGGCCAGCCGAAGACCGTGCGGGAGGTGAGCTAGACACTGTGTCGGGCACCGCCGTGCGCCGGCGAAAGCTGACGCGGTGGAGATTCGTGCCCGGCGATAGTGTGGGCAAGCGGTCTGGGTTGGTTTTGGCGGGAGTGATTTCATCTGCCCTCGTCCAGTTTTGGTGTCCTGGTGCGCTAGCTTTGGTAAAGACGATTCTGGTGGTGGTTTCCGGTGGGGGGCGGGGCGGTGGCCGGGCAGCTTTCGCTGGTCACGGCGGTTGCTTTGGTGAAAACCCGGGCGGACGCGGGCCGCCCGGGTTTGCCCACCTGCCGAGACTAATCCGTTATTGTAAGAGTCGCAGGACGGCTTGGGGCGCTGCGTTGGCTTGCGCCAACATGGCCGTGCCGGCCTGAACGAGAATGTTGTACCGAGCGTAGGAGGTGCTTTCCTCAGCCACGTCCACATCTTTGATGCGGCTGTTGGCCGCCGTGATGTTGTCTTTCAGTACTCCGAGTTGATCCGCCGTGGAGTTCAGGCGGGTGACGTTCGCGCCAATGATGGCACGGTCCTCGGAGAGTTTCGAGATGGCCGTCTTCACCACGCTCAGTGCGGCGTTCGCGTCGGTGAGGGTGGACACCGACGAGCTCAATGCATCGGTGTAGGAGGTGGCGCCCAACAAGTCCACGCCGGTCATCCCGAACTTGTTGCCGTCGCTATCAATGGTGACGTCTTTGCTCGAGCCATCGAACAAGCTGATGCCATTGTAATCCTTCGTCCCAAGGTCCTGGATGTAGTTTGAGAGCGTTGAAAACTCGGCGTTATACAGAGACCGATCCGCGTCGGTCTTGGTGATGTCCTGGGAGAGGATGGCCAATTCGCTCATGCGGTCCAGCGCCTTGGAGACTTTCTTAAGAAAGCCGTCCTGCGTCTGGCTGAAGGAGATGGCGTTGGCGATGTTGCCGCGGGTGGCGTTGATCCGGCTGATTTGGGCGTCAAACCGGGTGGAAACGGCCTGACCGGCCACGTCATCTTCCGGAGAAACGATCTTCGATCCCGAGGAAAGACGGGCCAGGCTCTTGTTGAGCAACTCTGAGGATTCGGTGAGCAGACGGGCGCTGCTTTGGGCGGGCATGTTTGTATTGATAACCATAACTTTAATTGGGTGGGGGGTTGGAGATTGGGGGGTGGCGTCGCGGCAAGGTCTGGCAATTCAGCTCGACTGGCTGGAGGAACCCGGACGACCAGGGGCCGTCCGGGCCTGCCCACCTGCCGCTACCAAACGCCTATGACAAAAGTCGCAGAACGGCTTGAGGCGCGGCGTTGGCTTGCGCCAACATGGCCGTGCCGGCTTGAACGAGGATGTTGTAGCGGGCGTAGGCGGTGCTTTCTTCCGCCACATCCACATCCTTGATGCGGCTGTTCGCCGCTGTAATATTGTCCTTCAAAACGCCGAGCTGATCGCCGGTTGAAGTCAAACGGGTGACGTGCGCGCCGATGGCTGCGCGATCTTCCGAGACGGCCGAAATGGCGGTCTTGACGAGGCCCAGCGCGGTGTCCGCCAGGGAGGCTGTCGTCACGGAAGCACTAAGGGCGTCGGTGTAGGAAGTCGAACCGAGCAGGTCCACTCCGTTCATGTTGAACTTGTTGCCGTCGCTGTCAATGGTGACATCCAACGTGCCGCCATTGAACAGGCTAACGCCGTTGTAGTCCTTGGTTGCGAGGTCTTGGATGTAGCTGCTGAGGGTGGAGAACTCAGCGTGGTACAGGGCGCGGTCGGCGTCCTGTTTCGTGATGTCCTGCGAAAGGATGGCCAGTTCGCTCATGCGATCCAGGGCTTTGGCAACCTTTTTGAGGAAACCGTCCTGGGTCTGACTAAACGAGATGGCGTTGGCGATGTTGCTCTTGGTGGCGTTGATGCGGCTGATTTGCGCATCGAAGCGGGTCGAGACAGCTTGCCCAGCTACGTCGTCTTCCGGGGAAACGATCTTGGAGCCGGACGACAAGCGCGCCAGGCTTTTGCTGAGCAGTGTAGAAGATTCCACGAGCAGGCGGGCGCTGCTCTGGGCCGACATGTTTGTATTGATTACCATAACTCTATCCGTGAGTTCGCCTCTTGCGAGGCATTGATTTTGCGCGGCGTCCTTGCCGCGGGTGCTCCAGTTTACGGGCGGAACACCATTCTTCCCTGCCGGCCTTTTCACTCGGTTGCCGGCCACCGGTCTCGCTCTTGCGTGACGCCCCATCTATCGGTGCATCCCGCGCGAACTTGAGCAACAATTTGCCGCCGCGAGCGAAACTTCAGTGGGACGCGCGAACCTGACTGCGACTTGACGACTTGCAGGTCGGTTGTTCGACGGTCACCTTGCGCGAGAACGCGATGCCTTCAATCTCAACCAGTAGTTCCGGACGACAGACATCGGCGATGGCGTAGATCGCCGGCAATTCACCCAAACGCTGCTCACACGCCGCCCGAACCCCGGCATAGTCCGCCTGTCGCTTGACGTAAACCCGCACCAATCCCAGACCCTCCAGAGACGTGCCCAGCCCAGGCAACCCGTGTTGGTCGAGGTTTTCCTCAGAGACCAGCGACGCGATGTTGTCCAGCGTCTCATGGGTCTGGGCCACGGCATCGTCCGGGTGCTGGGTTTCCGAGTCCGTGATGCTAGCCGTCCCGGAAATGAAGATCGTCGAGTAATCACCACACGACAGGGTCAGGGCGCGGGAGAACTTGGGACTTTGCGGGCTGTAGCACGCGGCGTAGTCGTAGGCGGAGGTCTGTCGCGGGTTTTCCAGCGGCACGGCAATGATATCTTTCCTCTCCGTGGCCAGCGCGATGGCACTCATCATGATCCCACGGCCATCGGTGCCGATGCCTGTGCTCGCGGGATAAATCGGTTTCCGGCCGGCTTCGGGCAGACGGCCCGCGAGGAACGGGATATCGCGGTAGAAATCGGTGCGGGCGCGATTCAGTTCGCGATAGCGTTGCGTGGGACCGTCATTGTCCACGATGTCGCCGAGATACAGCCAGGTGCGGATCACCTGATCGAAGCGGACCTTCACGCTGCCCAGCAGGGAGCGAATCTGTTCAAAGGCGTTGCAGGCGTCGCCGTAAAGCCCATCGGCCTGTGGTTGGGGCAGGACCTGGGCACAGTGAGCCCAAGTGATGCCGTTGTGCCGGGAAAGGACGACCTGCTCGCTCACACGCTCGATCTCGACTTCGCCCCGGCCCTGGCCCACGCCCATGGCCTCGATGGCCAGCAGTTTTCCGGCGCACGGAGGCTGCGGAATGTAGCTCGTGGCAGGCAGTTCGTGACCGTAGAACTCATGCATGATCCGGCGGCACTCCTCCATCTGGCTCAAGTCGGCGAGGAACACCGCTTGGTGGACGATGGAGCCTCGCGCGCTTTCTTCGTGGATCACGGCTTCGATCGTGCGCAGAGCATCCTGGGCCTGTTGACGCAACGTGTCTCCACAGCGGGGAACGGCGGCGGCGAACACGTGACGGACATCATTCAGACCCACAACGGAGTAACCGACTCCCTCGCAAGATACTTTCCGGATCAAGTGATTGGCCATGGTTGACGAGGAACGGGTGCTGGCTGCGGTTGCTGAGTGGGACACGTTGGGATTCACTGGACGGTTTCGCACTCGGCGACCTTGTTACTGTAAAAAGTGTCGGTGAGCAATCCTTCGTTGAACAAGAGCTTGAGTTGTCGCAATCGGGCGGCGACCTGCTGTTTGCTGAACTTGGGCGCCGGGGTTGCTTTTGCGATGTTGGCAGCGGTGGCGGTGGCCCCGACCGACGCCGGCGGGCGCACGGGAAGGGGGCGTTTGGACGGCGACTGATACGACGGGTTAAACACCATTGCCTTCAGGTCGCTGGCGGGCACAAGATGCCGCCACAAGAAAGCCTGCATCCGGTCTTCTGCCGGGACGGCTTCGTGGGCAATCTCCTCATCGCCGATTCTCGCGCTACCCACGATCGACAGGTTAACGGGTTCTTCCGTCACCGTCAGGGTGGTCTTAATGTTAACCCGGGCCACGGTCTGGGTGCCGGTCAGCGTGATGGGCGACGCAGAGAATCCCGGCGGCGGATTCTTCAACGTCAGTTTGATGGGGCCATCGAAGCCGTCTTTGCGCAGGGCATAGACGCTGAGGGCCGCGCTGGACTTCCCTCTGAGGCTGACGCTGGAGGGCGCGACCCGCAAGTCGAAGTCAGGCAGCGGCGGGCTGAGACGCAGCCGGTAGGCGTATTCTGCACCTCCCTGGCGCGCCGTGTCGCCCATGTGAACAAAGTACGATCCATCGGCCGGCAGGGTGGCGATGAAATAGGGATCGGCCTGGTGCGTGTTGAGACCGGCACACAGGTCTTCATGGTCGTCGTTGAACGCCAGCAGGGTGCCCTTCGCATCCGTGAGCTTGATCACGGAATCCAGCGGCGAATCGAGCCGGCGCGCCTGAACCTCGGCCACGATCCGATCATTCGCTTTCCCGGAGAATTCATACACGTCCCAGTCGTCCGTCTTGTCCACACGACCATTGATGGTGATCGGCAACTTCACCTTCTGTGCGTGTGCCAGGTCGTTGTTAAGAACCTTCTCCAAGCATTCGGGCAGCGTGTCCAAGGCGAAAGGTACGCGGTTGGAAACAAATCCCTTCCGGTTCGCAGCGAGCCACTGGACGCCCGCTCCGGCATCGCTGGCCGGCGGAGTCAGGCGTGCTGCATCGAGATTCCAACCTTTCATCCTGACCGCGACCGGCTCGCCCACCCGGCGACCCAGGGGGAACAGGCTCGTCACAAACGGCAGTTCCCCGATGGTGATGCGATAGACAAAATCCTCGCGGCCTCGGTAAATGCTGTCGCGGATTTCGAAGGCATATTCGCCGTCTTTGGGCACCACGTAGAGAATCGTGGGATCGGGCTTGAACCGGTAATCGTCGTCATACGCCACCTCTTGGCCCCCCGCGTCGTACAGCGAGAGGACGGGTTGAAACCAACCCGGAACGGCGTCCGCAATGTACGGAACCAGTTGGCGACCCAGGGTGGAGATCACCAAGCGCTGGCCTTTGCGCGCCTCGAACCGGTAGCGGTTCACTTCGCCGGACGCGATCTGGCCATTCACAGTGCAAGGCAGCGTAATGCGGTTTTCGACTTCGTCGGCCGGCCGTTTGCGAAGGGCCTGTTCCTCCTTGCCCAACACCTGTTTGCTGGCGGTGAGCATTGGCTTGCGGGTGAATTCGGGCAGTTGGCCAACGTGAAATGGCAGCGGGTTTGAGACGCCTTTGGGAGTCACCAGCCGCAGTTCCCGCTCGCCCGGCTTGGCGTCTGCCGCGATCAAGATGTCAACCAGGACCAGGCTGGCGATCGAATCGCAGGCTGGCGTTTGCACGTACTCGCGGGTCCGCTGCTCGAGTCCAGCGATCAATTCCTGGGCAGTATCATTCCGTCCCGCTTCTGCAGGAGTCTCTTCCTTGGCTGCAGCTGACATCATCATCACTGAGTCTTCCGAACTCATCGTCGAAGTCCCCGATTTCGCCATCGGAGTCATCGTGGAGGCAACCGACGATGTGGCTTGCTTCAACTCCTTCAGTTGCTCCCGCAACAACTGGAGTTCTTGGTTGCCCAGTCGCCGGTAATACTCAGCCACCTTGGCGGAAACGCCGGAGCCGGTGACCAACACCTCGTTGAGGTCATCCAACCCCTGTCCACCCAGCCGGATCTGGACCGTGGCGCCTTGCTGACCACCAGCCGGATAGGCAAAACCGATGTACGGCCGCGGCTGGGCGTGCATCGCCGGCGCCAACGCCAGAAAGCCAGCCAGACTCGCTGCGGCAAACCAATGGATTCTGCTCATACGCCGCGGGCTACATGATCTCCGTCAACAGCCCGCCGGACTTCACCCCTTCTGCGGCGGAGGGTAACACGTGAGCCTCAATTCCCATGGGATGCGGCAGCCTCGCGCGGGCGTCAATTCCACTCAGCGCATAGATACTGCCGAGCAGGTCCACCGGATACACAGGCCGATCCTTCACCTCTTGTGCCTTCGCATCGGATGCGCCGACGATGTGACCGCCCTTGAAACCGCCGCCGGCGACCAGCGCGGTGAAGACGTTGCCATAGTGGTTTCGCCCGCCATTCCACGGTGGTTGCCAATCCACCTTGGGGCCGCGGCCGAACTCGCCGCAGCACCAGACAATCGTGCTCTCCAGCAAGCCATGATCCTGCAAATCCTGCAACAGCGTGGCCAGCCCTTGGTCCAGTTGCGGGCACTGCCGGCGCATGGTTGGGAAATGGTTGCTGTGTGTGTCCCAGCCGCCCGGGTAGTTGATGACGATGTAGGGGACGCCGGCTTCCACCATTCGCCGCGCCGCCAGGCAATCCTGCCCGAACGTGTGACGCCCGTACCGGTCTCGTAATTCCGCCTTCTCCTTCGAAAGATCAAACACCTCTTTGCCCTGGCCCAGAATCAGTTCATACGCCTGCTTCTTGGCTTCCTCGGAAGCGACCAACCGGGGGCTGGCAGCCATGGCGTTTCCCATCGTGTTCATCTGGGTGAGCAATTCCCGACGGGCTTTCTGCCGGGCGTCAGTGATGCCCCGGGAGACGACACCTTCCACTTCGAACCGTTGGGCGTTCGGGTCACCGCCGGTGGCAAACGGTTTGAGTCGCGGTCCCAAGAAACCTTCCTCGGAGAATCGCCCCTGCGGGCGTGTCAGCACGACATAGGGCGGGATGATGCCTTTGTAGTCTTTGCTCTTGAATTGAGCGAACACGGCGCCGACGCTCGGGTAGGCCAGCCGTTCGCCGGGCGCGTGCGCGGTCTGCATCAGGTAGGCGGCGGTTTCGTGGCCGTTGTTGCGATGCGTCATGCTCCGGATGAGGGCATACTTGTCGGCCTGCTTGGCCAGGTTCGGGAACAGTTCACCGATCTGGATCCCGTCCACGTTGGTGGGAATCGCGGTCTTGAACTCTCCCATGTAATCGTAGCCCGAGTCCGGCTTTGGGTCCCACGTGTCATTATGCGACATGCCGCCCCAGAGGAAGATCTGAATGACGGACCTCGCTTTGGCTTGGATCGGTGGGGTGGAGACAACCGGTGCCGCCGCCGCTGGAGTGGCGCCCCCCAACGCGCGGTCGCCGGCACACAATAAGCCGGCCGCACCGAAAAAGCCGATGCGCAGCGCTTCACGTCTGGACATCGGCAGGCTGAGGTTCATGCCCATCAGGTCCGCACCTGGGGGACTGTCGCCGGAATCGAAGCTTACGCTCATGGTCTGGTTTTCATTGGGTTGGCACTGTCAGTGACGATACAGGAATTCCGTGCTGTTGATCAACGACCAGGCCAGGTCCACCCAGTCGTCGCGCTTCTTTACCACGCCGGGCTTCGTGGGCTTGCCGGACTTGGACTTGGACGCCGTCTTCGCTGGCTGCACCTGGCCATACGCCTCGGCGGTCTGCACCTCTTCCGGGGTGGGGAAGCGTGAGAGGATCGTCAGATAGAGCTCCTCGATGGTTTCCGCCGGTGGACGGCGGGAATCAAGCAAGGCTTTGATCTGGGGACCTTGTTCGAGCTTGCGTTGGATGTGCGTCGAATTCAGCAGGTGCAACCACTGGGCGGGAACGGCCTTGTTGTCGCGCTCGTTCTCCATGCCGGTGGCTCGCGCCGACCGCCCAAACAAAGCGAGGAAAGGACTGGTGATGCTGCCATCCGCAATCGCAATCGCCGGCATGTCCTCCGGGAGGTAGGTGAACGGCTCCGGGATCGGACTGGTGTAAAGGTCGGTCGTGCCCGTGATCTGGTTGATGGCGTCAATCAACACCTCCGCTTCCAACCGACGCAGCGGGTAGCTCGCGAAGTTCGCCTCGGCTTGGGACGTGTTGAAACGCGGCATGGACGAAAGCTGATACGTTTGCGAGTTCAGGATCAACCGGTAGAGCCGCTTGAGATCGTAACCGCTCAAGATGAGTTCTTTCTCCAGGTAGGCCAGCAATTCGGGATTGCCCGGCGGATTGTCGTCCCGAATGTCGTCCGGCTCATGGATGATGCCGCGCCCCAGCAGCCAGGCCCAAACGCGGTTGGCGATGTTGCGGGTGAACCAGGGATTCTTCGGCGTGATCAACCAGTCGGCGAACACCTCCCGCGGATCGCGATTTGCGGGCAACTCGATCTTGGTGCCATCTGGAAAGACTGCCAGCGGAACGCTGTTCGTCCGCTGCGGCACCATCATTGGCGGGGCGCCGTTGGTGGACTGCCCGATTGCGCTGACAGCGGCACGGCCCGGCGCGCTGTTACCCGCCACCGCGATCGAATTCAGCGGATCCCAAAAGACGTGTTCCTCCTTCCACTCGCTGGTGGGCTTGTAACCAATCTGCGAGAAGAACGCCGTCATGCCGGCCAACTGGTTGGTCGGCCAGGCCTCCGCTCGCGCACCCATGAACGTCAATGCCACCGCCCCCGCGATGCCCTCCGGTGTCCGGTTCTGGATCGCACGGTAGAAATTGACCGGGCCGATGCGGAAATTGCTGCCGCTGGACGTGAGCAGTTCACGGACAAACTGGTCGTAGGGCTTGTTCGCCGCGAGCGACGCCAATACCCAGCGGTGATACGCCTGCGCGGCGTTAGGCCAAAGGTTGACGGGAAATTCCGCTTTGATCCGCAGAAGGTCGCCCCATTTCATCGCCCAGTAGGTGGCAAATTCATCCCGCTCCAGCAGTCGATCAATCAGCGCGGCCCGCTTGCCCGGGTTCTGGTCCAGAATAAACTCCTTGGCCTCCTCCGCCGTGGGCAACGTACCGATGACGTCCAGATAGGCACGCCGGACAAACACCGCGTCCGCACAAAGGACCGGCTGGATTTCCAGCCTGGACAATCTGGCGAAGACGAGCCTGTCAATCGGGCTTTGGGGAACTGGGGACGCCTGACTCTCGAAAGGGTTTGGGGCCGGTTCGGGCGCTGCGATGCCGCCCAAGACAAGACCAAGGACCAGCACCGTTATCAACGAAACCTTCTCTCGGCCATGGGAAATCAGCACAAACATCTGAAGTCGAGGACGAAAGAGCTATTCAAAACCATTCTGGCATTGCTGTCCGGAAAGACGCCTCGCGGCACGAAAAAGTTACCGGTGACGTGAGAACTTGACGAGGGGGAAGCCACCTCGAAGGCGAGGTCGCGCCGGCCATGTGGAAGATGTGTTCCTCGATGATCGTCCCGTGCAGGTCGTCCGCGCCGTAGCTCAGCGCCACTTGCGCCAGCTTCATGCCCAGGCCCACCCAGTAGGCGGTGATGTGATCGAAGTTGTCGAGGTAGATGCGGCTCACGGCGAGGGTGCGCAACGCGTCGAAGCCCGTGGGCGGCGTCTGCACCGGGATGTCGTTGTTCTCTGGCTGATACGGCAGCGGCGCGAAGCGGCGATGCTTTGGGGGGAAACGCTCAAGGTTTCGGCAAATCATCTCAATGCGAACCGTCTTGGTGGCTTGATGAAATGCAATTCCGTCAGCCGAAAAGTCGGGGTTGTTTTTGCACGCGTCGGCATTATTCTAAAAACCATGACCGCTACGTTGAAAAACCTGGCTGAAACGGTGGAGGAACTGCCCGCAAAGGATCGCATCTTCTTGGCCGAGCGCCTGCTGGTCAGCCTGGAGGAAGCCGACCTGGAGCAACAGTGGACCGACGAAGCCCTCCGGCGTCGCGATGAGGTACGGTCCGGCAAGGTGAGGCCTGTTCCCGCTGCCGAAGTCTATCGCCGCATCGAACGCCTGCTGGCCAAGTGAGGCACGAATTCCATCCCGAAGCGGCTCTGGAGTTCGAGGCGGCGGTTCGCTTTTACAGAGAACGCGGGCGCCATCTCGGGGAACGTTTCGCTCGTGAGGTTCGCACAGCCATTCAGAAGATCGTCGCCACACCTGACCGCTGGCGCGTGCTGGAGGAAGATGTGCGGCGCTGCGTTGTGCGCGTGTTTCCCTACTCCGTGCTCTACACCATCGAAGCCGACTATCTCCTCATCATCGCCGTCGCGCACGGGAAGCGGCAGCCGGGCTATTGGCGGCATCGGTTGGCAAACCGCCCGACGGGCTGACCGGTTGTCCCGCTAGATGCGGCGCACGGCGATGGAGCAACGCGTCGAAGCCCGTGGGCGGCGTCTGCACCGGGATGTCGTTGTTCTCCGGTTGATACGGCAACGGCACGAAGCCAAGTAGTGCACTGGCAGAGATTACGTTTCCGGCGTTGGGGCAAGTGAACGTGGATCAACCACTGAAATGACCGCCTTGAACACCGCAAAATCGGAAGCGTTGAAAGCAATCAAATGCTCGACTGTGTGCGCCAGTAACACGGAAACCGGTCGTGCATCGCGAACCCGCTTGCCATGAATGGGCAGTTGTTGCACCAGTTCCAACCAGCGGGTGAAAACCTCTGGCGAATCCGGCAGCAAGGGAAACCGCGCCCTCAGTTCGGCAACTTCTCTTGCTGTTCGCTCGCTGGTCCAGCCGAAGCCATTGGCTTCGACCGGCCGGGTGGCAACCGCCCAGAATTCGATGAAATTTTGCGGCGTGAGCCAGACTTCATCGCCTTGGCCCATGAGTTGGGCGAACGCGTTGGCGGCAATGACATGCTGCGGCGAAGCCGGATCAGCAAATCGCAGTAGCAGATTCGTGTCTGCGAGGTATGAGGCCATCAGTCGTAGATGGCGTCGCGACCGATGGCAGAATCAGGCAGGCCCGGGCCGCGTTCGTGGCTGGCGGCCCAGCGTTTCAAATCCGCCGCGCGCTCGGCAGGAGGGAGAGGACGCGCGAACTGGCCGTTGGTTTCTGCGTGCAACTGCGCGCCAAGAAAGCGCACCAATTCCAGCTTCTGCTGCGGCGGCAACTTCTCCGCCGCCTGCTCAATCTCCGCGAGCGTGCTCATGGCCAAATCATGCGTCACCGGCGCTGGCTCGTCAACGCCACCTGCGCCAGCTTCATGCCCAAGCCCACCCAATAAGCGGTGATGTGATCGAAGTTGTCGAGGTAGATGCGGCTCACGGCGAGGGTGCGCAAGGCGTCGAAACCCGTGGGTGGCGTCTTGACCCGGATATCGTTGTTCTCCGGCTGATACGGCAGCGGCATGAAGTTGTTGGCCCGCTTCTGGGGAAATTCCTAAAGCTACGGCAAATCATCACAATGCGAACGCATTGGTGGCTCGATGAAATAAAACCCCTGCCCGCCCGCCGGATGAGGTGAACTGCGAACCTCGCGAACCGAAGCTCCGTAGGCGCGGCATCTTTGTAGAACCACGACCGGACCAAGTTCCAAGCGCCGTTCAGGAGCGGCATATTCCACCCCTGCGGGGCTTAGGCATTTATCGCGGGCGGTTCCACAACGATGTCACCCTTAACGGGGCTGGTGTTGGCGTGCGGGAAACGCCTTAAGCGCTTGGTTTTCTTCCTCGTCGCCGGACACCCGGCTGAAACTCTGCTGATCGAATTCGGAATTGTGTTGCTGTCGCCCGCACACAAACTACGATGCCACTAATCCCGTTGGGCACGCATGACCATCGACGACCAAAAACAGCAGTTCAGCTTCGCATATGCTCGTGCTGTTGCAGCCGTCGCGAGGGTGGCAGTCGATCAACCTGGGGTTGACGATGATAGCGTTGATCTCTCGTTCAGACAAAGGGGCGGCGGCGGGATTGTGCGGTCACCACAACTTGACGCCCAAGTGAAATGCACCGAGGCGGCCAACATTCATCCGGATCACATCGCTTTTGCTTTGAAACTGAAGAATTACGAGGAGCTGCGCCCGATAAACGTGCTTGTTCCGCGAATTCTTATTGTTGTTACCGTTCCGGACAATTTGGGTGACTGGTTGAACCATTCTGAAAATGAACTCGCGATGCGGAGGTGTGGATATTGGGTTAGCTTGTTTGGCATGGCAGCGACAGCGAATCAAACCAACGTTACGGTTCATTTGCCAAGAGCGAATCAATTCACGGCTGCCCAGTTGACACAAATAATGCAGCGAATCGGGAATGGTCAGAATCCATGAAAGGCACAATACAAGATGCTGCGATTTTGAGCGGACTTCGTCCGTTTGACATCATTGCGTACTTGCGCGCGAATCAATGGCAGGAAGCTCAGAAACTCCAGAAAGGATCGTTCTGGGAAAAGGGCGACAAGGAGATTCTGTTACCGCTGGATGGGACACTAAGAGATTTCCCGACTCGTATGGCGGAACTCATGAGAGTTCTGGAACAAGTGGAGCAACGTTCTCAGTTCGAGATTTTTGAGGACCTAGTCCTTTCAACCGCCGATGTTATCAGGCCAAGGCTTACGGGAGTGAGCGGCGACGGCACAATTTCACTGGAGCAGGGAACAGCGATTCATGAGGAAGCTCGCAACCTGATGTTGGCTGCCGCTTGCTCCACAATTGAGAAGAGATCCTTGTTTGCGAAGCGAAAGCCCGAGCAGGCGATGGACTATTTGAACCATGCCCGCTTCGGAATGCCGCAGCGCGGGAGCTATATCTTGACCATCATTTCGCCTGTCGTTCCCAAATTGGCGACCAACGACATGTTCCAACCAGACGAGCCGTTTGAACGCAAGACGGTGAGAACTTTGGCTCAGGCTATCCATGCTGCTGAACTTGCCTGTCGCGAGGTTGCGGTGTCTGGAGACATAGAGCCTATGAAAAGGGCCGTGGCGAATGGCGTAAGCGCGAATCTTTGCGAAGCCCTGGTCGGATTGTATCGCGCGAGTGGCGAGAAAGGACTGCAGTTTTCTTTTTCTTGGACGCCACTTCGCGGCATTCCGCAGGATGTTGTGTCGCAAAGCACGATCTCACCAGACTCGATTCCTTTCCTTGATGAAACGGCTCGAATATTTCGAGAGACAGAGCCGGTAGATGACAGCGAGGCGCTGGGCACTGTGTTTAAGCTGGAACATCAAAACGGCGAACAAGGCAAGGTCACGATTGTTGGCTCTGTCGATGGGATTCCGCGCAGAGTTACGATGGAGCTTTCAGGTGGAGACCATCAGTTGGCAATTCGCTCCTACAAAGAACAGATTCCTCTTGTGTGTCTCGGAACCTTCGCTCGCGAAGGTCGTTCGTGGATTCTAAAGAATCCTCGTAACGTCCGTTTGCTCGAAGGGGTAGTGTAGTTACGCCGTCGCCAGATTATCCTCCAACACCTTGGATTTGTCCGCCGGCGGTTCAGCTTCACTCGCAGCAGGCGCAGTGTCCAGCACCCGGAGCGGTTCGTAGAACGTGTTCCGTTGCACCGGGGTGCGGCCGGCTTCGCGGATGGCTTTGATCATGTCCGCTTCGGTCTGCAATTGCGGCGAGGTTGCGCCGGCCATGTGGAAGATGTGTTCCTCGATAATCGTCCCGTGCAGGTCGTCCGCGCCGTAGCTCAACGCCACTTGCGCCAGCTTCATGCCCAGGCCCACCCAATAAGCGGTGATGTGATCAAAGTTGTCGAGGTAGATGCGGCTCACGGCGAGGGTGCGCAACGCGTCGAAGCCCGTGGGCGGCGTCTGCACCGGGATGTCGTTGTTCTCCGGTTGATACGGCAGCGGCACGAAGCCCACGAAGCCGCGCGTCTCGTCCTGCAACGCGCGCAATTGCCGCAGATGATCCACGCGGTCGGCGAGCGATTCGACGTGGCCGAACAACATCGTGCAGGTGCTGCGCCCGCCGAGCTTGTGCCAAGTGCGATGGACGTCGAGATATTCCTCCGCGGATTCCTTGCCGCGGGCGATTTGCTGTCGGACGGCGGGAGCGAAGATTTCCGCGCCGCCGCCGGTGAGGGAATCAAGTCCTGCTTCCTTAAGTTCAATCAGCGTCTGCTCGACGGACTTCTTCGCGAGCCAAGCGAGGTGCAGGATTTCAATCGCGGTGAAGCATTTGAGTTGCAGTCTAGGCGGAGTGCGCCCGTCCTCGGGCGCAGATAGGTTGAGACTCGCTTCAGCGCCAGAACTTGCCAACGCGTTTTGGTCTGCGTGAGTTGCTGCGGCCGGGGACGGCCGCACTCCGGGATTTGAATTCAGCGCGCTCAGCGCCTTCAGCATGTCCGTGTAGTAACTAAACGGCAGCGAGGGATGCAGTCCGCCGACAATGTGCAGCTCCGTGATGCCGAGCTTCAACGCTTCACGCGCCTTTCCGACCATCTGCGGGATGGTCAACTCGAAGCCGTCGGCGTCGCGTTTCTTGCGTGCGAAGGAGCAGAACTGGCAGCTCAGGATGCAGTAGTTCGAGTAGTTGATATAGCGATTGACGATGTAGCTGGCGCGGTTGCCGACCTTCTTCTGGCGCGCCAGATCGGCGATCGCGCCAAGCGCATTCAGGTCCTTGGATTCAAACAACCGCAGCGCGTCGGCTTCGGAAATGCGTTCGCCGGTGGCGACCTTGTCATACAGGTCGCTCAATTTGCTGCGTTGGATGAAGAAATTCATCGTGCGGAGTAAAGCAGCTTTCGCGGGGCAAGGCAAATGCGACCAAGGCTGCACGACGGATTCAGGAATGCAGCCGCACGGAGCGCGACGGAGCCATCCCTTTGCCATCCACGTCCTGGGTCACGCCGGCTTCGCGCGGAGCACTTGTGGGAAGCCATCCCGCTCGCTGATGCCGGGGCGGCAGTGGCGTGCCGCGCTCGTGCCAGCATTCCTGGCAGAACATCTCGCTCATCAGCTTCTCCCGGCCGTAACCGCGCACGGCGTCTTTCAGGGCGGCATCGGATCGAGCGGGATTCATCGGCATCG